>CAXTKL010000039.1:0-24618 GCA_964244825.1 uncultured Aestuariivirga sp.
AAACCAGAATGAGGGCCATGTGGGTGTCGATCATGCCGACGGCCTGGAACATCATGTAGACGGGAATGACGACGACGACGGGCGGTAGGATGCGCTGGGAGATAATCCAGAACAGAATGTCGCCATTGCCGAGGGTGCCCTTGAAGTGCTTGCCAAAGGCGCGAGCCAACAGGAAGAAAAGCGCCAGTGCTACGGTTGCCGCGACCAGCCAATGCACGCCCGCATATGTTGTTGCGAGGATCGATGCCAAGGCCAATAACACGAACATGATGATGTTGCCGAACTTTGGCTTGTATTGAATGCGCGCCAAGGCGTAGGCGGCCATGCTGCCCATGACGATGCAGATGGCGGTGGAGCCAATACTGACGACGAAGGAATTGCTGTAGGCCAGGTAGACCTTGCAGATCTGCGGTTCCATGTAAGAGACCGTGGTGAAGGGCGACAGCAGGAAGGCGACGGTGTTGTGGACATAGAGCCAAAGCTGACCGGCAATGGCGGGGATATCGCAATTGGGATCGCTGGTGAACTGTTGACGCCAGCCCTCAAGCGTTGGCTGAAAATCCACGAAGGGAATGTAATAGGGGCCTTCATTGACGATCTGGCCGTTTTTGAAGGCAGTGATCACCACCCAATAGAGCGGGAACAGCACGAAGGCGGACCAGAAGGCCAGGAAGCCGTAGGCCACAACTTTAGCAACCGGCGACATCTTGCCAACGGCGGGCGGCTCAAACAGCCGCTCCATCAGGCTGCGCTGCGACTTGTCGAATTGATAGGATGTATCGCTCATGCGTGGGCCTTCCGCAACTGCTTCAGCACCACGTAGTTGAAGAAGGACGAGCAGACCACCACTGTCATGATCAGCAGCAGATAGGCGATGGCAGCAGACTGGCCATAGTCATTGGCGCGCCAGATGAAGAAGGAATGCAGCGACATGGATTCAGTGGCAATGCCAGGTCCGCCCGACGTCATGATGTTAGGGAGGTCCACAATCTTGAAGGCCTCAATCATGCGGATAAGTATGACGGTTGCTGCCACAGGCACAATCTGCGGCCAGGTGATTTCGCGGAAAATCTGCACGCTGGATGCACCATCAACTTGCGCGGCTTCGACATGGTCTTTCGGCACATTTTCGAGCGCGGCCAGCATAACGATGAAGATGAAGGGAATCCACTGCCAGCTGTCCCCCACGACGACAAACCAGCGGGCGGCCCAAGCATCGGTGGACCAGGCCCAGTCATGCAGGCCAATGAAATTCCAGAAGGGCTCAAAAGGCCCTTTGGTGATGTCGAGGATCATCTTGAAGGCATAGCCCACGCCCAGCGGCGTGATCATCAAGGGGATAAAGAAAATGACGCGGAAGAAGTTCTTGCCAGCGATGGGTTGTGAGCAGAGGAAGGCCAGGGCGGTGCCGATGACGAACTGGATACCGCAGCCTACGATGACGTAAAACAATGTCGTGAGCAGTGTGCCCCACTGATTGCCCGACAGCAGCGTAAAGCCGAGCAGCAACGCAATGAACACGGCTGCAGATGCTGAGATCAGACGACCGATCATGCCGATCCAGGTGGCTCCATTTTTGAGCGATCGCCAAAGCCACCACAGGGCGGCCCCGATGACGGCCAGACTCAAAATCCACCCAAACACGCTCATGGTTTCGATGCGGCCAAGAAAGTGGATTTGCTCGTTTCCCGCAAACTGCTTGGTGAAATTCTGCAAGCCCACGAAGCGGAATTTCAATCCGTCGGGCGAGAACTTGACGCGGCTGAGGGCGAAGACAATGGAATAGAATGTCGGAAAAATCGCGAAAATCAAAATCAGGGTGACGGCGGGCGCAATAAAGAAGGTGCGGGAATGGCGGTCGAACCATTCGCTCCAGGATTCTTGGTAGGTCGTTGCCTCGTTCGTCACGTGTGCCCCAATGAAATCAGTGCCGACGCTGGGCCGGTTACACAGAAAGCGCAAGGCCGGAGAGCATTCTCCGGCCTTGCAGTCGTTTCAGTTCTTACTTGATGCCAAGGGCCAGAGCCTGAGCTTTGATCTGGGCATCACGGCCTTGATCTTCCGTGATTTCTTCCCAGCCTGCTTCAATGTTCTTCAGGGCTTCTTCAACCGGAATTTCATTCGCAAGATAACGCGCGAGTTCGCGGTCGAGCACAACGCTGGAGTAAGCCGCAGCACCTGGCACTTTGAAGTCCGACGCCATGTTCGGGTTGTTCAATGCGCTGTTGATGGCGCCGAGATAATTCTCGGCCACTTCCTTGGAGAATCCAGCCTTGACCCAAAGATCCGTGCTGGTCAATTGTGACAGGCGGTAGGGGTTGAAACCGGTTTTGCCAATCGTCACGTCAACGTTGGACTGGGCTGCCTGGTTCACGTAGGACAGGAAGGCGTAAGCCGCGTCCTTCTTCTTTTGGTCGATCTTGGCATTGATTCCACCGGCCCAACCACCGAAGGCTGCAAACGGAGCGTAGTTGATGCCGTCCACCGAGTAAGGTGAATTTTCCTTGGTCACTGGCACAAGTTTGCCGGTGGCGCGGTCAAGCACTTCCTTGGTGCCCAGTGCCGGAATGGCATAGAGCTTGTCCTTGATGGCAGACGCGTCAGCTTCGATCGACATCGGGCCTGGATCGCCCCATTCGATGATCAGGCCGCATTGGCCGGTCTTGAACAGGCCGCGGGTATCACCGATGTCCATGTTCAATTCTTCTGCTGGACCATACTTGCCGGTTTCCTTGTACAACTCGAACGCCTTCTTCCAGGCTTCATTGTTGATCATCGGCTTCATGGTTGCGTTGTCGAAATGGAAGCCCTGGGACGTGCCCATGGTTTGCACATAGGAGGCGGCAACGGTCTGAATGGCGAAGTAGGACTGGGCGTTGCGCTTCTTGAAAATGCAGGAACCGTAATCAGGCTTGCCGTCCCCATTCATGTCCTTGCCATGAATGGCTTTTGCGACAGCCAGATAGTCGTCCCAGGTCTTGGGTGGCTGCAGGCCTGCTGCATCCAGCACGTCCTTGCGGTAATACACCATCTGGAAGTCACCATCGACCATCAGCAGCTTGGTCTTACCGCCGATCTTCTGGCCGAATTCGCGGAAGTAAGGTGCGATATCTGCCGTATCGATTTTTGTATCTTTGGCAATATAGGGGTCAAGGTCTTCGAGAAGGCCAGCGGCATCGAGTTCGACACCCCAGCCTGCAGCAAATACACCCACGTCGATGGAGTTTGTTCCCGTTGTGAAGTCCGTCTGGATCTTCGGGAAAATTTCGGCAAATGGCACTTCGTTGACAACGATCTTGGCACCTGTGGCCGCTTCGAATTCCTTGCCACGTTCAGCCAGTTTGCCAGCAATCACGTAACCTGGGCGCGTGAGAATATTGACGGTGACGCCGTCAAATTCACCTGCCGAAGCTGTGGCAGCAAGGCTGCACAGTGCTGTACCGGCAGCCAAGGCGCCGATCATATAATTCTTCATTGGTAGTCCTCCCGTTTCGTTTTCTATCCGGCAGTCCCGTTTAACTGACGGGTTCACCGAATTCTGCATGTGGCATTTATCTGGCCAACTGTTATATCAATCTTGCCCAGTTTGGGCAGAGTGGCAAGTGCAAAATTGTGTTTGCCAGCCAAGTGCCTTAAATTTTGAATGTGGTGGGCAAAAGCCCGTAGATCACGCAGAAAGTGTGCCCATGAATTATGCAGAAGCCGTTGAACTCATGCGCGTGGCCTTGCGGACTGGAAGCTTCGCAGGGCGGGTTTGGCGCAAGGGCGTGGGGCCATGCGTCGTAGTGGTGCGGGCGGGGCGGGTGATCGACATCACGTCCAAACGCATTCCCACCATGGCCGTACTTTGCGAAACTGTTGACCCGGCAACGCTGGCGCAGCAGCTGCCCGGTGGCGTTGATATTGGAAGTGTGGACGAACTGTTTGTTGATTCAGACTTGCGATTGTTGGCACCGATTGATCTGCAGGCGATCAAGGCGGCTGGCGTTACATTTGCAGCGTCAATGCTGGAGCGCGTTATAGAGGAAAAAGCGCGGGGCAACGCGGCGCTGGCGGACTCCATCCGTGCCGATATCACGCGCCTGATTGGCGATGATCTCTCGAAACTGGTGCCGGGTTCGCCTGAGGCCATGGCGCTGAAGCAGTTACTGATTGAGAAGAACAGCTGGTCACAGTATTTGGAGGTTGGCATCGGGCCTGATGCCGAGATTTTCACCAAATCGCAAGTGATGAGTGCCGTTGGATTTGGAGCAGACGTTGGCATTCACCCGATGTCGTCATGGAACAATCCGGAACCTGAGGCCGTGATCATATCGAATTCGCGCGGGCAAATTGTTGGAGCCACATTGGGCAATGATGTGAACCTGCGGGATGTTGAGGGACGTTCGGCTTTGCTGCTGTCGAAAGCCAAGGACAACAATGCGTCCTGCGCGCTTGGGCCTTTTATTCGCTTTTTCGATTACAGTTTTTCAATCGAAGATGTGAAAGGCATGGAGATCACGCTGGAGGTCCAACACGCGGATGGCTTCCATCTGAAGGGTGCCAGCAACATGCGCAAGATCAGCCGGAGTCCCGAGTTGCTGGCACAGGCGACCCTCAATAAGCATCATCAGTACCCGGATGGATTTGTGTTGTTCTGCGGAACAGTGTTTGCGCCCACGCAAGACCGGGGTACAAAGGGCCAGGGCTTTACACACAAGCATGGAGACCTGGTGAGTGTGGCCAACCCGCATTTGGGCGTGTTGTTCAATACTGTCCGCGCGACTGATGCGTGCCCGCCGTGGACCTTTGGTATCACGCAGTTGATGCAGAATTTGGCGGGGCGGGGGCTGCTTTAATCCGTTGCAACTGCCTTTTCATACCACGCCGCAATCAATTTGCGTTCCTGTGGTTCAATTTCGGTGAGGTTTGATGGCGGCATGGCGTGGGAGGCTGCGGCTTGCAGGTAGATATCGCGGGCGTGTTTGGCGATGTCTTCATCGGTTTCGAACATCACACCTTTGGGGGCCGCGTGGATGCCCGGATAACTGGGCTGTGCTGCGTGGCACATGGCGCAGCGGCCTTGAATGGCAAGGCTCACGTCTTCAAAGCCTTCAGTCCGCATGAAATGAAGCGTGGCTTGGGGTGTGATGGGTTCGCGGGCACTGGCTTCAATGATCTTCGGATTTGTGGACAACCAGATGATGATGGCGAACAGTGCTACCGTGACGCCCCATGTCCACCACGGCTCGCCTTTGCGTGCGTGTTGCGAGTTAAAAAAGTGCCGGATACTGACACCCATCAGAAACACCAGTGCCGCGATCAACCAACTGTATTGTGTGCCAAAGGCCAGTGGTGAATGGTTGGAGAGCATGAGAAACACCACGGGCAAAGTCAGATAGTTGTTGTGCAGGGAACGCTGCTTGGCCTGCGCACCTAGAGCAGGGTCAGGCTTTTCTCTGGCGATCAACGATGCCACGACTTTCTTCTGGTTCGGGATGATGATGAAGAACACGTTGGCCGACATGATGGTGGCGGTGAAAGCGCCCAGATGCAGATAGGCAGCACGGCCTGAGAACAGGTGGGTGTAACCCCACGCCATGATGACCAGGACGACATAGAGCACCACCATCAACAGGTTCTGGTTTTGGCCAATGGGGGATTTACACAGCAGGTCATAGATGATCCAGCCAACTGCAATGGATGCGAGCGAAAGCAGGATGGCACCGGGTGCGGAAATATCGAGGACATGGGTGTCGATGAGGTAAAGGTGTGCACCGCCATAATACATGACGCAGAGCAGCGCAAAACCGGACAGCCAGGTGGCATAGGATTCCCATTTGAACCAGGTCAGATGTTCCGGCATTTCAGCGGGGGCCACCAGATATTTGCGCACGTGGTAGAAACCACCGCCGTGGACCTGCCATTCCTCGCCGCCGGCTCCAGCTGGCAGGTTGTCAGCTTTGCGGAGGCCAAGATCGAGAGCGACAAAGTAGAATGAAGAACCGATCCACGCGATGGCAGTGATCACGTGCAGCCAGCGGATGCCAAAGGACAGCCAGTCCCACAGGATCGTCACCTCAGCCATGTTCGCCCTCCCATGTTGCCCTTGGCAAATATGCCCCGTCGCCTATGTTACATGCAACAGCGAGGAAGACCATGCGACCAGACGGACGATATGAACGGGACTTGCGGGGCTATGGTGCCAACGCAACTGATGCCCAATGGCCGGGGGACGCCCATGTGGCTGTCCAGTTCGTGATCAATTACGAGGAGGGTGGCGAAAACTGCCTGTTGCATGGTGATGGCCAATCGGAAGCGTTCTTGTCGGAAATCGTCGGTGCGCAGAACTGGCCGGATAAGCGTCACTGGAACATGGAATCAATTTATGAATATGGGTCGCGGGCCGGATTCTGGCGCTTGCACCGCATGTTCACGCAGGCGCAGGTGCCAGCGACGGTTTATGGCGTAGCAACGGCGCTGGCGCGTTCACCGGAACAGGTGCAGGCGATGAAGGATGCGGGTTGGGAGATCGCGTCCCATGGTCTAAAGTGGATTGAGTACAAGGACTTTAGTGAAGCGGACGAACGGGCACATATGCGCGAAGCGATTCGGCTTCACACGGAGGTCGTGGGGACCCGTCCTCGCGGCTTCTATCTTGGCCGCGCGTCCATGAACACCGTGAAACTGTCGGCGCTTGAGGGTGGCTTTGACTACATCTCAGACAGCTATGCCGATGATCTGCCCTATTGGATTGAGGTTGATGGCAAGGCGCAGCTGGTGATCCCCTACACGCTTGACAGCAATGACATGCGCTTTGCCGCGATCCAGGGCTTCAATTCCGGCGACCAGTTTTTCACCTATCTCAAGGACGCCTTTGACGTGCTTTATGCGGAGGGAAAGGCTGGAAGCCCAAAAATGTTGAACATAGGATTGCATTGCCGTCTCGTGGGCAGGCCGGGCCGGGCCGCGTCGCTCCAGCGCTTCATTGACTATGTGAAGGCACATGACAAGGTCTGGCTGGCCCGGCGTATTGACATTGCCGAGCACTGGAAGAAGGTGCATCCGTTTGCGCTGCCGACGTTGCAGCCATCTCAGATGGCGCGGGAAGATTTTGTGCGGGTGTTCGGTGGTGTTTTCGAGCGTTCGCCGTGGATTGCGGAACGTGCGTTTCAACTGGAGCTGGGGCCTGCACATGATTCTGCCAACGGATTGCACAATGCCTTGGCCCGCGCTTTTCGCAGCGCCAGTGACGCAGAGAAATTGGAAGTATTGAAAGCGCATCCGGACCTGGCAGGGAAACTGGCTGCAGCCAAGCGGCTGACTGCGGAATCGACGCAGGAGCAGGCGTCGGCCGGGCTTGATGCCTTGACTGATGCCGAGCGTGAGAGCTTTACCCGCCTGAACAGTGCGTATACGAAGAAATTTGGCTTTCCTTTCATCATCGCCGTGCGCGGTTTGGGCAAGCAAGACATTCTTTCCAGCTTCGAGGCACGCGTCCAGAATGCGCGCGCCCTGGAGTTTGATATGGCTTGTGCGCAAGTGGAGCACATCGCACTGCTGCGGATGCGGGATTTGTTTTAGCGCGACGTTGATGCACGCCGGGCTGTTCCTGATGTGCCATTGCAGGGCGTGCGCTGTCGATGATCCAGACGGCGCGTATAAATTCATGCCACTTTGCAACGTAAATTCACATACAAACGAAAATAAACGAACTATATTCAGCCAAATACGAAAATCTTGAACCGCATCAAATCTTCATATTGTCAAAAACGAAAAAAAATGAAACACTGATGATCGCACAACAGTGATTGGCCCAGGCCCGGTTTTGGTCAACTTGCTTGGTAGAAGAGGACCTTCGCATGCTCGCCCTGTCGCCCCGGCAACAGCAAATTCTGACAATTGCCCGCAAAACTGGCAATGTGGGCGTTGATGACTTGTCGGCACATTTTGAAGTGACGCCGCAAACGATCCGCAAAGATCTCAACGAACTCTGTGACGCCCGGCATCTCACACGGACCCATGGCGGTGCCATGCTGTCGTCGGGCGTTGAGAATGTTGCCTATGAAGCGCGCCGGATGATTGCCTCCACCGAGAAGCAGGTGATTGGCCGCGTGGCGGCGTCACTGATTCCCAACAACTGTTCCCTGTTCATCAACATTGGGACCACAACCGAAGAGGTTGCACGGTCACTAATGCGACACGAGGGGCTTTTGGTGATCACCAACAATATTCACGTGGCGTCAATTTTGTCGCCTGTGCCAAAGATCGAAGTCATTGTTGTGGGTGGCATGGTGCGCAAATCCGATGGCGGCATTGTGGGTGAAACGGCGGTGGACACCATCCGGCAGTTCAAGGTGGATCATGCGGTCATGGGCGTATCTGCGATCGACGAGGATGGTGCGCTCCTCGATTTTGACTACCGCGAGGTGCGGGCAGCGCAAGCTATCATCAACAATTCACGCAACGTCATTCTCGCGGCTGATAACATGAAGTTTTCGCGTTCCGCCCCAGTGCGCATCGGCCACATGTCGGATATTGACACGTTTGTGACGGATCGTGCGCCGCCGGACACTGTGGCCGAACTGTGCCGCCACCAAGGGGTGCGTCTGGAAATCACGGGGGATGGGCTGGATGGTGGGGAAATGGAAAACGTAGATGGTGTTTGATCTTTTTGTGATTGGGGGCGGCATCAATGGCTGCGGCATCGCCAGGGATGCAGCGGGCCGCGGGCTATCGGTGTTTCTGGCAGAGCAAAATGATCTGGCTTCAGGCACATCATCGGCGTCAACCAAGTTGATTCATGGTGGATTGCGTTATCTGGAACACTATGAATTCCGGCTGGTCCGTGAAGCACTGATTGAACGCGAAGTGCTGTTGCAATCGGCACCGCACATCATTTGGCCGTTGCGGTTTGTCTTGCCACACCATGATGGTCTGCGGCCGCGCTGGATGATCCGGCTCGGGCTGTTCATGTACGATCATCTCGGCGGGCGAAAGATCTTGCCGGCCACGCGCAGCGTGGACCTGACGGCCGACGAAACGGGAAAACCGCTGAAGCCTGAATTTACCCGGGGGTATGAGTATTCCGACTGTTGGGTCGAAGATGCACGTCTTGTGGTTTTGAATGCCCGCGATGCGAAAGCGCGGGGGGCAAACATCCGTACACGGACGAAAGTATTGTCGGCACGTCGTGATGGCCTGGAATGGCTGGTGGAGATTGAAGGTTCCGGCGGCAGGCAGAGTATTCGCGCCAAGGCCCTGATCAATTCTGCTGGTCCCTGGGTCAGCCAGGTCTTGGGTCAGGTCATTGGCCGCAATGATCCGGACAAGATTCGCATGGTCAAGGGTAGCCACATTGTGGTGGACCGGCTGTATGATCACGACCGATGCTATATTTTCCAGAACGCTGATGGCCGCATCTGTTTTGCCATTCCCTATGAGCAGAACTACACACTGATTGGCACTACGGATGAAGATCACAAGGGGGACCCCGGAAAGCCTGAAGCATCAGACGGCGAGATTGATTATCTGCTAAAGGCGGTGAGTGAATATTTCCGTAAACCCGTCACGCGGGCGCAATTGAAATGGACCTATTCCGGAATTCGACCGCTGTATGATGACGGTGCATCCAAGGCGCAGGAAGCGACACGCGATTATGTGCTGAAGCTCGACACGCGTGAGGGGCAGGCGCCTGTGCTGTCGGTGTTCGGCGGCAAGATTACCACAGCGCGGAAGCTGGCGGAATCAGTGATGGAAGACATCAAGCCCTTCTTCCCGCAAATGAAAGGCCCATGGACTTCTGGATCAAAGTTGCCTGGGGGTGATATCGGCCATGATGCAGTCGAGGGGCGCATCCTGGAATTGCAAAAACAGTATTCGTTTCTCAAACCTGCCAATGTACGACGGCTATTTCGCGCTTATGGCACAGAGGTTGAACGTATTCTGGGGGGAGCCCGTTTTGCGGCTGATCTTGGCCAGTCTTTTGGGCCTGTCACCGAGAAGGAAATTGCGTATGTGCGTGATAATGAATGGGTGGTGACAGCGGAAGATCTGTTATGGCGCCGGTCGAAACTCGGTTTGCATATGAAGCCGGAAGAACAGCAAGCGTTGCGGATTTACATGGAGGGTGATGTGAAAGTTGCGGTGAAGAAAGTTATCGTGAAAAAGAAGAAGTGACGGCAGATGACACCTCGCTATATCCTTGCCATTGACCAAGGTACAACTTCCACCCGCGCTATTGTGTTTGACGGCAAGCTGACGCCAAAGGGATCCGGTCAAAAAGAGTTCAAGCAATATTTTCCAAACTCTGGCTGGGTAGAGCACGACGTCGAAGAAATCTGGACGTCGGTGCTCGCAACCTGCAAAGCTGCCATGGCAAAGGCCAGGGTGAAGCCGCAAGCCGTCGCTTCGATTGGCATCACCAACCAGCGCGAAACCGTGGTGGTGTGGGACCGCAAATCAGGCAAAGCCATTCACAAAGCCATCGTCTGGCAAGACCGCCGCACGGCTGACAAATGCTCCGAGATGAAGGCGGCGGGATTTGAAGCGACGTTCACTGCGAAGACGGGATTGCTGCTCGATCCGTATTTTTCTGGCACGAAACTGACCTGGCTGCTCGACCACGTAAAGGGTGCGCGGGAAAAAGCTTTGCGTGGTGAATTGGCGTTTGGAACCATAGACTCGTTCCTGATCTGGCGGCTTACTGGTGGAAAGGTTCATGCCACTGACGCGACCAATGCATCACGTACACTTCTCTACAACATCCACACCGGTGCATGGGATGACGAATTGCTCCGTATGCTGAACATACCAGCTTCGCTCTTGCCGGAGGTGAAAGACTGTGCAGCAGACTATGGTGTGACTGATGCGAGGCTGCTGGGAGCTGCCATCCCCATAGGCGGTGTAGCGGGGGACCAGCAAGCGGCGAGCATTGGCCAGGCCTGTTTTAAACCGGGCATGATGAAATCGACTTACGGCACGGGCTGCTTTGCTTTGCTTAACACGGGTGAGCGGGCTGTCACGTCCCATAACCGATTGTTGACAACCGTTGCCTATCAGTTGGATGGAAAACGCACCTATGCGCTCGAGGGTGCAATCTTCATGGCAGGGGCTACTGTTCAATGGCTGCGCGATGGATTGAAGCTGGTCAAGACGGCTTCTGAGACCGGGCCACTGGCAAAATCGGCCGATAACAAGCAGCAGATTTATCTGGTGCCAGCCTTTGTGGGCCTGGGGGCACCGTACTGGAATGCAGATGCAAGAGGCGCGCTGTTTGGCTTGACACGCGCCACCACCAACAAGGAAATCGCCAAGGCTGCACTGGAAGCCGTCTGTTACCAGACCCGTGATTTGCTTGAGGCGATGAAAAAGGATTGGGGCAGTGCGGGTGACACGGTGCTCCGCGTTGACGGTGGCATGACGGCGTCGGATTGGACCATGCAATGCCTGGCAGACATCTTGAATGCGCCGGTTGATCGCCCGAAAGTGTTGGAGACAACGGCCGTTGGTGCTGGCTATCTCGCAGGATTGCAGGCTGGCCTTTTGCCTTCACCGGATAAATTCGCCGCAACATGGAAACGTGACAAGCGCTTTGCACCGAAAATGAAAGAGCAGTTGCGCGAAGATAAATACGCGGGCTGGAAGGCTGCCGTTCGAAAGCTGTTGGCCTGATGTCCGAGTTTGAATTGTTACGCCAACTGTCGGCCCGGTTGGGAGCTGATCCGTTGCTGGTGCAGGCGGCGGGTGGCAATACGTCCATCAAGCAAGATGGCCTTATGTGGATCAAGGCCTCAGGCACTTGGTTAAAGGATGCGCTAGCCAAGGACATTTTTGTGCCGCTTGATCTGGTGGCGTTGTCGCAAGCGCTTGATGAAGATAGTCCCGACTGCGAAAGCTGTTTACCGTTTGTGCAGCAGGACTTGAATGCATCTGGCTTGCGGCCTTCAATTGAAACATCCGTACACGGACTGATGCCGCAAAGCGTGGTGCTGCATGTGCATTGCGTGAACACCATTGCATTGGCGATCCAGGAGAATGCGGCAACACTGCTGGCTGAACGTCTTTTCGGATTCAACTGGTCATTCATTCCCTATGCGCGGCCCGGCTTGCAATTGTCGCGGGCTATACGCCATCATCTGAAGCCTGGTTCGGATGTGATGGTGTTGCAGAATCATGGTCTGGCCGTTGCGGCTGAAAGTGTTGAAAATGCGGAGACCCTGTTACTGCGTGTGGTTGAGGTTCTGTCATGTTCGCGTCGCCGTATTGCGGAGCCAAATATTGCCGCTCTTGATGTGGCTTGTGCGGGAACGGATTATCGGCCGGCAGCCGATATTTTGGCGCACGGGCCTGCTCTTGATGCGATGACGTTGCAATTTGGTTGTTCCCACGTTTACTATCCAGACCATGTGGTCTTTCTGGGCACATCGATTCCGATTGACATGAATTCAGGCGCTGTCGCGATCGCCGTTCCGGATAAAGGCGTTCTGTTGCGCAAAGACGCCAAGCCCTCAGTTGAACCGATGCTGCGATGCCTGGGTGACGTGTTCAGCCGTTTGCCTGCCGATGCAAAGCTCAAGCCCTTGACGGCAGCTGAAATTGATCAGTTGCTGAATTGGGACGCCGAGAAGTATCGGCAAACCTTGAAGCTTGCGTGAATGTCCATGACCAACCCCGTTCTCGCCGAAATTCTGCGCGGCACGACTGTTGAAAGCCAACATCGCGGTGCCTTCGCCGTGGTCAATGGTGCGGGCCTGATTTTGCGTGCTGACGGTGACATTCAAAAATCTGTGTTTCCGCGCTCGGCTGTGAAAGCCTTTCAGTGCGTTCCCGTCATCACAAGCGGTGCTGCAGACGCTTTTGATCTGAACGACGAAGAGATTGCCTTGTGTTGCGCCTCACACAGTGGTGAAGCGGAACATTTGCGCGTTGCCGCATCAATCCTGCGAAAGGCTGGCGTTGCAGAGGACGATTATGAATGTGGTGCTCATTGGCCCGAACGCATGGATGACCGGGCGGCGCTCGTAAGGACAGGGCAGGGGCCGCGCGCCATCCACAACAATTGCTCAGGCAAGCATGCGGGCATGTTGGCCCTGGCCAAGCAGGTGGGCGCACCGCTGCAAGCTTATGTGAAGACGGATCATCCCGTGCAAAAGGCGATTGCAAAAGTGCTGGACCACTATTGTGACGTGGATACGGCCCACGCGCCTTCTGGCATTGATGGTTGTTCGGTTCCCACCTGGGCCTTGCCGCTTGAAAATGTGGCGCGGGGCTTTGCACGCCTGTTTGCACCTGGCGATGATGTTGGCGCGCGCATTGCGCGGTCGGTGCGGGCGCATCCCTTCATGGTGGCGGGCACGGGGAAGTTTGATACCCGCATCATGCAAGCCGTGCCGCGCCTGTTTATCAAGGTGGGAGCGGAGGGAGTCTATTGCGGAGCCGTTCCACATGCGGGCCTGGGGTTTGCCCTGAAGGTGGATGATGGCGCAGTGCGGGGTGCCGAGGTTGCAATTGCGCGGGTGCTTGCTGATATGGATTGCTGGTCAGCTGAAGAGAGGAACATACTCTCCAATTTCACACATTCCGAAATGCGCAATTGGCGCAAGCTTGAAGTGGGACAATCCCGTTCTAGCTTTTGACCATGTTGCCGGTAATGCTGGCTTGTGCCGGTACCTTTGCATTCGGTAGCGCCAAATCTGTTGTCACGGGGTTTTCGTGATCCTTGCCGAATATGGCACCAGCTGTCGCACCAGAAATGATATTGTTGGAAATGATGAAAGGGCCCGGCCCCACCGCTGAGAAAACGATACCGTTGGCACAGTCTTTGACAATGTTGCCAGTGCAGGAGAGGTTGCGGGCGAATTCGCCCCAGCCCAGGCCGATGCCATAGTTTTCGGCAGCTTCGATAACGTTGTTGGCAATCACCGTATCGGCTTCTGCAGCAATGCCACCACCCAGCGTATTGCCGTGGGCATCCGTGCCCTTGATGTTGCGCACCACATTGCCGGTACATTCCGCCAATCGGCCACCCTTGTTGAAATTGGTGATGGCAATGCCATGGGCGGCGGTGTCAATGAGATTATTTGAGACCACGGCACCAGAGAATTCAAACTCCACATACATGGCGATTTCGTTGCAGCGGGTGATGCTGTTGCCAGTGATGATGCAATCATCGGAGGACGCGTTGCGAATGCCGGTGAAGGCGCAGTCGCTGATACGGTTGTTGCTGACGACGGCACCGTGGGAGGCGTAGATGTTGATGCCATTGCCATTCGGGCCGTCACCACCATCTTCGGCGGCGATGCGGGAGACGATGTTGTTGGTGACAACGGTCGGATTGTCACCCTTGTCATCGCGCCAGACCTGAATTCCATTGTTGCCGATGTCAGAAACGGAATTGCCACTGATCTCCATCCCGGTGGCACCGATGCTCTGGCAGGCCACCTTCTGGTGGAAGCGGAAGCGGTTGCCTACAATGCGTCCGCCGCAAGTGGCAATGCGAATAGCGGCCTCTCCGCCGCTGAAATCGCAGTCTTCGATAATGATTCGCTCCACAGCTTCTGCCGTGATCAGATTTCCCTTGGTGCCTTTGGCCGAGAAAGAAATGCCCTGAATAACAATTTGCGATGCTGGCAGAATGGATAAAATCTTGCCGTCCACAGGGGCGTAAAGTTTCGTGGCACCGGGAATGCCGAGAATCGTGACATTGGCGTTGACCGACATCACACCGACTTCAAACGTGCCCGCTCCCAGTTGAACCACGCCCCCCACTTTTGCAGCTTCAAAAATCGCTGCTTGCAAGGCCAGGGTCTGGTCGCCCTTCTTTGGCTGCATGGTTTCGGCGTGGGCAGACAAGTTGAGAAACGGTGCCGCGAGTCCTGCCTGGAGTACTAAACGTCGAGCGCTTGAAAAGTTTTTTATCATGTTTTGTTCGTTGTCATGAGTAGGCGCTCCACGGCTTCACGCAGGTCTTTCAGCTGACCGGTCTCATAGATATTCTACAAAATGCCAAAATCAACCGAAGGATAAGCGTGATGTAGATAATTTCCAATGTTCGCAATATCCCGCCACGGTATGAGCAGCTCCGTTTCTTTCAAATCTGGAGGAATATGACGCGACGCCTGACTTAGAATCTCGATAAAGCGCTCGACGGCTGCCAATGCCACGCGGTCGTTTGCCAAGTTGTCTTTTCCATATCGCCTTATGATGTTTTCTAGCTGCCGAACCGCCTCAAACATATCCTGCAACCTTTCAGAGGCACGTCTTGCCATCAAAACACGTCGCGAATATCAATCGAAATTCCATGACCAAATGCGATCGGCAAACTCCGACGCATTGTGGTCTGCACGTTCAGGCCCACTGCTTCTGACAAGACGCGTTCAACACCAACAAGGTCAATGAGAGAAAAACGACTGTCGTTGCCGACCTCAATCAGGACATCCAGATCACTATCAGGTCGATGGTCGCCGCGAACACGTGAGCCAAACAATGCAAGATGCGTTACGCCAGCTGCTTCCAGCTGCGGACACTTCCCAACAATCAAGTTTTCAATATTTCCGAGATCCATATTGACACTTTAGCATTTGCGTGAACTTTTTTCTAGAGTCGCCGTTGTGCATATCCCAGTTGGGCGTTGAGGATCACTAACAATTCTTGTGCGGCTTTGGGGATCACCGTGCCCGGCGGGAAGATGGCAGCGGCGCCTGCTTCAAGAAGTTTTTCAACATCCTTGGGCGGAATGACTCCGCCTGCGACGATGAGGATGTCGCTGCGGCCTTTGGCAGCGAGGGCCGCTTTTAGTTTGGGTATATGGGTCAAGTGGCCAGCAGCGAGTGATGATACGCCGACGATGTGAACGTGTTCGGCAATGGCTTTTATCGCCACTTCTTCTGGCGTTGCAAAGAGTGGGCCGAGCTTGACGTCGAATCCCAGATCGGCAAAGGCCGAGGCGATGACCTTCTGGCCACGGTCATGGCCGTCCTGGCCAATCTTGGCGATGAGGATAGAGGGCGCACGGCCATCCGCTTCGGCAAAGGCGGCAACGGCGCGCTTGGCGGCGCGAATCTGTTCGAGATCTTTGGGCGTTGCTTCGTAAACGCCTTTACTGATTGTGGGCGTTGCCGCGTGACGGCCCCAAACACTTTCCAGAGCCGCTGAGATTTCGCCCAAGGTGGCCATGGCACGGGCGGCTTTGACGGCGGCAGCGAGTAGGTTTCCGTTGCCGGTTCGGGCGACATCGCTGAGCGCTTCGAGAGTTAAATGCACTGTCACCGAATTACGCTCTGTGCGCAGGCGATGCAATTTTTCGATTTGTTTGGCAAGAACTGCTGCGTTGTCAACTGTAAGGATATCAATTGGGGCATCTTCGCCGGATTTGAAGGCGTTGACGCCGATAAGGACGTGTTCGCCTGCATCGATCCGCGCCTGCGTGCGGGCAGCGGTATCTTCGATGCGCTGTTTCGGAATCCCCAGTTCAATGGCTTTTGCCATGCCGCCGAGGCTTTCGATTTCGGCAAGGTGTTCGCGCACGCGGGCGATGAGATCATCAGTGAGTTTTTCTACGAAGTAGCTGCCACCCCAGGGATCAATGCTTTCGCAGGTGCCAGCCTCTTCTTGCAAAAACAGTTGGGTGTTGCGGGCGATGCGGGCTGAGAAATCCGTCGGCAAGGCAAGGGCTTCGTCGAGGGCATTGGTGTGCAGCGATTGCGTTCCCCCGTGCACTGCGGCCATGGCTTCGATGCAGGTGCGGGTGACGTTGTTGAAGACGTCCTGCGCGGCAAGGCTCCAGCCCGAGGTTTGGCAATGGGTGCGCAACATCATGGAGCGTTCGTCTTTCGGATTCAAGCGCTGCATCAATTCGGCCCAGAGCACGCGGGCAGCTCGGAGTTTCGCAACTTCCATGAAATAGTTCATGCCAATGCCGAAGAAGAACGACAGGCGGGGCGCGAAACTGTCAATCGCAAGTCCCGCTTGAACCCCGGCTTTCGCGTATTCAAAACCATCGGCAAGGGTGTAGGCGAGTTCGAGATCGGCGGAGGCTCCCGCTTCCTGCATGTGATAGCCGGAGATGGAAATGGAATTGAATTTCGGCATGTGCTCGGAAGTATATTTAAAAATATCCGAGACGATGCGCATGGATGGGGCTGGCGGATAGATATAGGTGTTGCGTACCATGAATTCTTTGAGAATGTCGTTTTGTATGGTGCCCGAGAGTCTGGATGGTGGCACGCCCTGTTCTTCTGCTGCGACGATATAGAGCGCCATAATGGGCAGTACGGCGCCATTCATGGTCATGGAGACGCTCATCTGGTCGAGGGGAATCCCGTCGAACAGAGTACGCATGTCGAGGATGGAGTCGATGGCGACACCCGCCATGCCGACGTCGCCGGCCACACGGGGGTGATCAGAGTCATAGCCACGATGTGTCGCAAGATCGAAAGCGACCGAGAGGCCCTTCTGGCCAGCTGCAAGATTGCGTCGATAAAATGCATTTGATTCTTGAGCCGTGGAGAAGCCCGCATATTGCCGGATGGTCCATGGTTGAGTGAGATACATGGCGGGATAGGGGCCACGGCGGAAGGGAGCGAAGCCAGGGAATTCGTCTGTGTACTGAGGGGTGTCGGCAGCTGTGTAGCGGGGTTTGATGGTGATGTTTTCGGGGGTGGTGATAGGCCCCTCTCCCCCCTTCGGGGTACTTCCCCAACGCGTTGGGGGAGGGCTTGCTTCTGGTCCTTTCCCAACTTGTTGGGAAAGTGCCCGATTGGCGATGGGGGCCTTTTCGTCTTCTATTTCGGGCAGGGCTTCGATGGGGTTTTGATATTTTGAAACACCGATGATCGGCTTTGTGGAGTTATTGTTTTGATCGAAGGTCCAGTTTCCTCGGAGAGCCTTCTCCATGATGTCCAGCGCCTTGTCACAGATTTGCTGCGTTAGTCTTTCGATGGTGCCTGCACCAGCAGCGGGGTCGTCGACGCGCCAGAGGTTGGATTCGTGCTGCAACAGGAGCTGCGCATTGCGGGCAATGCGTCTCGAAAAGCTGTTGGGCATTCCTTGCTGAAACGAGAATGGTAGCACGGTGATTGAGTCTGCGCCGCCGAGAGCTGCTGCGAAGGCAGCGCTCACTGTCCTCAGAATATTTGTATGGGCATCCACATCAGCCAACATGGCGCGGGACGTTTCCGCGTGCAGTGCAAGAGGACGCAACGGCAGTTTCAACCTGCTCAAAACCTGCGGCCAGAGGATGCGGGCTGCGCGAAACATCGCCAGGGTTGGGAATGTATCCTGGGCGGCAATCAATTTCATGCTGACTGAAGCGGCGCGTGTTTCGTCGTCCAGAAAATCCAGCATTTGCAGTCGACCAACAGCTTCCGCCAAAACTGCGCCAAGTTCCGTGGCGTGATCAGCGCCCTGGGTGTGAAACATGGTGCCATCTGCTTTCATCAGTGGACTGATGAAACCTTCTGCGTGGATATCGCGGGCAAGTGCAGGGTCCTGGATGCCAAAGTCGATTGCAAGGCGCGCTGGGTCCAGGGGCTGGCCTTTGACAATGGCTGCGATACTTTCAGCGCCTTCATCTCCTGCTTCATTGCGCAAGATGATTTTATGAAGCGCAAGGCGTTCCAGTGCTGGCGACACATCTGGATTGACAAGAACAAGCCCGTCTGCACCTTGCGATAAGTCTTCGTCAGCTTGTGAGGTTGCGCGCGCGACGTTCCGATGATCCATGCGCGCGATGATCGCCCATGGCGCATGGGTGGCGCGGAAGGCGCGGGGGCCCACGATGCGGCCGTGCAAAGCATCTCCGGCGCTGGGCGCGCGTTTCAGCCAATCGTTGCGGGTTGTTTTAGGGAATTCAGACATGGATGCTGACGATAGCGATGGGGGAGGTAAATTCAAGTGTGGCGCGCGTGGAGAGCAAGGGACCTCATCAGCCCTTTGGGCAGCTTCTCCACGGGAGAAGCGACTGGACGATCATCCTCCCTCAATGTTTGACCAATCTATGATGTCTCACAGCATGTCGCTTCTCTTCCGGAGAAGCTGCCCGAAGGGCTGATGAGGTCCCTTCGACGATTTCAGATATACGTATTCAACCCCGCAATGTTTGCTGCTGCTTCGCGCACCGCTTTCAGGCCGGCTTTCTTTTTGGCGTGATGCAGTGTCAGGGTACCGACTTCTTTGATCTGGTCGACGTTCAATCCTGTCGCCTGCAGTTTGGTGATCATGGCCAGGGGGCCGCCCATCATGCCGCCTGCAAGTATCCCCATCAGGCCGCCGCCACCTGCACCGTCACCGCCGTGGGTTGCTGCAAGTTCTGCTGCACCGGGAAGTTTTTCGAACAGCTTTGCCACCTTTGCCTTGTCGCCTTGCGTCGCCACAAGGTTCAACAAAATACCTACAGCTTTTTCAGTCCTGGTTTGGTCGAGGCCGGTGGCGGCCATGATTTTTGCGATCAAGTCTTGCATGAAGAGCCCATTTGGAATCGGATATGCCCCAGCTATAAGCGCAGTCCGACACAATAAGGAATGATAGTTATGGCCGATCAATCGATTTTCCTGGGCAAGAGTGACAAGCGCGAAGAACTTTATCTGGCGTTGGCCAATCGGCATGGTCTGGTCACTGGGGCGACGGGTACGGGCAAAACGGTGACATTGCAGATCATGGCCGAAGGCTTCTGTGCAGCGGGCGTTCCCGTGTTTGCGGCTGACGTGAAGGGTGACCTTTCCGGCATTTCAATCAAGGGTGAGCCGAAGGATTTTCTGCTTGAGCGGGCCAAACTGGTGGGCCTGAAGGATTATGGCTTTCAGGAAACGCCGACAATTTTCTGGGATCTATTCGGCGAGCAGGGCCACCCCATTCGCACCACGGTTACTGATATGGGGCCACTGATGCTGTCGCGCCTGATGGGCCTCACCGATGCGCAGGAGGGCGCACTCAACATCGCTTTCAAGATTGCGGACGAAGAACATCTGGGTCTTCTCGACCTCAAGGACCTGCGCGCACTTTTGAAAGACCTGGCCAGTCGTGGCAAGGAGATCACCACGGATTATGGCAACATCAACGACACCACGATCGGGGCGATCCAGCGGCGTCTCATTGTTCTGGACGAGCAGGGAGGAGAAAAGTTTTTCGGTGAACCAGCACTCGATATCAAGGATCTGATGCGCACCATGCAGGATGGGCGGGGCTATATGAATGTTCTGGCGGCGGACAAGTTGATCAATTCGCCCATGCTCTATGCCACGTTCCTGCTGTGGCTGCTGTCTGAGCTGTTTGAGGAATTGCCTGAGGTGGGTGATCCTGAAAAACCGAAATTGGTTTTCTTCTTCGACGAGGCACATCTGCTGTTCTCTGATGCACCTCCGGGTCTCCTGCAAAAAATCGAGCAGACGGTGAAATTGATCCGTTCGAAGGGTGTGGGGGTTTACTTTGTGACTCAGAACCCACTCGATGTGCCTGAAGGTGTTCTGGCGCAGATGGGCAACCGGGTGCAGCATGCGCTGCGCGCCTATACGCCACGTGAACAGAAAGCCGTGCAGGTGGCGGCATCGACGTTCCGGCCCAATCCGAAATTCAAAACGGAAGAGGTCATCACTGCCTTGGGCAAGGGTGAGGCGCTGGTGTCAGTGCTTGATCCCAAGGGTGTACCGACGGTGGTGGAGCATACCTTCATCTGTCCTCCAGCATCACGGCTGGGGCCGATCACTGCTGATGAGCGGGGCAGGCTGGTGAAGGGTTCGCCGCTGTATGGCCAGTATGAGGCCACAATTGATCGCGAGTCGGCTTACGAAAAACTGTTGGGCAAGGCCAGGCAGCGGGCTGCTGCACAACAGGCCGAGGTGCAAACCAAGGCGGCGAAAACCGTTGCTGCCGCAGAACGGCGTGCCCCGCAATCCGCCACTGACCGTTTTGTGAAAGGGGTGGCGGGCTCCGTCGGCCGCCAACTTGGTTCGACGATCGCGCGTTCCATCGGCAACGCATTGGTGCGCGGGATTCTGGGTGGGTTGACGCGGCGGTAGATAGGCAAGATTCCTTCATGACCAAATCTCAGTCGTCCCGTGGTGCCGAAAAAATCAACTACGGAATTGATGCGCCGGGGCTTGTCAGGTTCTTTTTTCTTGCTGGCGGTGCTGTGGCGGCGCTGGTCTTGCTCTTGAACTGGTTGCTGGATGTTTCACTTTGGCTGTTCGCGCTCAAAGCTGTTTTGGCGCTTGCTGCGATTTATTTGCTCGGCATGGGGAGTCTCATGCTGTTTTGGAGCAAGGTCGTAAAACTGCGCCGCCGCGATGATTTGCTCGACCTGGTTTCTTGGCGTGGGGATGAGCAGGTTTTGGATGTTGGCTGCGGACGGGGTTTGTTGCTGATCGGAGCTGCCAAACGGCTTTCAACGGGTCAGGCCATGGGCATTGATGTTTGGGATGCGAAGGATCAGGCCTCGACATCACCGCAGGTTACGCTTGAGAATGCTCGCCTGGCCGGCGTTCAGGACCGCGTTGCAGTGCAGACCGCCGATGCGCGAAAGCTGCCGTTTGCGGATCAGTCGTTCGATGTTGTCATGAGTCATTGGGTGATCCACAATATTGCAGATGCAGCTGATCGCAATCGGGCGCTGGCAGAAATGACCCGGGTGCTGCGGCCGGGTGGGCGGTTGATTTTGAACGATATCGAGTTTCGGGATGCCTATTTCAAAACTGTTTCGGAACTTGGTCTGGTGCAATGCCGCTTGCTGTTTCGCCCGGTGGAGGATGCAATCCTGGGGGCTTTGAGTTTCGGAAGCTTTCGGCCCACCACACTGTTTGCTGTGAAGCCGTAGGGTGTTTCTTTACATTTTTCTTTCATGAGACTATATCTGTGAAAGAGAAACAGGAGCGCGCCATGCTGAAGGCGGAATTGGGTTTTGGTCACTATCTGGAGGACTTGCGGGAAACGGCAGGTCTGAAGAGTGTTGATATTGCCAACATCGTTGATGTTTCCGAGGCCACGGTGTCACGCTGGGGCAAAGGCATGTCGCTGCCGCACCCGAAAACCCAGCTGATGCTCTCGGACCTGCATTACGTGGTGAATCGGTTGCGGGACAGTTACACCCGGGACGAAGCGCGGCTGTGGTTGTACTCGCGTCATCCACAACTTAATGGCGAGCGGGCTGTAGATGTTATAGCTTCGGGACGCGCGGAGCAGGTGTTGACGGTGATTGAACGGCTCGATTCTGCTGCCTTCATCTAGGCATGCGGAAAATTCGCGACCCGGAACTGCTGGACAGATTGCAGACGCTGGGGACCCGGCTGTTTTGTGGCACGGTCTGGCGCATGGCGCGAGCAGGGCGCAATCCGCTGGTCACTTCAGCTCCCAAGGGCCGCTGGGACGATGGGTCATTTGAGGTGCTTTATACCGCCCTATCAGCTGATGCCGCGCGGGCGGAGATGCATTTTCATTTCACGCGCGGACAGCCGGTGTTTCCGTCAGCCTTGCAGATCCATTTGCATGAACTTGCCGTTGACGCGGCGCAAGTTTGTGTTCTGGAAACACTCGAAAAGCTTGGAGCGTTTGGCGTGGAGGCTGACCGTTTTGGCGGTCTAGACTATGCCAGGTTGCAAGAGGAATATTCTGTGACACAGCAGATTGGCGAGGCGGCGCATTTTCTAGGATTTGAGGGGTTGCGAGTGCCCAATGCCCGTTGGCCTGAACAAAACCTGGTGATTATGTCACATTCCGCCACGCTGCGTCATGTCCATGATCACGGCCCGCAGGATCTGAAAGCCTGGGGCCGTTTGCACGGGCGCTAGCGATTTTTCACGCATCTGTGTTGGGATGTGTAATGCCAAATGGGTCCAGATTGCGTATCAAGGGACAAAGGAGTTTTCACATGTTTCGTTCCCTGCTTGCTACAACTGTTCTGGCGATTGGCTTTCTGGCAGCACCTGGTGTGCGGGCTGCGGAAGAGACTGCGATTTTTGCAGGCGGGTGTTTCTGGTGTGTGGAAAGTGACATGGACCATGTGAAGGGCGTCACATCAACAACGTCCGGATATGCCGGGGGGACGATGAAGAACCCGAGCTATCAGGACCATGGGGGCTATACCGAGTCGGTAAAAGTGGTTTTTGACAACAGCGTGATTTCCTATGACTCGCTGGTGGCGCATTTCCTGCGGACCATTGACGTGACCGATGGCGAAGGGCAGTTCTGTGACCGCGGTGACAGTTATATTCCAGCCCTTTTTCCACTGGATGAGAAGCAAAAGGCTGCGGCTGCTGCGGCGCTGAAGGATGCCGCGAAGGATTTGGGGCAGGCGGTCAATGTGAAGCTGAGCGACAATCCCTCGTTTACGGATGCCGAAGATTACCACCAGAACTACTATCTCGGCACAAAACGGACTTTGACCCGCTTTGGCTGGATCAAGCAGTCGGACGCTTACGAACGTTATCGTGAGGGTTGCGGACGCAATGAACGGGTGAAATCCGTTTGGGGGCCAAAGGCTTACGGCTATCCCGCCGGCGGCGCTGGGAATAGCTGATCTTTACAGTGTAAAAATATCTTGACAGCGGAAAGATAAAGTTCTATCTTCGGTGGATGTTCACTGGGGAATATTGATTTGACCGCTTCTCAACTCTTCCAAATCGCCAATCCTGTTGCCCTGTTGGGCTGGATTGTTCTGATCATCAGCATTGTTCTGAACAAGCCTGTGTGGCGGGACCAGCTGCCTGGGCGGTTCTGGCCGCTGGGGCTTTCGGTTGTTTATTCCGCGCTGATCGTTTTCTTCTTTTTCAAGGCACCGGGTGGGTTTGACACGCTGGCCCGTGTGCAACAGCTCTTCACCTCGGAATGGGCCGCACTGGCGGGCTGGTTGCATTATCTCGCCTTTGACCTGTTCGTGGGCACCTGGATTGCCCGCGAGGTGATGAGCCGGGGCATCACCAGGCTGGTGCTGATTCCGCTTTTGCCACTGACCTTTCTGTTTGGTCCCATGGGTCTTGCCGGGTTCGAAGTGGCGCGGCTGTTGTTCCAACGCAAACTGACTGAAGGGAAACCTGTGTCATGACTGATTTTGCTTCGATGTCTCGTTCTGCAGTCGCGCTTCCGGCCACAGATTTTCTGCGGGATGTGTTTTCAACATCACGGACACTGGCAATTTGTGTTGCCATCTTCGCGATCGGGTTCGTGATTTGCAGTGCATTGCCGTTCGTGGACCACCGGATGCTGTTGGGTGTCAGTGTGTGGGAAAAGCCTGCAAAGTTTTTCCTGTCACTGACCGTGCACTTTGCCACGGTGGCGTGGGGCTTGTCTTTGCTGACGGCAGCGATGCGGAACACCAAAGGCTTTCGCCGCGCGATCAGCTTGATGAGTGGTGCTGCGGTGCTGGAACTTATCTACATTGTGGTACAGGCGGCGCGCGGTGTGGCCTCGCATTTTAACACGTCGACGACGCTTGAGGCCTTGCTGTATCCCATCATGGGTGTGGGGGCCCTGACGTTGACGGCGACGGCAGGTTACATCGGCTATCGCATTTGGCGGGAACGTGCAGGCAGTCTGATGCGCGAAGCTGCGGGTTTTGGCTTGATGCTCGGGGCCGTGCTAGGAACACTGACAGCCGGGTACATGTCGTCACAAATTGGTCATTCCGTTGGCGGAGCGCTGACCGACGCAACG
>CAXTKL010000040.1:0-23798 GCA_964244825.1 uncultured Aestuariivirga sp.
GTTTCCCCAATATGCCAAATCGCTTGGCGCCTGATGCGGCGGGGATGTTGTTGGCCAGTCCATGGACTGTCGCGTGGGCCAGCGTTGCGAATTTGATGGCCTCCTTGAAAGCAGCGGGTATGCCGAATTCATCCGACAGCGTGAGGCGCAAGCCTTTTGGCAGGTGTTCTGCCAGGCGTTGCATCAGATAGCCATTCCGCGTGCCGCCACCTGAGGCCATGATGGTGCTGGTCTCGTCGAGGGTTTTCACATTGTCGGTGATCGAACGCACAATGGAATAGGCCGCAAATTCGGTGACAGTGGCCAGCAGATCCGCCGTGGACAGATGCTTGTACGCGGCAATGAAAGCGTCCGCATAGCTAGAGCCGAAATCCAGCCGCCATGCCGATCGGGGGATCGGCCGCTTGAAATAGTCATGGGCCTTGAAATGGGTCATTAGCTTTTCGTCCACTTTGCCGGTGCGGGCGACACCGCCGTCCTTGTCATAGGGCTGGCCCAGCCGCACGCGACAGACATGGTCGATCATCACATTGCCCGGCCCCGTATCGAAGGCCATCATTTTTGAACGGTCGGCGTGGGCCAATTGGCAATTGGCGATGCCACCGATGTTGAGTGTCAGGATAGGGCCGATATCGCGGAAAGCAACATAGTCGAGATATTGCATCAAGGGAGCACCTGTGCCGCCCAGGGCATGATCCATGGTGCGGAAGTGGGTGACCACAGGCACTTCGCAAGCCTCGGCCACGATGGCGGGTTCGCCAATTTGCAAGCCACAGGCATAGGGCCCGTCAAGCCAGCGCGACACGAGATCGGTGCTGTCATCATAGTTGCGCAGAAGGTGATGGATTGGCGGTTCCTGATAAATGGTCTGCCCATCATAACCGATGACTTCAATGTCCTCCGGATGTAAATTGTTTTCCGACATGAAGGCGCGGGCAGATTGGGCGTAGACCGCGCCCGCGAGATAGTTGAGGCGATTGAGTTCGAACAGGCTGATCTTGTTCTCGAATGACCTCAGCACAAGCTGTGCCACAGCGCCGGGCCAGTCATAGGAATTGCCCTTGATGAATGTTGGCCGCGCCGGATAGCCATCAGCGCCGTTTTTAATCTCCACCAGCACCACATCGATGCCGTCAAACGATGAACCACTGTTAAGCCCGATGATTTTGACCATGTGACGTCCTCCCACATCAAGGATAGCTTCCATTGCGTTGTATGCAAAGGTCTAGCCTGTCGTGTGAAAGATTGTCACTTCCCCCGGCTGATGCAGCTGTTAAGCTCGCTCAAATCTCCAACAGGAGCAGATGATGAAAGCAGATGTCGGGTTGATTGGTTTGGGTGTCATGGGGGCGAACCTCGCGCTCAACATTGCCGAGAAGGGATTCCGTATCGCAGTCTATAACCGCACGCCGTCGGTGACGGACGCGTTCATGGCGAATGCGGGAAAGCTGGCGGAACGCATCATCCCATGCAAAACCCACGCGGAGCTGGTGGATACCATTGAGAAGCCTTGCCCCGTGATATTGCTGGTGAAAGCCGGTGAGGCGGTGGACGAACAAATCCTCAAGCTCAAGATCTTGATGCAGATGGATGACATCATCATCGATTCCGGCAACGCCAATTTCCATGACACGATCAGGCGCGATGCGGCGCTGAAGGACACGGGCCTCCGCTTCATCGGCATGGGCATTTCCGGTGGTGAAGAGGGCGCACGGCATGGGCCCTCCATTATGGTGGGTGGGCCTGAAGCCTCCTATCACCGGGTTGAAAAGGTACTGACCGCCATTGCCGCCAAACACAAAAAAGACGCCTGCAGCGCCTGGATGGGCCCGGACGGGGCCGGGCATTTCGTCAAGATGATCCACAACGGCATCGAATATGCCGACATGCAAATGATCGCTGAAGTTTATGGGGTCATGCGTGACGGTTTGCGGATGCCAGCCGGGGAGATCGGCAAAACCTTCGCCAAGTGGAATACGGGCAAGCTTGATTCCTACCTGATCGAGATCACCTCCAAGGTATTGCAGAAAACAGACGAGACCACTGGCAAGCCGCTGGTGGACGTGATCCTCGACAAGGCGGGGCAGAAGGGCACCGGCAAATGGTCGGTGATCGAAGCGCAGGAACTGGCAGTGCCTTCTGGTGCGATTGAAGCAGCTGTTGCGGCCCGTGTGCTGTCGTCGATGAAGGAACAGCGCGTTGCCGCTTCCGGACTTTATCCCATGCGTCAGGCCCGGCTTGCGCCTGCCAGCAAGGCAGCCTATCTGCGGCAATTGGAGTCAGCACTTTATGCGGCAAAGATCTGTGCCTATGCGCAGGGGTTTGCCATCCTGCAGGTTGCTTCTGACAGCTATGCGTGGGCGTTACCATTGGGGAAGATCGCCAGTATCTGGCGGGCAGGCTGCATCATTCGTTCGCAGTTTCTGGATGTCATCACATCAACGTTCAACAAGCGAAAGGGTGTCAAGAATCTTCTGGTCACACCAGAGTTCGTCGCCATGTTGCAAGCCGATCAAAAGGCGTTGCGCAAATCAGTGGCTGATGCCGCACTGCTGGGACTGCCGGTTCCGGCCTTGTCTTCGGCACTGGCCTATTTTGACGGTTATCGTCAAGCGCGGGGCACGGCCAACCTCATTCAGGCACAGCGGGATTTCTTTGGTGCTCATACATTTGAACGCGTGGATGGTCCGGGATCTCATCACGTTGCGTGGGAGAACTGATCCGGGCGCTACAGGGCGTTCAGCGGCACCTTGAGGAAGCGGTTGCCAGCAGCATCTGGCCTGGGCAGTGCACCCGCTTTCATGTTGACCTGCAACGACGGAATCATGAGTTTGGGCATTTCCAATGTCTTGTCGCGGGCCTCACGCATCTTCACGAAATCATCCTCGCTGATGCCGTCGTGTACGTGAATGTTATGGTCGTGCTGTTCTTTGACTGTCGTTTCCCATTTGATGTTGCGGCCATTGGGGCCGTAGTCATGGCACATAAAGAGGCGGGTTTCCGGGGGCAATGCCAGCACGCGCTTGATCGAGCGGTAGAGAATGCGGGCGTCACCGCCGGGAAAATCAGCACGGGCTGAACCGCCATCGGGCATGAACAGGGTGTCGCCGACAAATGCCGCATCGCCGACAATGTGGGTCATGCAAGCGGGAGTGTGGCCCGGTGTATAAATGGCAAAAGCTGTCATGCCACCAATGGTGTAACGATCACCATCATCAAATAGCCTATCAAACTGGCTGCCGTCGCGCTGGAACTCAGTGCCCTCGTTGAAAATCTTGCCGAAGGTTTCCTGCACAATGGTGATGTTCTTGCCGATGCCGATTTTGCCGCCGAGCTGTTTTTGCAAATAGGGTGCTGCGGACAGGTGATCGGCATGGACGTGGGTTTCGATGTGCCATTCAACTGTCAGGGTCTGCTTTTTGACGAATGCAATGATTAGATCTGCTGAAGCGCTGGAGATGCGTCCAGCAGCGTAGTCAATGTCCAGAACGCTGTCGACTATGGCACAGGCCATTGATGTGGGGTCCTTCACCACATAGGTGACGGTGTTGGTGGGTTCGTCGAAAAATGCTGTAACGACAGGTTTCATGATTGGCCTCGCAATCTCAATGCCAAAAGGCGTGTGCCCACCATGCCTGCCAGCATGGCTGTAACGAAGAGGATAGCATTGACTGAGCCTGTGCCCAAGGCCGTGAATGCAGGGCCCGGGCAAAAACCCGCGAGACCCCAGCCAATGCCGAAAATGGCGGGGCCTGTGATGATGGGCCAATCGACGGCAGTGGCTTTTTGCAGATGAAATGTGGTGTCAAACACTGGCTGCCGACGTTTCAGGACCACGCGGTAGCCAATGAACGTGACGATGACGCCGCCAGCCATGACAAAGGCAAGGCTGGGGTCCCACGTTCCGGCGATATCCAGAAAGTTTAGCACCTTGGCAGGATCGGACATGCCTGCGACCAGAAGGCCTGAACCGAAAAGCAGTCCAATGAGAAATTGTATCAGCAAAGACATGTTCTGAACTCACAACACATGGCGTATGATGAAGACGGTGCCGATGGCGGTGGCCATAAAGGTTGCGACAGCGACCAGTGAACGCACCGACAATCGCGACACACCGCAGATGCCGTGGCCCGAGGTGCAACCATTGCCCCAGACCGAACCGATGCCCACCAGCAATCCTGCGCTGACGAGCACGGTTGTGTTGGTGGATACGGACATCGAGGCCCAATGGCCTGTCAGTTTGGCAAAGATCAAAGGTGCCGCCACCAAGCCGAGGATGAAGGCTACGCGTCCCAACACATGCCTGTCGCGATACGGAGGAAACATGCGGACGGCGATGCCACTGATGCCCGCGATGCGGCCATGGGTTGCCATCAGGATCACGGCAGCTGCCCCAATCATGCAGCCGCCCATGAGTGAGGACAGGGGCGTAAACGTGGTTGGGACCATGGGGCTTTCCTGCAAATCAATCCGGTACGCAGATTAACACGACGTCCATGATTTTGCGTTGCAAAGAAATTTGTTGCAGTGCATCATCGGGTGATGCAGCGCATCAATCTGAACATTCTCGTCATTGATGAAAGTGTGGAACGTGGGCATCTCATTGACCGGGCGCTCAGGGAGGCCGGGTATCAGCATGTCATGGTGGTTTCGCAGTTCAACGGGCTGGTGCGGCAGATTGAGGAGATTGCGCCAGACGTGATCGTCATGGACCTGGGCAATCCCAACCGCGATTTTCTTGAACACATGTTTCGCCTGTCCAAGGCTGTGCAAAAACCGGTGGCCATGTTTGTTGACCAATCCAGTGAGCAATCCATGCTGGACGCCATTGAGGCTGGTGTTTCAGCCTATGTTGTGGACGGTCTCAAACAGGAGCGGGTGAAAGCCATTCTGGACCTGGCGATCATGCGCTTTCGCGCCTTTGAGAAACTGCGCCTCGAGCGCGATGAGGCACTGCAAGCGCTCGACGAACGCAAGTCCATTGACCGGGCCAAAGGGATTGTCATGCGCAGCCGCGGTGTAGATGAGGCTGATGCGCATAAAATATTGCGCGACGCCGCAATGGATCAAGGCCGGCGTATGGGTCAAATCGCCGAGGCCATAGTACAGGCGGAATCCATATTGAAAGTGAAACAGCCATGACCCTCGTCACTGCGGGCTTTCTGCCATTGCTTGATGCGTCCATCTTGATTGTGGCCAGGGAATTGGGATTTGCCGAAGCCCAGAACATTGATCTCAGGCTGGTACGTGAAACATCCTGGGCCAATGTGCGTGACCGTGTTTCCGTTGGGCAGTTTGATGTGGCTCATATGCTGGCGCCCTTGCCCATTGCCCAAAACCTTGGTCTGTCACCCTTGTCGATCGAGATGATCGCGCCGTTTGCGTTGGGGCTGGGTGGTAATGCCATTACAGTTTCCAATGCCGTCTGGAACGGTATGGGTGATGCCATTCACATAAACCGTGATGCGAAACGGGCGGGAACTGCTCTGTTTGAGATCATTCAACACAGAAAATCCCTCGGCCTGCCGCTGCTTGCGTTTGCAGTTGTCCATAATTTCTCTGCGCATGCCTATGAGTTGAGATATTGGCTGGCGGCCAGCGGCATTCATCCGCAGCTTGATGTGAACATTACAATTGTGCCACCCGGCCTCATGCCAGATGCCCTGGCTTCTGGCGGTGTTGACGGCTTTTGTGTGGGGGAACCCTGGAACAGCGTGGCCGTCGGCAGAGGTACCGGCAAGATCTTGACCACCAAGCAATCGATCTGGCGTGCAAGCCCGGAGAAGGTGCTGGGTTTGACGCGGCGCTGGGCCGATCATCATCCAGAATTGCTCAATGCGTTGCTGCGGGCTTTGCACCACAGCGCCAGATGGTGTGCTGCAACAGAAAATCGTGACGCACTTGCGGCCCTGTTGGCGCGGCCGGAATACCTGGGTTTTGACATCGATCTTCCGCATACGGAGTTTCCGCAGTTCTATGATGGTGCGGCCAACTTCCCGTGGCGCAGTCATGCCTTGTGGTTCTTTTCGCAAATGGTGCGGTGGCAGCAGGTTGCATTGACTGACACGCAGCGACAACGCGTCTTGGAGACCTATCGTCCGGATCTGTATCGCCGGGCATTGAAAGATGTAGGCGTGGCGATGCCGGGGGCGAGTTCGAAAGTGGAAGGTGCGTTAAGCCAAGCCGCTCATGTACCTGCGCATGGTGGGTCCCTGGTGCTGGGTCCGGACGGCTTTTTCGATGGCGTGAAGTTTGATCCCGATCACCTTGCGGATTATATCTCATCCAGCCCGTTCTATGGTGCGGTGCACAATATTTGATCGCCCATGCGCATGCTTTTCCGGCAACTCACATGGCGATGCGATTTTAAGCAGCATATAAAGCTATGAAATAAAACACTTTATTATTTTTGACGAATTGGCACGGCACGTGCAGTTCAAATATCAAATCCCCAACGGGATTCCGGCAATGACGCCGGCAGGACGGCAACTTGCGTTGTGTTCCTGTCGGCTTTTTGTTTTTGGCAACAGGAGAGATTTGATGACGCGTTCACTTTTCACCGGCTCTGTTACACGCCGCAAGTTTTTACAAAGTACGGCGGCGACGGTCGCCTTGTTGACTGCTGCCAAGAGCCTGCTGCCCTCCGGTGCGCTCGCCGCCAGCGGTCCAGAAGTGAACGTGGCCAAATTGGGTTTCATCGCGCTAACCGATTCTTCACCCCTTGTGATCGCCAAAGAAAAAGGTCTGTTTGAAAAATATGGCATGGCAGATGTCGACGTGTTGAAGCAGGCGTCGTGGGGTGCCACGCGTGACAATCTGGTTTTGGGGTCGGCGGGCAATGGCATCGATGGAGCACATATCCTGTCCCCGATGCCTTACCTGATGACGCTGGGCACAATCACACAAAACAACCAACCACTGCCCATGAAAATTCTGGCGCGTCTCAATCTGGATGGCCAAGGCATTTCGGTGGCGAAGGCCTATGCGGATTTAAAAATCGGTACGGATGCAAGCCCGCTCAAGGCCGTGTTTGCCAAGAAAAAAGCTGATGGAGCCATGGCGAAAATCGCCGTTACCTTCCCCGGTGGTACGCATGATTTGTGGATGCGCTATTGGCTGGCATCAGCCGGCATCAACCCCGATACGGATGTTGAAACCATTGTGGTGCCGCCGCCACAAATGGTGGCCAACATGAAAGTGGGCACCATGGATGCCTTCTGCGTGGGTGAGCCGTGGAATGCGCAGCTTGTGGCGCAAGGCATTGGTTACTCGGCTTTGACCACGGGTGAATTGTGGTCCAAGCATCCCGAAAAGTCGCTGGCCTTGCGCGCGGACTTTACCGAACAATACCCGAAAGCAACAGAAGCCATTCTGATGGCGGTGATGGAAGCGCAGCAATGGTGTGATGCCGATGCGAACAAGGACGAATTGGCTGACATCGTTTCCAAGCGCGCCTGGTTCAATGTCAAGAAGGAAGATATCGCCGGACGTCTGAAAGGTGATCTCGACTACGGCAATGGCAAGACTGTCGCCGCGAGCCCACACATCATGAAGTTCTGGCGTGATGCTGCGTCCTTCCCGTTCAAGAGTCATGATGCCTGGTTCCTGACGGAGAATATGCGCTGGGGCAAGGTGAAGCCGGACACGGATGTGGCTGCTCTGATCGCGAAAGTGAACGGTTCTGATCTTTGGCGCTCTGCCGCCAAAACCATGGGTGTCACCGACATGCCTGCATCGGACTCGCGCGGTGTGGAAACCTTCTTTGACGGCAAAACCTTCGATCCAGAAAATCCAAAAGCCTATCTCGACAGTTTGAGCATTAAGGCGTGAGTGCAGGATGAACACGGCATTGCGCAAACACGATCTGGCGGCGGTGGCACCTGTTGCCATCGCGCCTCAAGCAGCAAAAATTCTGGTTTTGCCTGATCGCAAGATGGTACGGCCCGCCGTTTTCAAGCCTGTTCTTGATAAACTGGTCACGGTGGTATTGCCGCCCCTGGCTGTGTTGACATTCTTTCTGCTGATCTGGCAAATTCTGGCGTCGCGCGCTGGTTCCAGCTTGCCGCCGCCAACACAGGTGTTCACGGATAGCCGCGATCTCATCTTGCATCCATTCTTTGACAATGGCGGCACCGACAAAGGTTTGGGCTTTCATATCCTCGCGTCGCTGAGTCGTGTGGCCATGGGTTATGCCCTTGCGGCCGTGATTGGCATTGGACTTGGAACACTCGTGGGTCAGTCGGTGTATTTCATGCGTGGTTTTGATCCCATTTTTCAGGTGCTGCGCACAGTGCCGCCTCTGGCATGGCTGCCGATTTCACTGGCGGCCTTTCGCGATGGGCAACCCTCTGCCATCTTTGTGATTTTCATCACCGCTGTGTGGCCCATCATCATCAACACGGCAGCGGGCATTCGCAACATTCCGCAGGATTACCGCAATGTGGCGCGGGTGCTGCAACTTAATCCTCTGGAATATTTTTTGAAGATCATGGTGCCTGCTGCCGCACCCTATATTTTCACAGGTCTGCGCATTGGTGTGGGCTTGTCATGGCTTGCCATTGTTGCTGCAGAAATGCTGATCGGCGGTGTGGGTATCGGCTTCTTCATCTGGGATGCGTGGAACTCTTCGCTGATCAGCGACATCATCGTGGCGCTGGTTTACGTGGGGCTCGTGGGTTTCGTGCTGGATCGCATCATCGCCTACATCGGCCATGTTGTGACGCGCGGCACAGCTGTGAATTGAGGGCTGTCACATGAAAAAACCCTATCTCTCGCTTTCACGCGTCAACAAATCTTTTCAGCGCGGCAATGTTGTGTCGGATGTTCTCAAAGGCATTTCGCTCGAGGTTGAAAAAGGGGAATATGTGTCGCTGATCGGGCACTCCGGCTGCGGCAAGTCCACATTACTCAATCTGATTGCGGGTTTGACGCCTGTCACGTCCGGGGCCGTGACACTTGAAGACAAACACGTGCAAGGGCCGGGGCCAGACCGGGCGGTGGTGTTTCAGAACCACTCGCTGCTGCCGTGGTTGACCGTCTACGAGAACATCAAACTGGCCGTGGACAAAGTGTGGAGGGCCGAAAGTGCCGCTGCGCGCAAGACAAGGATTATGGACAGCCTCAACCTTGTGCACATGGGTCATGCACTGGACAAGCGGCCAGCTGAAATTTCTGGCGGCATGAAGCAGCGTGTAGGCATTGCGCGGGCCCTGGCCATGGAACCCAAGGTGCTGTTGCTGGATGAGCCTTTCGGCGCACTGGATGCTTTGACACGGGCGCATTTGCAGGACCAGGTGATGCAGATACATCAGACGCTGAACAATACAGTGATCATGATCACCCATGACGTGGATGAGGCGGTGCTGCTGTCGGATCGCATCGTGATGTTGACCAATGGCCCAGCAGCAACAATTGGTGAAATCTATGAGGTGAAGCTTTCGCGGCCGCGCAGGCGTTTGGAACTGGTGACAGACCCTGTCTACATCCGTGCGCGCGAAGCAGTGCTGAAATTCCTGTATGAACGCAACAAGTTTGTGGAGGCGGCGTGATGAAGAAGAAACTCGTCATTGTCGGCAATGGCATGGCACCGGGTCGCATGCTGGAGCATCTGTTTGAATTGTCTCCTGACACCTACGATGTCACCATTTTTAACGCGGAGCCACGTGTCAATTACAACCGCCTGATGCTGTCACCCGTGTTGTCAGGTGAGAAAACTTATGAGGATATCATCACCCATGGTGATGACTGGTATACCTTGCATGGTGTGACTTTGCACAAGGGTTGCAAGGTTGAGGCAATTGACCGGGTTGCGAAAACCGTGACAGCGGCTGATGGCTCCATGGTACCCTATGACACGCTGGTCATCGCCACAGGATCTGTACCCTTTATCATCCCTGTTCATGGCCATCAATTGCCCGGTGTGGTGACCTACCGTGACCTTGATGACGTTGAGAAAATGTTGACCGCCGCAACGCCGGGATCGAAGGCGGTGGTGATTGGCGGTGGTCTTCTGGGGCTTGAAGCTGCTGCAGGCCTGAAAATGCGTGGTATGGATGTGACGGTTGTTCACCTGATGCCGACGCTGATGGAGCGGCAACTTGATGCACCGGCCGCACATTTGTTGGAGCGGGAGTTCGAAAAGCGCGGCATCAACATTCGCACCAAGTCCAATACACATTCGATTTTGGGGACAAGCAAAGTCACCGGGTTGAAACTGGAAGATGGCACCGAATTGCCGTGCGACATTGTTGTTATGGCGGTTGGCATTCGGCCATCCACAGCGCTTGCCAAGGCAAGTGACATCACGGTCAATCGTGGTATTGTCGTTGATGACCAGATGCGCAGCAATGATCCCCATGTGTTTGCCTTGGGTGAATGTGCCGAACACCGGGGCGCAGTCTATGGTCTGGTGGCACCACTTTATGAAATGGCACGCACGATTGCCGAAGTGTTGGCGGACAAGCAGGCGGCCTATGGCGGCTCGGTGATGTCGACAAAGTTGAAAGTTACAGGTGTTGACCTTTATTCCGGTGGCGATTTTGCAGAAGCCAAGGACCGTGAGGAGATTGTGCTGCGTGATGCTTCGCGCGGTGTCTACAAAAGACTCGTGATCAAGGAGAACAAGATCATTGGCGTGGTGCTCTATGGCGACACGGCTGACGGACCCTGGTTCTTTGACAAGTTGAAGAAAGGGGAAGACGTTTCAGAAGACCGGGACATGCTGATCTTCGGCCAGGCCTATGCGGGAGGAACCCCCCTGGACCCTACGGCGGCCGTTGCAGCCTTACCGCCTGACGCAGAAATCTGCGGCTGCAACGGCATATGCAAGTCAAAGATCACAGATGCGATTGTCGCCAAAGGCCTGACGTCGATTGATGATGTGCGGGCGCACACCAAGGCATCGGCATCCTGCGGATCATGCACGGGACTGGTGGAAAAACTGCTGGTCTTGTCGTTGGGGGATGGTTACCAGCCCAACGCCGTGCAACCCATGTGCAATTGCACCGATCTTGGTCATGCCGACGTGCGGCGTTTGATTGTGGCCAAGCAGATCAAGTCCATTCCCGCGCTGATGCAGGACTTGGAATGGAAGACGTCATGCGGCTGCGCCAAATGCCGGCCCGCCTTGAACTATTATCTGATTGCTGAATGGCCGGGCGAATATGAAGATGACAACCAGTCACGTTTTATCAACGAGCGCGTGCATGCCAACATCCAGAAAGACGGCACCTACTCCGTTGTCCCGCGCATGTGGGGTGGGGTGACCTCGGCCAAGGAATTGCGCGCGATTGCCGATGTGGCGGACAAGTTCCAGATTCCCACGGTCAAGGTGACGGGTGGGCAACGCATCGACTTATTGGGAGTCAAGAAGGAAGACTTGCCCGGCGTGTGGGCGGATCTGAATGGCGCTGGCATGGTATCGGGTGCGGCCTATGCCAAGGGATTGCGCACAGTCAAAACCTGTGTGGGAACCGAATGGTGCCGCTTTGGCACCCAGGATTCCACAGGGCTCGGCATTCGCATCGAGAAGTTCATGTGGGGGTCATGGACGCCTGCCAAGGTGAAAATGGCTGTATCCGGTTGTCCGCGCAACTGCGCAGAAGCAACGTGCAAGGACGTCGGCGTGATTTGTGTCGACTCAGGGTTTGACATTCATTTTGCCGGAGCGGCAGGTCTCGATATCAAGGGCACTGAACTGTTGTGTCATGTGGACACCGAAGATGATGCGCTGGAGATGATTGTGGCGTTGACGCAGCTCTACCGTGAGCAAGGCCATTACCTGGAACGCATGTACAAGTGGAACAAGCGGGTGGGAATCGAGTCCATTCGCAAGAACATCGTCGAGGACGCTGAAAAACGCCGCGCCTGTTTTGCACGCTTCCAATATGCGCAGAGGTTTCTGCAAATTGATCCGTGGGCGGAGCGTGTTGCTGGAAAAGACGCCCATGAATTTGTGCCGATGCGGGCCTTCCCCATGGCGATGGCTGCGGAGTAGCCGGCCATGGTTGAATGGATTGAAGTTGGAGATGTTGCGGATGTGCCATTGCGGGGGTCGCGGGTGATAGCGACCGGGCAAGGTGACATTGCGGTGTTCAAGGCAGCGGACGGGAGGATCTTCGCCCTGTGGGACAAATGCCCCCACAAGGGCGGACCGCTGTCGCAGGGGATCGTTCACGGGACCTCGGTCACGTGCCCCTTGCACAATTGGGTGGTGGGCCTTGAGACCGGTGAGGTCAAAGGCCCGGACCAGGGCTGTGCGCGCAAAGTGCCGGTGCAGCTTGAGAACGGCAAGATTTCCTTGCCGGCAGACGCATTGCGGCGGCGGGCCGCCTGATGGTGGCAAGCGTGACCCGCACGACGTGCCCCTATTGCGGCGTGGGTTGCGGTGTTTTGACCAAACGTGATGCATCGGGTGTGGTGACTGTCAAGGGCGATCCAGAGCATCCGGCAAATTATGGGCGTTTGTGCTCCAAGGGTCTGGCACTTGGGGAAACACTGGGGAGCGAACAACGCCTGTTGCGGCCCCGTGTCGATGGTGCCGACGTTTCCTGGGATGCAGCCACAGCGCATGTTGCGAAAAAATTCTCTGATGCGATTCGAGATCATGGTCCCGGCAGTGTGGCATTCTATGTGTCAGGCCAGTTTTTGACCGAAGACTATTACGTCGCCAACAAGTTGATGAAGGGCTTCATCGGCTCGGCCAATATCGATACGAATTCCCGGCTGTGCATGGCGTCGGCGGTGGCGGGCCACAAGCGGGCCTTTGGTGCAGATGTTGTGCCCTGCAACTATACCGACATCGAGACTGCTGATCTTGTGGTGCTGGTAGGGTCCAATCTCGCCTGGTGCCATCCGGTTTTGTTTCAACGCCTGCAGGCAGCGCGGGAAAAGCGTGGCACCAAACTGGTGGTGATTGATCCGCGCCGCACCATGACGGCCGAGGGTGCTGATCTTTTTTTGCAAATCAAGTCTGGCTCGGACGTGTCGCTGTTCAACGGCCTGTTGCGCAGTCTCTACGGCAGAGGCGAAATTGACTCGCGCTTTGTGTTTGCACGGACGCAAGGCTTGGCTGAAACCCTGCTGGTTGCCAATGCGCATGATGACAAGCGCGTGAGCGACGACACGGGCCTGTCAACGACCCAGCTACGTTTGTTCTACGATCTGTTTGCAGCCAATGCCAAAACTGTGACTGCGTTTTCCATGGGTGTCAACCAGGCGGAAGATGGTACCAACAAGGTGAATGCCATCATCAATTGCCACCTGCTGACGGGGCGCATCGGAAAAGAAGGTGCGGGGCCGTTTTCAATCACCGGGCAGCCCAACGCCATGGGCGGGCGTGAGGTGGGTGGGCTTGCCAACATGCTGGCGGCGCACATGGACATTGAAAACGCCGATCACCGCGACGCCGTGCAAGCGTTCTGGAGGTCTCCGCGCATGGCGAAAACGGCTGGTCTGAAAGCGGTGGACATGTTCGAGGCCATGCACACTGGAAAGATCAAGGCGGTATGGATCATGGCCACCAACCCTGCTGTGAGCATGCCGAACGCGTCACGGGTGGAAGAGGCGTTGCGCGCTTGCCCCTTTGTCGTCGTATCCGATGTGACGGGGCAGACGGAGACGGCAGGGTTTGCTGATGTCTTGTTACCAGCCATGGGTTGGGGCGAGAAGGATGGCACGGTGACCAATTCCGAACGCCGGATTTCAAGGCAACGTCAGTTCACATTGCCAGCCGGTGAAGCGCGAGAGGATTGGCGCATCATATGTGAGGTGGCGCAGCGCATGGGATTTGACGGATTTGACTATACTTCGCCTGCCCAAATCTTTGCTGAACATGCAGCCTTGACGACGGTGATGAACACGGGTGCCCGCAGCCTTGATCTCTCCGGGATCGCAAAGCAGGACTATGATGAGATGTCGCCGCAACAGTGGGGCGATCCGCGTCCATTTTCCAGGGGACAATTCGAAACACCAGACGGCAAGGCTCGCTTTGTGCCGACGGCCTCACTTGCTCCAAAGGATTCTGGCATCACGTTGAATACCGGGCGCATCCGTGATCAGTGGCACACGATGACGCGTACAGGACTCGTGCCACGGCTGTTTGATCATCGTGGCGAGCCGCATGTTGAGGTATCCCCCGCAGACGCACTTGCGTTCGGTCTGCGTGACGCTGAACTTGCGGTGATCACGGGGCAATATGGAAAGTCCGTGGCGCGGGTGCTGGTCTCAGAGTCCGTAACAGCTGGCGAAGTATTTCAGCCCATGCATTGGAGTGCGGCATTTGCGTCTTCGCCCAAGGCCAATGCATCTTCAGATAGCACGGTAGACCCGGTCAGTGGCCAACCTGCCCTGAAATCAGCCTTCGTAACGTTACACCCTTTTGCGGCGGCATGGTACGGCTTCGGTGTGACGGCTCAGAGCTTAGAACTGGCGTTCGACTATTGGGCTGCCAGGCCCCTTTCCAAGGGTCATTCATTTGAATGCGCGGGCTTGGCATCCCTGAACAACTGGGCCCTGGCGTTGGGTAAACTTCTGGATCTTGACGACGAAACACTGAACATTGCATTTGTCACGATTTCCGGCGGTGGCTTTCGTTGCGTGGCGACACGGAGTGGAATTCTTGTTTTCGCATTTTTTGCATCGCCGACGCCTGTGCAGGTAAGCCGACATTGGTTGCAAAATCTGATTGGTACGGAAGTCAACGCGAATGCTATATTGGCGGGGCGCCCTGCTGTGGGTCTGTTGGATGCCGGTCCCATTTTATGTTCTTGCAACAGTGTGGGCGCCACACAGATCAAGGCGGCCATTGCGAAGCAGCCTCACGCATCGCTTCAAGTCATTTGCGAACTGACACGCGCAGGGACCGGTTGCGGCTCCTGCCGACCCGAAGTGTTGAAGCTCATGGGAAGAAATCCCAGTCTATTGGAAGCCGCCGAATAGACTCACATCTGGGGCGCTTTGCATGGACCAGCTGCCGGTTGGCGCTGTCACCCATGCCGCTTTACGCGCTTTTGATGTGGCAACCGGGATCATGCTTTCCGGCCATGTACTCATCAATCAACTGACGATAACGAACTGCACCAAAGCTTGGAAAATGTCCGCCATGGACGATTTGAACTGGCATGGTTTTCAGCCGTTCAAACGTAGCCAAATAATCGGTTTTGTTGGAGTGGTAAGCGTCATCAATCAGTGGACCGTCGTAGAGAACATCGCCAGACAAAAGAATTCCTGTTTTGCGCTCAAACAGGCCAATGCCGCCGGGTGAGTGTCCTGGCGTATGAATGATTTCAAATACCCTGTCGCCAAGGTCGATGACATCTCCGTCATCCAAAAGTTGGCCTGGTTTTGCGGCCCTGACATGATATGCCGCTTGGTCCCAGTTCACAGGTTGGCGGATGAACATGTCGTCGGTGGCATATGGAATTGCAAGAGTCCACGCGTTGCGTGGGTGCTCCAGAATGTGTGCCTCTGCGTGATGCACGCAACAACCCGCAAACTCATGGTGGTTGCCGATATGGTCAAAATGGGCGTGGCTGGCGACACAGATCAGGTGACGTTCGGTCACCAGCGGAACATGCTGTTTCAAACTGAAATGTCCCAGTCCCGTGTCAAAGAGCAAATCACAATCGCGGCCCCGGACATGCCACATGTTGCAGCGAAAATAGGGCTTGATCCAGGGTTCATGGATCAAGGTGACATCGTCGCTCATCCGGAGTGTTTCGTACCAATGTTCGGCGTCAACGCGGAGCATCACTTGTCTTTCAATACCACAATCTTGTCCGGTGCTAGATGCAACGATACCGCATCCCCTGCAGCGATCAAGGTATCTGCCGAAAAGCGGCCGAGTATCTTGAGGTCCGGCATGGCTGCTGGAATAGCAACGACACGCTTGAAGCTTCCCTGAAACATGACGTCGGTAATGATTGCGGGCACGTTGCCACCGATTGTAACGTGTTCTGGCCGGATCGCGAAATGTGCTTTCCCGCTTTGAAGTCCAGGTGATACGTCGAAGGTCCCAAAAAATGCATTCGCTTTTCCATTTGGCAATATCTCCGCTTCGAATATTGTGCTTTCGCCCAAGAATTTTGCCGAGAACCGGGTTGAGGGTTGGGCGTAGACGCGTTCGGGCGGCCCTTCATCTTCGATGCGCCCATCATTCATGACCACGATGTGATCGGCCAGCGCCATGGCTTCTTCCTGATCATGTGTTACATGTATAAATGCGGTGCCCACACGTTTCTGTATGGATTTCAATTCATCCTGCATGTGTCGGCGCAGCTTGAGATCAAGTGCGCCAAGCGGTTCGTCGAGCAACAGCACTGCAGGTTCCACAATCAAAGCCCGGGCAAGTGCCGCTCGTTGTCTTTGCCCGCCGGACAATTGATGCGGTCTTTTATCAAAGGCTGCTTCCAAACCCACCATGCGCAACATCTCCAGCGCTGCCTTGTCACGTGTCGGCCTGGATATTGCTTTCATGCGAAGCCCAAACCCGACATTGTTTCCGATCGTCATATGCGGAAAGAGTGCGTAGTCCTGAAACACAGTGGCAGTTGGACGCTGCGCAGGCGGTACATCGGTGCAATCCATTCCCCTGATCATGATCCTGCCCTTGTCTGGTTGCAGGAAGCCACCGAGAATTGACAGCAACGTGGTTTTTCCGGAGCCTGATGGTCCGAGCAAAACAGTATAGCTCCCCGCTGCAATGTCGAGCGATATGTCCCTCAACACCCGGGTTTGACCGAAGCTGTGAGACATCGCCTGGACGGAGAGCAGAGCCGTCATTGCGCGCGCCTTCTGAACGTCGCCAGCTCAAACAGCAACGCAAAGAAGATTGACACGCCGAAGACAAGAGAGCCAACCGCGTTGGTCTTCGGATTGAGGCCCGCTCTCAGCAAATTCCAGATTTCGACAGGCAGGGTTGTTTCAAAACGCGTCAGCAGGAATGCTATCACGAATTCATCCCAGGAAAACGTCATGGACAGAAAGAAGCTGGCGAACAGCGCTGGCCACAGCATGGGCGCTGTGATCAAGGCCAGTACACGCAATTCATTTGCGCCGAGATCCCGTGCAGCTTTTTCGATGTTGGCCTGGTGATCTCCCATCTGGCTGTAAATAATTGCAAAGCACAGCGGAAGGTTGATCACAACATGGCCGACGCCAGCGGCAAACAGCGACTTCGGCAGGCCGAGTTTTGTAAAAACCACCAGAAGCCCCATACCAATGATGAGATAACTGACAGTCAGCGGCAGCGTGATCAGACCGCGCAGAAAGCCGGAACCCCGGATTGTAAAGCGTGCAAAGCCCCAGGCTGCCAGAAAGCCAAGAAGCGTTGCAACAAGCGACGACAACACGGCAACCAGAATGGAGTGACCCAAGCCAGAGGTCAGCCTGCCATCCGACAGAACGGCTTCATACCAGCGCAATGACGGACCATGAAAGGGCGGGATTGGAAACAACGTCGCCTGAAACGAAAACAGGACCAGCACCGCAACCGGCAGATACACAAATCCATAGATCATTGCCGCGTAGAAAATTGAGAGTATCCGCATGGCTATGCCCTGTCGATTTTCAACCAACGGGCGCAGCCAAGATAGGCCACAGTAACGACGGCCATGAGAATGACAGAAAGTGCGGACGCAGAGCCGAAATCTCCCCGCCTGCCGATTTGCATCATGATCAATTGTGGCATCAGCAATTCATTGTTCCCACCCAGAATTTGTGGCGTGATGTAATCCCCAATAGCGAGCACGAATGTTAGAAACGCGCCAACCATGACACCCGGAAGCGTGAGCGGAAGAATGACATGCACAAAACTTTGCAACGGGCTGGCACCCAGATCCGATGCCGCCTTGCGATAATTGGGTGACAGCTGCTTGAGGTTTGCATAAATTGTCAACGTCAGCAGCATGACGAAAAAATGGACAAATCCAATAATCGTGGCCGTTCGCGTGTTTGCCAGTTGCATGGGTGTGCTGAGCCATCCGAAATTCACCAAAGTCGCATTGATCAGTCCTTTTTCAGCCAGTACCAGAAGCCATGCATAGGAACGCACAACATAGGACGTCCAGAACGGCAATACTGCGAGCATGAGTGCCAGCCGTTGCCATTTTTCAGGGACTGCAAATGCAAGAATCCAGGCGAAGGGGTAGGCCAGTGCCACCGAGATGATGGTGACGAGCACCGTGACTTCGAGAGAGTTTGTCAACGCCCTCCAATAGCTGGAGTTTTCAAAAAACTGTGTGTAATTTGCAGCGCCCCAAAGTCCCGTCTCTTTCACGATCAGGCTCATCGCAATCATGCCGATAAATGGCATGACAAAAAACAGGACGGTCCACATCAAAGCCGGTGCAACAACGCACCATGCAAACCTGGATTTGGACGAATTATTCACTTTGACTGCAATATATCTGTCCACAGGTCTTGCAGTTTCTTGTCCAGTGCTTCATCCGGTGCCGGATAGGGCTGGGCCCGTTTCAAAAACTCTGCCTGTTCGGCAAAGCGCAAGGTTTTCTTTTGCTCATCGTTCAGTGACGCCTTGCGATTTGCAGGCATGCCCCAATAACATGATGATGTGGCAAGTCTGGCCTGGCCGTCAGGACTCATGATGTATTGGATGAATTTCAATGCAACATCCTTGTTTTTTGAGTCTTTGAATATTGCAAGTGATTGGGACCAGAGCACGGCGCCTTCTTTTGGTATTGAGAAATCCAGATCCGGATTTTCCTTGGCAATGCCTGCTGTAACCCATTCACCGCCACCTACCAAAATATCAGCCTCTCCCGTGGCAAGCGCGGTCTGACTGGCTGCAACATCCGTCACTGCCTTGGCATTGGCTTTCATTTTCAGGAGTACGTCTCTCAAAGCAGGCAAGTCTGCTGCTGTGAGTTCAGCTGTTTTCTTGCCGATTGACATGGCAGCCATGCCAACGACCGGCAGATAGTAGTCATAGATTGCGATACGGCCCTTGTATTTCGGGTCAGTCAACGCTGCAAGTGATTGCATGTCGTTGACATCAACCTTCGACTTGTTGAATCCTATTGTGTTGTAGCCAAATTTTTCTGTGACCGCGTAGCGCTTGCCATTGACCTTGGTCTTGCCGTCAAGCGATACCTCTGGGAAAATGTCGGTCAGCGGAAGTTTGTCCTCAGGCAAGGTGTCGAACAGGTTTTTTGCCACACCGCGGGGCACATCAATGGAATCGATGACCATGACATCCCAGTCACCCGGTTGCGATTGCTCGACAATTGCAAAGCCCGCGCCTGTGCCCTCAAATTCCTTGACGTTCACTTTGATGCCGTTCGCATCCTCGAATGGCTTCAGGAGATTGGGATCGGAATGGTCACACCAGATCAGGGCGTTGAGGTCAGCCGCCCGGACCGTAACTGGGAGCACGGCAATGGTGAGCAGGGAAACAGCAGCGATGGTATTCACGATAGACGGCTTCATAACGTACTCTCCTGAACGCGATTTCGCAAAAACTGAACCAATTCTAAAATTGAGTCAATTGTAAAAATATGGCAAGGTGATGCAATGTCAGGCCTCCGCATCAAACAGAAAGCAGACCGTCATTCCCGCATTCTTGAGGCCGCTGCCGTGCTGTTCCGGAAGCAGGGTTATGCAGCGGTGAAGATGGAAGCGATCGCCGCCAAAGCCGAGGTCTCAATTGGCACAATCTATAATTATTACCAGAACAAGGGTGACCTGCTGGTGGCCATTGTCGCCATGGAGGTGCATGAAGTATTGGCTGCGGGAGAAGTGGTCATCGCGAAACCTCCAAAAGCCTTTGCAAAAGCCATCGATGCGCTGATTGGAACCTATGTCGAGCATTCACTTGTCTACCTTGACAAGCACATGTGGCGGCATGCCATGGCGATTGCAACGCAGCAGCCGTCAAGCCCTTTTGGCAAGACCTATGCGAAACTTGACACGGCTCTGGCGCAACAGACGTGCCGTTTGATTGAACGGCTTCAACACGCGAAACGCGCCGATTCTCGCGGAGATTCCCGGGCCATGGGCGAACTGATTTTCAACAACATAAATATGATGTTCATCACCTTCGTGAAGTCAGATGACATGACAATCAAGCAGCTGCGCAGCGCCATTCGGCGGCAACTGCACCCTGTTCTCATGTGCTTTTCGCGCGATACATAACTGGCTGGACATGCTCCAAAGCATGCGCTCGCCGTTCGTGGGCGTGGCGTGGCAATCCGCACCGGGAGGATCCTGCGCGTTTATGGGGGATTTTCTGCCGCTCTGAAGCGTTGCAATCAGCGCGTGTTTTTCCTATAGCAGTTCAGATCATTCATTGTGCAAATCTTGCAAAAGAGATTGTCATTCGTGTTGCGATCTTAACCCAGTATTCTCCCCCGTGTTTTTATCAATGTGAAGGAATTTTACCATGGCAGACAACGGCAAAAATAAAGCGGGCACTCCGGACGCCACTGCGGCAGCAGCTGCGATGACGCCTGAACTGATGGCCCAGATTGGTGAGTTGCGCTCCAAAATTCAAATGAGCATTGGGCAGACCATTCTGGCCATCATGGACTTGCCAAGATACAAGCACTTGCCATTGGGCGATCTCTCGCATTTGATCATCAATCCGTTGTTGCGCAACCGGGTTGCCATTGCCTACAAGAGCATTTCGGAAAACGGCGCTGCAAAAGTTGATGAGGAAACCATCGCCGGCATTGCCATTTGGGCCAGCGTTTCTCCTGCCGTAGATGCCAAAATCGGTGAGCAAATCAAAGCCGGCGTTTTCCCGGTGCGTTTGACGCCGGAAGAGTGGACCAGCGGAGAGTTGCCCTGGCTGCTGGACGTCATTGCGGGTGACCGGACGCAAGCCACCGCCGTGCTCGCGAATTTCCGGCAACTGGCGGGCGACAGGCCCGTCAAGATACACCCTCTCGTCGGACGGCTCATCGATCCCGCCGTGTTGGAAAAACTGCGCGTGGCATCAAAGGAACTCTCCCCATCCGAGGCCGAAGCCGCCATGGGCGAACCAGTCGGGAATGCATGACGCCGACGGAGCGACGGCGGTTTTGGGGACGGTAAACTGTGTCGGTGTGAGCGCGGCTGTGCAGCGAAATGTGGCTGCCACGGAGCTTTTGGCTGCGCCGACGGTTGAATCAATTCATCTCAAAATGTTGAATTTGTGTAACCCCATGCGCGGTGATGGGCGTGCGCGCAATTTTGAGTCAGATTGGCAGCAGCGCGTTAAATTAGCAGGAGACGGCGTGATGATTGAATATGATGAAAAGCGCCAGCAAATGGTCGATACTGAAAATGGCGACTATATGGAACTAATACTTCGTGACCGCGAGGAGAGCGAGTATTCATGCAGTATCGACAATCATGAGGGCCATCCTTATGTGGTTGCTAACCTTACTAGTGCAGGAACAACAGGCTTAAAAAAATGGATTCTGAATTCGGCGTGGGAGCCGAAAAGGAACACTCCATACATGGCACCAACCAACTTTGAAGTGTCGCAGTTTTTGTTAGATAGAATGGTTTTGTTTTTGAGACGACTTCTCGAAACTAGGAACTTTGCCCCAGTTTTGCCGCGCTTTGAATTTGTTGATGCACGTAAAGACCTGGGAGCCAAGAAATGAGTAACAACCCAATACTCACGAGTTATTTTAGCACTTTTGGTGACAGCACAGTTTCCTATGAACAGTTTAACAGTTTCATGCAGGGCGTGGTTGGGGGATCTGGTTACTACGAAGTACCCGGCTCAACGGCGACGGCACTTTACTCAGGAAAGATTGGCGACGCCAAAACTTCAGATATTGCCAAAGATTTAGCAACTCGAAGTGGTGGCAAGATACGTATTATTGATAATACTCAAATGGGGCAATTTCTCAACTCCATATTCGGTGAGGGTAATCCCGGTAAACTTTCTTTTACGCCTAATGACGTCTTATCTAATGGAACGAAAATCTCAGACAAATGGTGGGGCGATGCTTCATATAATTTCGGCCTGAACACTGAGGGGCGTGTGATCACAATCACGCCCAATTCCGCCAATGACCGTATCTATGCTCAGAGAGAAACTCAAGGCATGTTGAACGGTAGGGGGGTTACAAAATTTGATGGCGTAGATTTCGCCGAGTTCCGAACCAGCGTTGCCAATCAATCACTAGACTCTCAGAAGGCAGCATTGAAGGCTGTTGCAGATGGCGCATTTTCTGACGCCTTGGCCGCACAAGGCAGCGGCAAAGTTATCGTCTATCGAGACGTAGGAGGTAAAATAATCGGCGCTGCTGTTGATGCCGACAGTGGAACAATGTTGCGTTGGGGTATCGGCGACATTGGGCTTTCGGCTGCTGCTACCAATGGCGATATTTTGCTGAGCGGCGATTCTTTGCTGACTGAATTGCGGCCTTCGCGTGCCTTGCGCATACAAGCTGAATCATTGATCAACACCATTGGCCGCAAACAGCAGGTTGATTTTGTGGCTAAGTTGGGTACCGATGCTCTCGTTACCCAAGATGTTAAATTAAAAGAAGCAGTATCTGCGACCGAAGCCTTGCTTGCGGATACGGATGCGGTTCGCATTATCAAAGCATTCTCGCCTAACTCCCTGATGCGTGAAGCTGTGCATCTCCAGCCTGTGAAGACAAACCAGAAGCTTGTGCGGTTCTTGAGTGCCAATGTGGCCGTGATTGCTGAAGGTGCTGCGCAGGCACCAAGCCTGTTCAAGAATGTTCTGGATGGCCTGATTGATGGCATCGCGAAAGCCGCAAGCAGCCCACATAAACTGAAGTTGGGCCTGACTTTGGGCGCAGCATTGATAGCGGGCGGTGACTTGTGGGCCGAGTATGAAAAGAACAAAGACAAACCAGGTGGCTTTGTTGGCTATCTTAAAAAATTGCCAAGTGAGCTCTTGTCAGGCCTGATCTCGCCATCGGGTATCGGCTTGATCCTCGTTGGCCAAGCGCTTGGGCCCGTGTTTGACATCGCCTTGGGTGGAGCGCTGGTTTATTCATTGCTCCACAATATTCTGCATACTTACGTGACAACCTATGCCCCCGGCGAAGGTCAAACCGCAAGTTGGGTTTATACTGAACTTAAATATCTTGATGACTGGCTGAACAGTGCTGAGGACAAGATTCAGAAGAGAATTGGGCAAGCGGTTTCTGATTTTGTTGCTGGTGCGGTAAAGGTAGGCGTTCACCTGCTTGAAGAGTACACGGGTTCAAAACTCCAGTTGGTGGGCGGTGAGGGTGCGATTTTTGCGGAGGACAAGCCGAGTTTTGCGCTTGGTGATGATGTCTCCCTGATCATCGGCGGCGAAGCCAATGACATTCTTTTCCATAAAGGTGCGGGCGAAATTTATGGCGGTGTTGGCAACGACACTTTGATTGGGTTCTTTGCTCCGGTCATTCACAAGGGTGAAGCACTGGATTCAAGCATTCGCAATCAGGAAGAAGCAGCAACAGCATCCTATGACGCATGGGTCGCAGCAGGTAAGCCCGGGGCGCAGCTGACTCCGCCGATACCTTTCAATGGTGCGGCGCGGGCTGAACAGGACTATCACCTTACGCTCGATGGCGGCGATGGTGATGATTGGGTGCTTGCCATCGGTGGCGCTGGAACTGCCAAAGACCCGACCTATGCCGGTCTTTTCAAGGACGGCACCTCAGGCACGGTGACGATTGGGGGTTCTGGCCGCGACTGGATTTATAATACGTCTGAACACGGCATTATCTTTGGTGACACAATTGATGGGCTTGATCCTGAGACACACCAGTCGATCAAGAACGAGCAAAAGTCCAACGCCAATGACTCCAGGCACAAGTTCT
>CAXTKL010000041.1:0-11849 GCA_964244825.1 uncultured Aestuariivirga sp.
GGCGTTGATCTGTGTACGGAGCAAGACAACGTGCTGCTCACCACAGCACAGGGCCAATGCATCCGCTTTGAAGTCAATGACATCCGCGTGTTCCAGGGCCGCAACTCGGTGGGCGTGCGCGGCATAAAGCTGGACGACGGCGACAAGGTGATCTCCATGGCCATCCTTCGCCATGTGGATGCGACGGCGGAAGAACGCACCGCCTTCATCAAAATGTCGCGCGCCGTCGCCGGCGAAGACACCGACGCAGGCAATGATGAAGAAGCCGTGGCAGAAGCCTCCATCAGTCAGGAACGTTACGCCGAACTGGGTGCCGCAGAACAGGTGATCCTCACCTTGTCGGCCAACGGTTACGGCAAACGCACTTCGTCCTACGAATACCGCATCACCAACCGGGGTGGCAAAGGCATCACGGCCATGGTGGTGAACGAACGCAATGGACCGCTGGTGGCATCCTTCCCTGTGGAACAGGGCGACGACATCATGCTGGTCACCGACGGCGGCCAAATGATCCGCTGCCCCATCCACGACATAAGGAAAGCCGGACGCAACACGCAAGGTGTGATCGTGCTGGATACGGCGGATGACGAGCACGTGGTGAGTGTGGAACGGATCAGCGAAGAGGCGGGGGATGAGGGGGAGTGAGTTGCATCAAAAGTGCCTTGCGAAAGGGACCTCATCACACAACACGTTCATTTACGCTTCTGCTTCTTCCACTCCGGCCGTTCGGCTCTTGGCGTGGGTTCTCCCGTTTCGATCATTTTCTTCAGCGCGGCATCATAGTCAATCGTGCCGGGTTTTGGCCGTTCTGTGCCTGCAAAGGCGGGCTTTTTATATTCAGATTTTACCTTGTAAGTCTTGTCGCGTTTCGGCTTGTTACCTTCCGCGAAGGGCTTTCGCTGTTCAAATGTCCCGCCGTCATGCTGCTCGAATTTTGCTCTGCCGAACTTGGGTTTGAACGCGCGCTTCTCGCGTGATGGTTCTGGCGCCCCAGCCATCATTTCAATTTTCACGTCATCATCAGCTTCTGTCTTCGCGGCAGCGATAAACTTCGCCACAGCGCTGTTCGCAATCTCAAAGCGGGTTTCGTTGTCGGTGATGCGAATGGCCCCGATATCGGGCTTCGTCACCTTACCGCGGCGGCAGATCATGGGGAGGAGCCATTTGGGATCGGCATTGTTCTTGCGGCCAATGTCCATGCGGAACCAGGTGAAATTGCGCGGACCCGTGTCGCGTTCGAATTTTTTTGACGGCTTGAAGCTGTCGCCTTCCCGCCCGGGGCCGGGATCAAACACGTCTTCTGCTGCAGGCAGACGGGCGCGGTAAATACGAACGAGGGCTGCTGCGATCTCTTCGGGCGACCATGACGCCAGCACGGCGCGGGCCATTTCGAGATCTTCTTCTGACGTAGGGGCTGTGAGCAAGGGGTCCTGCATCATGCGCTGCTGGTCGAGTTTGCGAATGTCTTCCGCCTGGGGCACACCGCTCCAAGTGGGGTTTACACCGGCTTCGTGCAACAGGCGTTCAGCCTTGCGTTTGCGCGACAAGGGCACCAACACTATACTGACACCTTTTTTGCCCGCACGGCCCGTGCGGCCAGAGCGATGCTGCAAGACTTCGGCATCGTTTGGCAAATCCGCATGGATCACCAGACCAAGATTGGGCAAATCAATGCCGCGCGCCGCTACGTCCGTTGCCACACAGACCCGCGCCCGGCCGTCGCGCAGGGCTTGCAGGGCATGGTTGCGTTCGCTCTGGCTCAATTCGCCCGAAAGATTGACGGCGTGAAAGCCGCGTTCCGACAAGGTGGCGTGCAGATGTTTCACATGTTCACGGGTGTTGCAGAATACGATGGTGCTTTGTGACTCGACAAAGCGCAGCACGTTGACCACAGCATGTTCAATTTCATTGGGCGCAACGCGCATGGCGCGGTATTCAATATCCGCGTGGGCGCGGCTTTCGCCGAGGGTTTCAATGCGCAGGGCATTTTTCTGGTAGCGTTTTGCCAGAATGGCAATGGGCTTTGGCATCGTCGCCGAGAACAGCAATGTGCGCCGTTCCGCCGGTGTGGCTTCCAGAATGAATTCGAGGTCTTCACGAAAGCCCAGGTCCAGCATTTCATCGGCCTCATCCAGCACAACGGCCTTCAGGCCCTTGATATCGAGAACGCCACGCTCAAGATGGTCGCGCAATCGCCCTGGTGTGCCAACGATGATGTGAGCGCCATCATTCAATTGGCGGCGTTCACGCTTCGGGTCCATGCCGCCAACACAGGAGATAATGCGCGCACCCGTGTAGAAATACAGCCAGGTCAATTCACGCTCCACCTGCATGGCGAGTTCCCGGGTGGGGGCCACGATGAGGGCAACCGGACTGGCTTCAATTGGAAAACGATCAGCATCTCCCAGCAGGGTCTTGGCGATGGCCAGGGCATAGGCCACGGTTTTCCCAGAACCCGTTTGTGCCGACACCACAAGATCACGCCCCTCGGCTTTTTCCTCAAGTACAGCCAGCTGTACTGGTGTGGGATCGTCATATTTGCGCTCCTTGAGGGCGCGGGACAGAGTGTCGAGAGTCTGGGGAAAGGCCAAGGGCAGGGGTGCTTTTCATTGGAGTGCGGAAGGCCATCAACAGCATGACATGCGCAAAGTGATGACGTGATGGCAGCGGTTAGCACCAATGGTGTCAAACTGCAAAGGCAGGTTTGTTAACGGGCAGACCAACGCGTGGCGCGCGGACCTCTCATGGCAGGGCCATCACATATGGCAAGCGAAGGGACCTCATCAGCCCTTCGGGCAGCTTCTCCAAGGGAGAAGCGACTCGTTGGCAGTCCTCCAACAATGCTCAACCATTTAGGGCGGCGGTAAACATTTTCGCTTCTCCGCTGGAGAAGCTGTCGCGAAGCGACTGATGAGGTCCCTTTGGCAGCCCTGTGCGATCGCTCTGCCCCTCGCCTTGAGTCATTCCCGCTACTTGATTTCGTAGGCGATGCTCACATCGATTGAGAGGGCACTTTCGCCGGCGGCGATGGGCACATCGGCAGATTCACTGCGCGCTGATTTAAATACATAGGGTTGGGGTGCCGGATAGGCTCCACCCTCGCTGAGGCTGATGATGTTGCCCAGGGTGAAGCCACCCGCTGCGGCGTAGATCTCGGCTTTGTGTTTGGCATCGGCAACCGCCAGTTTGCGGGCTTCGTCCAGCATGGCATCAGGTTTTGCCACAGAAAATGTGATACCACTGATGGTGTTGGAACCGGACGTCACGGCGACATCCAGCAAGCCGCCCAAATCGTCGATCTTGCGCACCGTGACAGTTACCATATTGTTGACGTCATAGCCGACAACTTTGCCCGGCTGGTTGTTGTCGCGGCCATAGTCAATGCGGGGTGCAATGGAAAAATTCGACGTTGTGATGTCGCGGCTTTCAACCCCAAGGGTTTTCATCTCGTCAAGCAGCGACTGCATGGACTTGCTGTTAGTGTCCAAGGCTTCACGTGCGGTTTTCGCCTGTGTGGTGACGCCGATTGATACGATGGCAAGGTCAGGAACCGTGCGCACTTCACCATGGCCGGAAATGGAAATCGAACGCAAGACTTTGGCCTCCTCGGCAAATGCAGGTGACAGAGCGAGCGACGCCAAAATGGCTGCAGCGGCGACGGCGGATTTGAACATGGGGTTCTCCTTCGCGGCCATCGCTAGGAATAATATGCGACAAGAATGTGGCGTCAGCGGAAGGGCGGTTCGTCAAAGCTGCGCAGTTTGCGCGAATGCAGGCCTTCACGGTCTTCGCGCAGGCGGTCAATGGCGGCAAGACCGATGAGCAGGTGTTCACCCACGGCACGGTCATAGAATGCGTTTGCTGCACCGGGCAGTTTGATTTCGCCATGCAATGGCTTGTCGGAGACGCAGAGCAGGGTGCCATAGGGGACGCGCAGCCTGTAACCCTGGGCCGCCAGTGTGCCGGATTCCATGTCAACGGCAATGGCACGGGAGAGGTTGATGCGCATGCGTTCCTGGGACCAGCGCAGTTCCCAGTTGCGGTCGTCATTGGTCATCACCGTGCCGGTGCGCAGGCGCTGCTTCAAGGCCTCGCCTTTTTCACCTGTCACATCTGCGGCTGCCCCTTGCAGGGCCAACTGGATTTCGGCGAGGGCGGGAATCGGAATATCGGGCGGCACCAGCTTGTCCAGTATGTTGTCCTGGCGCAGATAGGCGTGGGCCAGCACGTAATCGCCGATGCGTTGCGACTGACGAAGCCCACCGCAATGGCCGATCATCAGCCAGCAGTCCGGGCGCATGACCGCGAGATGATCAGTGATGGTTTTGGCATTGGACGGCCCAACGCCGATGTTGATCAAGGTGATGCCGCCTTTGCCATCGCTGCGGGTCAGGTGATAGCCCGGCATCTGATAGCGGTGCCATTGGGAATTTTCGATGATTGCATCCGCTTCCGCATCGGTGGTGGTGCGCGAGATGCTGCCTCCGCCGGGCAGATGCAGTGTTTCGAAAGCACCCTTGGCCTTGATCTGGATGCGGGCCCAGCCAATGAACTGGTCAACATAGCGGTGATAGTTGGTGAGCAATATCCAGGGCTGGGTGTGGCCCCAATGGGTGCCGGTGTAGTGTTGCAGGCGCTTCAGCGAATAGTCGATGCGTACGGCGTCAAACAGTGCCAGGGGTTCGGGTTCGCCCTGGGCCGTGACCCAAGTGCCGTCTGCCACTTCATCGCCGACCAGGGCCAGCCTTGGCACGGGGAAATGCAGGGCGAGTTCTGCCGCCGTCACACCACCGGCTCCCAGATCGTCACCCTTGTCAAGAATATAGGGATAGGGAATTTCCTGGGTGGATGAGCGCACCACAATCTTCGCACCATAGTCGCGCATCAGATAGGTCAATTGCTCGGTCAGATAAGTCTTGAAATGATCTGGATGCGTGATGGTGGTGGCGTAGACGCCGGGGGACTGGAACTTGGCATAGGCACGGGAGATGTTGGGTTGCAGGCCATGGGCTTCATAGGTGACCTGCAGTTCGGGATAGTGCCATTGCGCCCGGTCTTCCGCTGTCGGTACCGTGCGGTCTGACAGATAGGCGTCGAGGCTGGTTTTCAGGCTCAGGCACGCGGCGGTATGGAGCTGGACAAGCCGTTCAACGGCGGCTTCGGGGGTCAGTGATTTGCTTTTCATGTTGCGCCTATAGCATAGAACCAAAAAATGCTGTAGCCAGCCTCCGCGCTAACCGCGTTATCGGTGGGCCTGTAGCTCAATGGTTAGAGCTGACGGCTCATAACCGTCTGGTTGGGGGTTCGAGTCCCTCCGGGCCCACCAATTTTCCCTTCGCAACAAGCGCAAAGGAGTGTGACATGCTGACTGATCTGGATCGCAAATTTCTGCGCATCGCCTATGATGAAGCCAAGGCGGGCTTTGACGAAGGCGGCTGCCCGATTGGCTCCGTGGTCGTGCGCGGCGACCAGGTGCTGGGGCACGGGCGCAATCAGCGTGTGCAGGCTGGAGACCCGATTGCCCACGGCGAGATGGACGCATTGCGCAAAGCTGGGCGGCAACGCACGTACAAGGATACGACGCTCTACACATCCCTCAGTCCCTGCATGATGTGCTCGGGCACGATCATCCAGTTCGGCATTCCCCGCGTGGTGGTGGGGGAGAACAAGACCTTTGGTGGCAATGAAGATTTTCTGCGTTCACGCGGTGTTGAGGTCGTGATTGCCGATGATGCGGACTGCATCGCCTTGATGACACGCTTCATTGCCGAAAAGCCGGATTTATGGGCTGAGGATATTGCCGAGGATTAGGCAATCAGCGCCTGATAGCGCTGGTCAATCTCGTTGGCGCGTTTGATGGCGGCATCCTTGGGCATGGGGCGTGCAAGAGCATAGCCTTGCACCTTTTCGACGCAAAGCGTTTGCAGCAGGGCCACTTCCCCGGGGGTTTCTGCGCCTTCCGCCACGACGGTCATGCCGAGAACATGCACCATGTCGATAATGGATTTGAGCATGCCGCGCTTCTTGGTTTGGTGATCTGCGCCGGATACAAAGGCGCGGTCAATCTTGATGGCGTGAAATGGCAATTTTGACAGATAGCCAAGGGAGGAATATCCCGTACCGAAATCATCAAGCGCCAACATCACACCGTCCTTTGCCAGGGTTTCAAGAACGATTGCTGTTTCGGCGTAATATGCGCCAACGAACATGCTTTCGGTCAGTTCTAGACACAGCATGTGCGGTGGCAGGCCGGATTTCGAAAGTGCGGCCCGCACTTTTTCCACAAATCCGGCGGCAAGTATTTGTGCGGGCGACACATTGACTGACATGATGCGTTCAGGCTGGCCCTGACGGCGCCAAGCAGCGGCCTGCTTGCAACCTTCTGTCAACACCCAGTCACCGATCACCGAGATCAGTCCGATACGCTCAGCCAGCGGAATGAACACCGCTGGCGATATGGGGCCGCGCAGGGGGTGGGTCCAGCGCAGCAAGGCTTCAAATCCTGACACGCGTTCAGTCTGCACGTCAAATTGCGCCTGATAGTGCAATTCGAAAGCACCGGATTTTGTAGCCTGACGCAGGGCCTGGCCAAGGACGGTGTCCTCCTGTACTGTGGCTGCAAGTTCGGGTCGGAAAAACTGCACTTTTCCTGCCATTTGGTGCTTGGCGTCGGCCAGTGCCAGATCTGCGTGCTGTAATATGGTCTCAATCGCCGTATCCGCCTTGCTCCGCCCCGCCAGCAAGACAGCCCCTGCAGTTAAATTGATGTGCACTTCCAGTTCACCAATTTTGACAGGTTTGAAGAAGGCGGCATGGATGCGGGCCAGGGATATTTCCACATCAGCTGCGGTTTCTGGCTTCCGCAACAGCAGGGCAAATTCGTCACCGCCATAGCGTGCCACCGTTACATCATCTCGAACAGAATTGTTTATGGTGGTCGCAACTGTTTGCAACAACGCATCTCCAATGCCATGACCGAATGCATCGTTCATGGTGCGGAAGCCGTGAATGTGAAGAAGCGCCACTGAACCTGTGTGCTGCGGAGCGCTGCTTTCCATCCAGTCACTCAGGGTGGCTTGAAAACTGACGCGGTTGGCGAGGCTGGTGAGCGGATCATTGTAGGCCAGTTTTTGCAAGGCATCGTCGCGCGAGCGGATATCCGTCATCAATCCGTTGAAGGCCTTCACCAAAACGCCAGCCTCGTCGGGTGTGTTGTCGTCGCGCAGACTGGTGTCGTATGCCCGTGAGCTGCGAATGTTCTGTATGGTGCGGGTCAGTTCCGTGAGGGGACCGACGATCCGGCGCTGCAAAGGACGCGAAGCGAAGACGCCAACCAGAGCTGCAAGCACCGCAGCAGCAAATGTGGTGACAATCGACAAGACGATCTGCCGGCGCAGGCTGCGAATATCGCCCAGCATGACCAGTTTGCCGCACACCATACCCCCCTTTATGATGTCAACTGACACGGGCAAGGTTCCCTTGAACAACAGGGACAGCGGGCCATCATTTTGCATCACTACATCGTTACTGAGATAGGCTGTCTGTCCCATTGAGGCGAGGGTGATGCCATCTTCCAGTATGATGCGGGCCATCAGAATGTCAGGAATGCGCGACACGGCTGTCAACGCCGCCATGGCTTTCGGCCTGTCATTTTCAGCAATGGCTTCACCCGCCGCTGATGCAAGTGCGAAAGCTGTTGCTTGCAGGGACAGACTGCGATTTTCAATCTCACGGTTGGCCTGAAAAAAAGTTTGGACCAAAGCCGCTGACAGAACAGCAAAGAATGTTGCAAAGGCAAGCAGCCTTGCAATTCGGTGTCCAATGCCTTGATGGCGTTTGAGAATGCGGTCCAAAGCTCACATCATCCAGTGTTTGCCAGAGGATTATCATGGGTGATTGAATGCGGGATTTAGGGAGTGGGTTAACGCTTCGTTTGTCTAAGCTCTAAAGTTTAGCATCGAACTTGAATGAATTTGCTAACGGGTTTGTCCTAGGTTTCCCGGAACGGTTTGTAGCCGTTCACTCAAGGCGGCGCATTATGATGAGAAGATTAAAGGCAAATGAAAAGCGCGGATCTGTTTCTGCTGCCATAGCCTTTCTGCGGAACACGTCTGCCAGCACTGCCGTGATGTTTTCGTTGTCGCTACCAGCCATATTGGCTGCGGTTGGTGTTGCTGCTGACTTTGGTATTTTTCATCTTAAACACATCAAGATCCAATCAGCCGCTGATTATGCTGCGCTGGCTGGCGCTAAGGAATTGACGTTGGCAAACGCGAAGGACAGCAACATTCAGGCGCTAGCTGACAAGTTTGCGCGGGAGTCCGTCAGCAATCCTGGTGCACAGCTGCGCGTTGAAACCACCGTAAATTCCAAAGACCAGGCTGTCACAGTGAAGGTCACGGAGGTCTGGACACCATTTTTTGCCCATTTCCTTGGCGCGAAGGTTACACCGGTTGTGGCTGAGGCCACGGCAAAACTGGCGGGTGAGGCCAACGTCTGTGTACTGGTGCTCAGTGGCTCCGGCAATCAGGCTCTGCACATGGACAAGCAGGCCAAGCTGAAGGCCACGGGCTGCGGAGTGTATTCGGATTCCACCCACAGGCAGGGCCTACGCCTTGACCAGAATTCAGAAATGGCGGCCACGCTTGTGTGTTCGGCTGGTGGCGTTCAAGCCAAGACCACGGCCATCACACCTGCGCCGACCAGCGATTGTGCGCCATTGCCTGATCCTCTTGCATCCCGCAGCGAACCGCCGCTCGGGGCCTGCAAGGCAACGGCGCTGGTGATCTCAACGGGTACGCAGATGCTGCAACCGGGCACCTACTGCAAGGGATTGAAAATTACAGGCGATGCTGAGGTTACACTGAAACCCGGGAACTACATGATCAGTGGCGGCAAGCTCGAAGTGTCGGGCAATGCCACGTTCTCCGGCGACAATGTTGCCTTCTACCTCGCAGATGATGCAACAGTGCTGGACATGAATGGCAACTCGACAATTTCACTGACGGGCGCTGACATGGGCGACATGGCAGGGCTGTTGTTTTTCGAAAGCCGCAAAGTTGCCGCTGGCAGAACGCACCGTATCAACAGTGCAAATGCCAAAAAGCTGACCGGCACAATTTACCTGCCGCAGGGAAAGCTGCGCGTGGACCCGAATGCAGTGGTTGCCCAGGACTCAGCCTATACCGCCATTGTGGTCAATGAACTGGAAGTCAGCGAAGGCCCAACGCTGGTGCTGAACGCGGATTATGGCGCGTCTAATGTGCCTGTGCCTGATGGCATTCGCATTGCGACACAGGTGGTGTTGTCGAAGTAAAAGTCGCGTCTCTGTGTCGATTACAAAAAAGTGCCCTGCCATTCTTGGCAGGGCGTTTTCTTGTGTTTTGTAGTTTTGAAGAGTTAGGGCCGCCAGTAGTTAAACCAGTCTGTCACGTCTGCGCACTCGAAATTGCCGCGCATATCAATCAGCGGTGCATGTTTCTTGGCCAGTAATTTGAGTGTCTGGGCGTCGAACTGCTGGCGGAACACTGAATGTGCCAGCGTAAATACAATCGCATCATAGGGGCCTTCCTGATCCGGTTCGTCGACAATGGTGGCGCCGCGGCCGCCTTCGAAGTGATCGTCATGGGCGACGGGATCAAAATTATAAACGTCGGCACCGCGCGTCCAAAGGGCATCCATCAGTGGATAGGCCTTGGAGTTGCGGGTGTCGGGGCAGTCTTCCTTAAAGCTGCGGCCCAACACCAGAACCTTCTTGCCGTGCAAGCCGTGCCGCGATGGCGGCAGCAGATGTTCGACCTTTTCCACCATGAAATGGGCGGTCTGTTCGTTGATGGCGCGGGCGGCGGCGACCAGTTCCATGGACAAGCCATGGCGGCGACCGGCATCGACGAGGAAATAGGGATCAACGGCGATACAGTGGCCACCGACCAGACCTGGGCGATAGTGGTGAAAATTCCACTTGGACGACGCCGCGGCGATGACGTCAGATGAGCGGATGCCCATCTTGTCGAACAGCATCATCATCTGGTTCATCAACGCAATATTGACATCGCGTTGTGTGTTCTCAAGAATCTTGGCGGCTTCTGCCACCTTGATAGAGGCGGCTGGAAACAGGCCAGCGTTGATGACTCGCGCATATAAACCTTCAAGAAAGCGCGTGACCTCCGGCGTTGATCCGGCCACGATTTTCTTGATATCCGGCAGTTTGCGTGACGGGTCAGCGGGGTTGATGCGCTCTGGTGAATAGCCCAGATAGAAATCAATGCCCTCCTTCATGCCGGAGTGGGCTTCAATGACGGGCAGGCAGCGGTCTTCAGTCGTGCCGGGGTCAACGGTACTTTCAAACACCACCACGGATCCACGCTGCATATTGGCGGCGATGGATTTCGATGCGGCAATCAATGGGCTGTAGTCTGGCTTGTTGTGGCTATCCACAGGTGTCGGCACACAGACAATGATCACTTCGGCGTCTCTCAACGCGGCAGGTGAGGTTGTGAAGTCGGCATTGCAGCCGCGCAAATCCTCAGGATTGGCTTCACCTGTGAGGTCTATACCGTTGCGCAGTTCAGCAATTTTGCCTTCAGAAATATCAAAGCCAATGGCGCGTGAGGCTTTGGAAAAGCCGAGTGTCAATGGCAGGCCCACGTAGCCGAGGCCGATGACCGCAACCCGTGCAGTTGCTGGGTCGGGCAGGTTGGCAGGCTGATTGGTGACCAGCCAAGGTGTTGTCAAAACAGTTTCAGAAATGGCGTTCGCCGTGTTCACGTTCACGATCTTGTCCCCCAGGGTGTTTGTCGCTTCAACCTGAGACAACACCAGCGGGTGCCAATTTGGATTTAAAAAACACAGTAAACGGGTGGAAAGGTTAATGCGAAATGACTGGGAAACATCCAGCTTTATGGGCGTTTCCGCAATTAACGGCACAGCAACCATTCCACTCTAAATGTCAGAAGGTTGCAGCGCGTTGTGCTGCGGGTGTGTTGCGTATTGGGGGCGAACGTTGCTGTCGCTGGTTGCCTTGGAGTGGCTGTTTGCGATCTTGGTGCTGGTGGTTTTCACAAACCGCTATGTGCTGGGCAGTCTGTTGCGCATCGCCGATAGACGCGCACTCGAAAGTTACGGCGAAGACCCGCATGTGTGGCCCACCGTCGCCATCGTCATCCCAGTTTACAACGAAGGCGCACATATCCTCAAGACGGCTGACTCGTTCCAGATGTTGGATTACCCGCGTGACAAGTTGCGCGTGGTGTTCATTGATGACCGTTCAACCGATGATACCTTTGAACATTTGCAAACCATCATCCAAACCTATCCCTGGATGACAGTAATCCGGAACGAGAAGAACGTCGGCAAGCGCATTGGCATCAAGAATGCGGTTCTGAAAACTCACACGGACCTGATCATGTCGGTGGATTCCGATGTAATTGTCGAACCAGGTGCATTGCGTACCTTGGTAAGACACATGTTTGCCTCCGATGTTGATGCTGTTGGCGGCTGCGTGTTCGTGTCGAATGCCAATGACAACTGGCTGACGCGCATGCAGGCGGTGAAATACTGGATCGGCTACCAATTTCTCAAGAATGTTGAAAATGCCTTCAGCCACATCATGTGCCTGTCGGGCTGCCTGACGCTCTACAAGCGCTCGGCTCTGTTGGCGGTGGACCATGACGTGCAGAACCGCACGTTCCTTGGCGACGATGTGAAATACGGTGAGGACCGCTTCCTTACACGCAAACTGGTGGAGCGCGGCTACAAGACTCGACTGTGTTTTCAGGCCCAGTGTTTCACCAAAGCTCCCTCCACCTTCGCGGGCTATATCAGCCAGCAACTGCGCTGGCGGCGCTCCA
>CAXTKL010000041.1:11949-23612 GCA_964244825.1 uncultured Aestuariivirga sp.
GCTCCCTCCACCTTCGCGGGCTATATCAGCCAGCAACTGCGCTGGCGGCGCTCCAATCTCATCGACTTCATCACGGCCATTCCGCACCTTGGCCGTTTTCATCCATTTGTGCTGGTGCATTATTCATCAATGGCACTGTTGTTGCTGTTCTATCCGCTGACGCTGGCGTCGCAAGTGGCGCGTCTGGGTTTCGTCATTCCCATGATCGAGCATGCTTTATTGGTGTCGATCTTTGCGCTGGCCTATGAATTCAACAAGCACAAACTGCCGGCCATGGCGCGCACCAATGGGATCTGGTTCCTGTCCATGGCCGTCGTGTTTCCTGTCATGTACATCACCATGACGCCACTGGCGCTGGCCACGCTTGGCACCACGTCCTGGGAAACCCGGGCAGGCGGCAAGCCGAAGCTGGTGAAACCAGCGTGAACCACGTGTTGCCATTCAAGGGGCCAGCAGCCCAGGCCAGAACGGTGCCGCGCGTACTTTACGTCGGCCCGGCAGCAGACGAACTTTGCAATATCCTGGTCAACCACATGGGCCGGGTTGAAATTGCCTATGAGCAGGAGGTGCAGGCCGCCTTTGCCCAGCTGCGCCGGAAGCCGTTTGACATCGTCATCATTGACCAGCGGGACGAGAGTTTGCCCACGCGTTTGATGCTGCCTGTGTTGCAATCGCTGGGTTATCCTGTGAAGCCGGTGGTGATCAGTGCCTTCAGCAATATCGGGCATTATCTATCCATTCCCGGTGTTGCCCGGGTACTGGCGGCACCGCTCAAGGAAGTGCAATTGCTGCGCATTCTGGGGCTGGAGCGGCGCCAGCGTGAAGACGCTGAGAAACCACTTGAAGGACCTCAATCAAAGCCGAAAGATGTCGTAAAATCATCAAGTTTTAGTCAGCTCCTGTCAAACAGGTTTATGGGCCTGGTGTCGACGCTCTACAAGCGTGCGGCCTTCGTCATGCTGTTTTCACTGTTCATCGCCTTTGCTTTCTATGGCGTGTTGATTGCGTTTTTTCTGTTGTCACCGGGCTGGGGTGCGCCAATGACATTGACTCGCGGCCATGAAATGGTGAGCAAAGTGGCGCGGGAAATCACGGAAGTGAAAGTGGCGCTGAATCAAACAGAGCAAAAACTGTCTGATGAAGCTTTGGGCCGCGTTTCAGCGGAGAAAGATCTGGCCGAAGCCGAGGCCCTGGTGAAATATGCCGCTGGCACCGTGAACAAGGAATTGCAGTCGCGCGCCCGGCAAAGCAAGGTTCTGGTGCAAAGCATCAGGCGGTTACAGAAGGTCCGCGCACAACTCGCAAAGCAGGTCAATGGCAAGGGCCCTGCGGCTGACCTTGAACGCCTCTATCAAAAACGCCTGATTGACCGCAACAGCTATAGTGCCGGCACCTTGAACCTTATTGAAGCGGGCCAACGTCTTGCCGCCATCGAAATCGAGATTGATCAGGCCCAGGGCCAGATCACCGAATTTGAATCGAGCCGCGAGATGCTGCAATCCCTTGGTCTGGCTCTGAAAGAGGGCAAGGGCCTTTCCGGCATCACGGCCACATCAAGCGATCTCCTGCTTCTCACCAAACAAGCATCCGATGCTTTGGCGGCGCGTGATCTTGCAAAATCTCAGTTGATCAGCGCCCGCGAAAGCAAGAGTGCGCTCTTGAAAAGCCAGATGGTGTTGAGCAATCAACTGGTGCAACTGGAATTGTCGCCAATGGCCCGCGCACTGGACCAACGCATCGACGTCGTCTTCGTACCCTACGGCAACGAGAGTGAATTTGCGGAAGGCAGTTCGCTCTACAGCTGCACCTTCACCATCCTCCTGTGCAGCAAAGCCGGCGTGGTGGGCAAGGCCTTGCCCGGCGAAGTCAACTCCGTTCATCCGTTTTTCGGCAAACCCATTCGCGGCAGTTTTGTTGAGGTCAAACTCTCGACACCCGACGCCGCAATGCGCGAGATCATTCATGGCACACGCAAACCATTGCTGTTCTAAAAAACGCGGCATCACACTGGCCATGACACTGTTGGCTTTGGCTGGTTGTGCTGGGCAATCCACCTTGCTGGGGGAAGGTCTGCGACTGTCCATTCTGGAGCCACCAAAAGAAGTGAGGGTTGTCACCAGTGCTGATGCGGTTATTTTGAAACCCAGTGTGATCGAAACAGCGACAGCGGGCACGGTGATTACGCCCGTCGCCGCACCTCCATCCAAGTTACCCGCTTGGTGCGCGTATTTGACGGAAGATACAGCGGCTCAAACGACGATCATGCGTTCGCCCAGGCTGTCTGGTTCAACGGCCGATGATGGAAAATCCAGCGTATCTCTTGGAGTCAGTTTGTCAGACTTTGCCAAGGCCAATGTGATGGAGGAAACGGCTGAAGCGCGCTGCCGCCGCTACATGGCGGAGACCGGATTACAAAAGCTGGTTTTCCTGTCGCCCCAAGGGCTTACGGGCGCAGGTTATCGTGCCAAGGCAACAGCCGTTGGTCTGCACAAAGCTGACATTCAAGCCCTGCGCCGCCGCGTGTCCCAAGCCATGTCGGATGGTTATCTGGACCGCGAAAAAGCTGCCGCGCTGATGGGCATGGCCGACCAGATCTTGACTGAAGGTGCCAACGCCAAATCCCAGGCCGACCGCCGCACATCTGATCTTCTGGGATCAAGGGACCACGCCAGCATTTTGGGCCGGGAATTGCTGCGGGCTGAAGCTGATCTTGAAGACCTCAACAGCCGCATGCGGACCTTTGACGCCATTGATGTGTCGATGTCTGCGGGCTGGAGCGATGATGTGACCCGCGACAATTTCAGCGTGGATCGCAATGGCTTCAGTGGCAAACTAAGTGTCTCCATGAAACTGGGTGCAGCGCTACCGCAACGTTTTGAACACGAGGAACGAGCCAAGCAGGCGAAGCTCCGCGCCATCAGCGAAGAAGGTGGCACACTCTGGCAAGTCAATGCCTTACGCTTGGCCCACGAGCGCGCCATTGAAGGACTGGTTGAATCGAGCGGCAAGATTGACACTGCCATTGCCGAAACCCACAGGCTGTTGGCTGCACTGAAAGGAGTGGAAGCACCGGAGTTCCAGGCTCCCGGCATTCAAGCCAGGTTCCGCTTGATCCAGCTCGAAACAGACAAGGCTGCCGTGCAAGGTTCGATTGCAGAAATTCGCGCGAATATGAAGAGGCTGAAGGCGGATGGGTGAAGGGGGTGTTGAAAATTTCCACCATTCCCGCCGCGTCTGAAATCTGCTTGAAGCTGGCACAACTCTGTTTCGGACTGCATTTTTTTGAGCAAGACCTACATCATCGGCATTGACACGGGCGGCACCTATACGGATGCCGTTGTGATTGAGCGCGCCGCCCATCGCATTTTGGCGTCTGCCAAGTCCATCACCACCAAAGGCGATCTGGCCGTTGGTGTGGGTCTGGCCATGGCTGAAGCGGTGACGGCTCTCAAGGGTGAGGTCAGGCCGCAGGACATCAAACTGGTCTCCATCTCCACCACACTTGCCACCAATGCAGTGGTTGAGGGCCACGGTGGTGCTGCGGCTGCGGTGCTGATCGGCTTTGATGACAAAATGGTGGCACGGACCGGTATTGCCGCAGCCTTTCCAGACATGCCGTTGATCCGCATCAGCGGTGGTCATGATCACAATGGCGATGAGATAACAAAATTCGACGTTGCTGGTTTGACGGCGGCACTCGACGGGCTGAAGGACCGGGTAGGCTCCCTCGCGATTGCATCTACTTTCGCTGTGCGTAACAACGCCCATGAACTTGCCGCCCGTGATCTGATCGTCAATGTGCTGGGTCTGCCGGTCACTTTGTCGTCGGAACTTTCCAGTGCACTTGATGCGCCACGCCGCGCGCTGACGTCTGTGCTGAATGCCCGCCTCATTGGACACATTGCAAGGCTAATTGCCGCCGTGGAACGCGCCATGCGGGGCCTTGGCATTGACTGCCCTTTGATGATCATGAAGGGCGATGGGGCCTTGGCTGCGGCGACGAGTGTGGTTCATCGCCCCATCGAAACCATTCTTTCTGGCCCAGCCGCAAGCCTTGTTGGTGCGAAATGGCTTTCCGGGCTTGAAGACTTCATCATGTCTGACATGGGTGGCACCACAACGGACGTGGGCATTGTTGAGCATGGCCGACCGCTTGTAGCAATCCATGGTGCCGAAGTGGGGGGATGGCGCACCATGGTGAAGGCCATTGACGTCAAAACCATCGGCCTGGGTGGCGATAGTGAGATCAACATCGGACTCAACGGCAAGATTGAGGTTGGACCGCAACGCGCTTTGCCGCTGTCACTGCTGGCGTCCCGCAGGCCCGAACTGATGCACATGCTGGAGGCTGATTTGGCTGAAACCGAAGGTGGCTCGCTGCTCGGACGTTTCGTTGTGCTGCCTTTCGGCCAAGGTGATCGCGCGCTGCCGCAAGGTCTCACGCCGCGTGAGGCGGAAATTCTTGCGTTGGTCAGCGACGGACCTACGCCGTTGCGGAAAATCGCGGTATCAAGTGCTGCGCAACGTGCCGCTACAGCACTTCGCCGCAAGGGGTTGCTGCAACTCAGTCATTTCACGCCATCTGACGCGGCCCATGTGCTGGACTTGCAAAGCAACTGGACGCGCGATGCTGCGGTTCTCGGCGCAAAGTTGTTGTGCAAATTCCGCAGCCTGAAAATGCCGGACGACGCGGCCCTGAGGGCCTTCGCGCTTGAAGTATGGAGTGCCACTGTCACGAAATCAGCCCGCGTTATCCTCGATACAGCGCTTGGCAATGTAAATGATTCAACCACATTGATTGACGCCGTTTGCGAGGGACGCGCCAAGGTTGGACATGCCACTGTGTCGATTGGTCCTGCCATGCCCATCGTTGCTGTCGGTGGTCCCGTAAAAATCTATTACGATGAAGTTGCGCGCCGCCTGGGCACAAGGGTTGTGTTTGCTCCGTTCTGCGACGTCGCCAATGCCGTTGGTGCCGCCGCCGCCGTGGTCGCTGACCGCGTGACCGTTACCGTTGAGGGTGATGGCAATGGGGTTTTTCGCGTCCATGGGGCAGGACAGGCGGATGTCTTTGGTTCTGGCACATTGGCCTTGGCCCATGCCACACAACTTGCGAGCCGATTGGCTGAAGCGCAGGCTGTGGCCCATGGCGCGAAAGCGCCGCGCATTGAGCTTCATGTCGAGAAGAACCTGTTGCCCGACGGCCGCAACGATGATGGCCTGCTGACGGCCACTGTCACAGCCGAAGCGATTGGCCGCCCTGTTCAGGATTGATTTACCATGTGTCAAACCTTGCATGTCTATGATGCTTAACGCTGCAATTGTTTGGACCCCTGCAATGACCCGTTAACTCCGGTCGCGTTAGGGTCTGTTAACGCGACGGAGAGTTATTGAATCATGAATGCGCTGAATTTTACCGGTTGGGATGACCTGGGTACCAAACCCAGCACATGGCGTATTGAGCGCGAGACTGCCGCCAAGCCACAGACTGCGGCATTTTTCCCGGACCAGAATGGCGTGGTTTACGAACGGTTGATTTCGTCGCTGCCCATTGCCTTGCATTGCATGGACGCCTCAGGCCGCCTGATTTCCGCCAATCGGCAATGGCTCGAGAGTTTTGGCTATCAGTTGCATGAAGTGCTGGGCCGCTCCTTCAGTGAATTCCTGCCGGTGGAAAGCCGCAGCAAACTTGTTACCACGATCTATCCCAAATATCTGACCACAAGCGCCTGCCGCAGTGAAGAAATTCTGCTGATCCGCAAGGATGGTTCATTGGCCAGCGTATTGCTGTCGATGACAGCCTATCGCGGTGACAAGGGCCGGTTGGACCGTTCCGTCTGTATGCTCGAAGATGTGTCGGAAAAGAAAATCGCAGCCCTGGCCACCAATCGCAGCGACCAGCGCTTTCGCGCTGCCTTTGCGGCATCCGTGCATTCCATGGCGGTGATCTCGCCCACGGGCCAGATTGAGTTCGCGAACGAAGCCTTCAAGACATTCCTTGAACGCAAGGATATCGAAACCGCCACTTTTGGGTTTGACGAATTGTTGCACAAGGATGATCGCGGCCAGTTTCTGAATGGTCTGCGGCAACTTTTATCTGGTGAAAGCCAGCATTTTAATCTCGATCTGCGTTTTGTGGGGCAGGGCGACAAGGTGGCCCATGGTTCCACCTCCGTGGCCCTGGTCAAGAACGAAAAGGGCGGCACGGAACAACTGGTGATCCAGATTGTTGATGTTACCGAACGCAAGACCATCAACGACCGTTTGCAGCGCGCACAGAAAATGGAAGCGGTGGGCCAGCTCACAGGTGGACTCGCCCATGACTTCAACAACCTGCTCACCATTATCATCGGCAATCTGCAATTGCTGGATGGCAAGATCACCACAGACGAAAAATCAGCCAAGCGCCTGGTGGAGGCACAAGACGCCGCGACCAAAGGATCCGACCTGACGCGCCAACTCCTGGCTTTCGCGCGCAAACAGGAACTTGAACCCAAGGATACGTCCGTCAACGACATGGTGCGCGGCATGGAAAGCCTGGTAGCCCGCACCATTGGCGAGAACATTGAGCTGAAGGTTGAAACCATGGGCGGCGATCCACGCTGCCTGATCGATCCATCGCAGCTCGAAAGCGCTATTCTCAATCTCTCCATCAACGCCCGTGATGCGATGCCGAATGGCGGCAAGCTGACGATTGAAACACAGTCTGCCTATCTGGACCGCTTCTACGCCGAAAAGAATCCTGACGTGGTACCGGGTCAATACGTGCTGGTTGCGGTGTCGGATTCTGGCACTGGCATGGCACCGGAGCTGCTCGAAAAAGTGTTCCAGCCCTTCTTCACCACGAAAGCCGCAGGCAAGGGTTCGGGGCTTGGTCTGTCCATGGTCTATGGCTTTATCAAGCAGTCCGGCGGACACATCCAGGTTTATTCCGAAGTGGGTCATGGCACGTCGATCAAAATGTATTTGCCGCGCCGCATGCGCCCCGGCGAAGTTGAAATTGAATCTGTCGCCACAGAAGCAACGTCCGTCGTTGCAATTTCCGCTACGCCTGCCGATATTGCACCCGCCGCCACCCGTCGCCCGAAAATTCTTGTTGTCGAAGACCAGGAAGCTGTGCGTGCAGTGGCCTGCGGCTTCCTCGAAGACTTCGGTTATGAAATTGTTGAAGCAGGCGACGGGTTTGAAGCCCTGTCTAAACTGCAGGAACATGAGGATGTGGACCTGATGTTCTCGGACGTGGTCATGCCCGGCGGCATGAACGGCTTTGACCTCGCGCAAGCCGCCATCAGCATGAAGCCGGCCCTGAAAGTGGTGCACACGTCGGGTTATCCGAAGGGCGCCATGGTGCACCAGGACGAACCGCGGTTCAAGGAAGGCTTCATCATCATGAAGCCCTATCGCCGCGAAGATTTGCAGAAGATCATCAAGGACGCACTTGAACGGCAGTAAGCTATTTTCATCGCAGATGACGGATTGAGAATTATTCGGCATGGTTCAGACCATGCCGATTCACTTCGTCTTTGATCTTCTTGCTTCCGCCAGTTCATTCGCGCTGACACTGTTCGTCTATCGTTGGCGCTTGAAAGCTGCCTTGCAGCGTGTAGAAGCGGCAGGTTCTCGTTATGTCGTAGCCTTGCTGGTTGGTGCTGCTGTGGGTGGCTATGGCCTTGGTTCGCTCAATCTTTGGCTCAGTGGCGCACCACAGATTGCGCGCAGTATCGTGGGTGCTTTGGCTGGTAGCATTTCTGCCATTGAAGTTTTCAAATGGTTGAGGGGCATCCGTGGTTCGACAGGCATCATCTTTGTTCCAGCCTTTTGCGCCACGGTTGTTGTCGGGCGATGGGGATGTTTCCTCTCCGGTTTGGCAGATGATACCTATGGTGTTGCAACGATTTTGCCCTGGGGTGTTGACCTTGGTGACGGTGAATTGCGTCACCCCGTGCAGGTTTATGAGTCCATTTCCATGCTGTTGTTTCTGGCTGTTGCGCTGGTTCTGATTGGCAAGCGACAGACTTGGTTCATGGCGAATGGGTTTTATGCACTGGTGGCTTTTTATTCCGCACAACGTTTCATCTGGGAGTTTCTCAAACCCTATGCTGCGGTGCTCGGGCCGTTCAACCTGTTCCATCTTGTGTGTCTGGCGTTGTTGGCATACGCTTTTGTGATGATCAGGAGACAAGATGAACGACCTTTCACGTAAGATAGCTCCCTATATTTTTCACGGGCAAACCACGTCCCTTTGCTCCCGATGTTTTGCGCTGGTGCCGGCCAAGATCATCTTTGATGGTGGCAATGTCTTCTATCTCAAGCGCTGCAAAACCCACGGCGTGGAAAAGGCGCTGATATCCACCGACATTCCATTTTACAAAGTGGCCCAGGACTACATCAAGCCGGGGGATCGCCCGCATGTGTTCCAAACGCGAACGGAGGAGGGTTGCCCCTATGATTGCGGGTTGTGCCCGGACCATGAGCAGCATTCGTGTCTTGGTCTGATTGATGTGAACGAGGCCTGCAACCTGACATGTCCCATGTGCTTTGCGGATTCGTCGACGGCAAAAACCTATCATCGGCCATTGGCTGAGATTGAAAAGATGATGGATGCTTTGGTGGCCTCGGAGGGGGAGGCTGACCTGTTGCAGCTTTCGGGTGGTGAGCCCACAATCCATCCGCAGATCATCGAAATCATTGAAGCCGCCAGGCGACGGCCAATCCGCCATGTGATGCTGAACACCAATGGCATTCGCATTGCCCAAGACGAAGACTTTGTGAAGCAGTTGGCGGCCTTCAGGCCGGGCTTTGAAATCTACCTGCAATTCGATTCGCTGCGCCCCTCAGTGCTGAAGAATTTGCGTGGCGCAGACCTCACCCGAATTCGGAGGGAAGCGTTGGAAGCTCTTGAAAAATATAATATTTCAACAACTCTTGTGGTGGTTGTGAAGCGTGGCCAGAATGACGACGAGCTGGGCGACATCATCAAACACGCCCTGCAATGGAAATGCGTGCGCGGTATCACTTTTCAACCCGTGCAGGATACCGGACGCAATGAAGGTTTTGATCCGGCCAAGGATCGCTTCGTGTTGTCGGATATTCGAAAGCGCATCATTGCGGCAGGCACCGCTTTCGAGGCGGGCGATATCATTCCGCTGCCGTGCAATCCGGAATCCATTGCCATTGGTTATGCGTTGCGAAACGGCAAGAAGATTGCGCCAATCACATCATATTTCCCAAAGGACATGCTGGTGCAGGCCCTTCCCAACGCCATCACCTTTGAAAAATACCCTGAGCTGCACAAAGAGATTTTGAATTTCTTTTCGCTGGCCACTGTCGAATGCAACAACCCGGAACGGCTGGATGCGCTGCTCTGTTGTCTGCCACAAATTCCGGTTCCAGAAGGCATGGGCTATGAAAACGTATTCCGCATTGCCATTGTTGAATTCCTCGATGCCCACAATTTCTGTATCTCACGGGTGAAGCGCAGTTGTGTGCATTTCGTAACGCCGAACGGGCAGATCATTCCGTTTGATACCTATAACCTGTTATACAGGGATTCGGCGGCGCGGGTGCGGATGCAGCTGTCAAAGGGTGTGGCATGAAAATCGTTCTCACCATTTTCTGTGGATTGATGGCGCTCTTTGGTGGTGGCTGTGTGTTGGTATTGCTGAGCGCAAGTGCCGGTGTCGTGCTGCTTCTTCCGTTGGCTGTTTTTGTGTTGAATGGGCTGATCCTGGCGGCACTGTGGGGCTGGAAAACACCGTGGCGGCCTGCCTTCTATATTCTGGGCGCAATTGATATCTTGATCGCCATCGGGATTGGTATAACAGTTTTTGCATCAGCACTCGGCCAAGACCCTATAGCTTTCTTTTTCTGGCTCGCTGTGGCGGCATTTGCAATGAAGGGCATTCTGACTTTTGCCTATGCGAAGGATCATTGAGGCAGGCTGCTTTCCATGTTCCATGCTTCAGGTTAATCAGAAAACCGCAAGAGGGGGCGGATTCGCATGGCTGAATTTTTGACAATTGAAAACCTCACCACACTCGTCATCTTGACGGTGCTGGAAACGGTGCTTGGCTTTGATAATTTGCTTTACATAACCATTGAAGCCAAGCGCGTGGCCCCGGCACAGCAGGCCTATGTGCGCAAGATCGGGACAATTCTCGCCATCGCCTTGCGCATCGTGTTGCTGTTCGTGGTGCTGCAACTCATCGCGATGTTTCAGGCGTCGTGGTTCAAGATTGACATTCCGTATTTCCATGGTGACTTCAATGGCCACAGCTTGATCGTGCTTGCAGGTGGCCTGTTCCTCATCAACACTGCCATGAAGGAAATCCACCACATGCTTTCGGTGGATGATCTGGAACATGAAGAAGGTGAGGGTCCGAAGCATCGTACGGTCGCCTCAGCCATTTTCTGGATTCTGGTGATGAACATTGTGTTCTCGTTTGACACGGTGCTGTCTGCCGTGGCCCTGACCAAACAGTTTACCGTTATGGCGCTTGCCATTGTCCTATCGGGAATCCTCATGGTCTGGCTGGCGGATCATGTCGCGCGGTTTCTGGAGAAGAACCGGCTTTATGAAGTCCTTGGCCTGTTCGTGCTACTGCTTGTCGGGGTCATGTTAACCGCAGAAGGTGGCCATATCGCCCACCTCTCCTTCTTCGGTTATGATGTGGAACCCATGGCAAAGAGCACATTCTACTTCGTTGTGGCTGCCTTGGTGATTGTTGACGTCATTCAGGGCCGCTACCAGAAAAAGCTCAACGCAGAAGACAATTCCGGTTAACCCGTTAACCATGAACTGTTAGGCTTAATATCCCGTTATCTACGCTTGATGGTCCAGTTGGCCTTTTGCTTGCTGAGTGGTCTACATCGAGCATGAAAGGAGTCAAAAACATGTCGACGATGTTAGACCATAGCGAAGCACAGGTGAAAATTTCCCCGCGGAAGTTTCGCGATACAAGGCATCCAGCCGTGAAGAACACGGTGAACGTGCCTATGGCCATTGCCACGGAAACCCATGCGGCCCCCACGCGTGTGCGTTACACGGCACCCACGGCAGTTGATCTGGCCAAGGTGGGCAGCGAGGCCGATGCCCATGCTGCGCTGTTGAAATTGCGTGAACTTGTAGTGGGCCCCGCCCAGCAGCTGAACGAAGCCCGGCTTGAAGAACTGATGAAGATCTTCGAAGAGCGCGAAGCAGAATTGCGCGGCGTGATGCGCGATATCCAGAAGCGTAATTCGGAACTGGAAGTGGCTTTGAAGCAGAGCAGCCTTGACCAGTTGAACGTGTTCAAGGCTGAGTTTCAGGCCCTGACCGACAGCATGAGCAATGAGAGCAAGAAGATCGTTGCAACCATCCGCGACGACATTTCGGCAGCCCGCAAGGAAGCGCTGTCACTGGTGCAGGATGCCAAAGCTGTAGCAGACCAGAAACTTGAAGCCCAGGCTGTGCGTGTCAAGAGCCTGGTGGAATCTGAAACCGGCAAGCTGCGTGTGGATATTGAAACCATGGGCGACAATCTGGATACGGCGGTCACAGCCAGCCAGCGTGAAGCCCAGCTGAATATCAGCCGTGTGCTCAAGGAAGCCTCGGAAAATCTGGCACGAGTGGCCAGCGCCTCATGACGGGCTGTGCCAAAACGGGACTGCATCTGTAACATCTC
>CAXTKL010000042.1:0-23306 GCA_964244825.1 uncultured Aestuariivirga sp.
CCCTGGAGAAGCTGCCCGAAGGGCTGATGAGGTCCTTTAGGTTGCCACACAGTTGATTTGGAATCCCCATGCTCACACTCACCGCCCTGTCCAAATCCTTCCCCGGCGTTCGTGCCTTGCATGACGTTGGCTTCAGTCTGGCTGCGGGTGAGGTAACCGCCCTCATCGGCGAGAATGGTGCGGGCAAGTCCACTGTGGTGAAATTGCTCACGGGCATTTACCGTCCCGACGGTGGCACAATAGTGGTGAACGGCAAGCCAGTTCATTTCACTTCACCTTCTGAATCCTGGCGCGCCGGTATCACCGCCATTCACCAGGAAACCGCCATGTTCGATGACCTGACTGTGGCCGAAAATATTTTCATGGGCCACAGCCCCAAGTCCCGCGGTCTGATTGACTGGCGCAGCATGCAGGCCAAGGCCAGCGGCATTCTGAAATCCATTGAGTCTGATATCAATCCACGCATGCCTCTCAAGCAGCTGGGCGTGGCGCAGAAGCATTTGGTCTCGATTGCCCGCGCGTTGTCCCATGACTCGCGTATTGTCATCATGGATGAACCGACGGCTTCACTGTCTGCGCGTGAAATTGACGAGTTGTTCCGTATCGTCGCGCGCCTCAAATCTGAAGGCCGTGCCATCCTTTTTATCTCCCACAAGTTCGACGAGATTTTCCGTGTGGCTGACCGATGGGTCTGTTTGCGCGATGGTGAGAAAGTTGGCGAGGGCAGTATCAGAGATGTGAACCAGAATGACCTGGTGAAGCTGATGGTGGGCCGCCCCATTGATCAAATTTTTCCCAAGCGCGAGGCCCAGATCGGCGAACCGGTTCTGCAAATCGCCAATCTTGCCAACGCCACGGAGTTTGCCGACATCTCCTTCACTTTGCGCAAGGGCGAAATCCTTGGCTTCTATGGTCTTGTCGGTGCTGGGCGGTCAGAGGCCATGCAGGCGCTGTTCGGGATCACGAAACCAGCCAGCGGCACAATCACTGTGAAGGGCCAAACAGTAACGATTGCAAGCCCCACGGACGCCATCGCCAGAGGTATTTCCTATGTGCCGGAGGACCGCCAAATCCAGGGCGCGATCCTGCCCATGGGTGTGCGCGAGAATACGACACTGGCTTCCCTCGAGAAGCATGTGAAGCGCGGTTTGCTCTCAGGTGACAGTGAACGCGTCGCTACCCGCGATCTTGGCCATGCGTTGCAGGTGAAGGCGTCAAGCTGGGACCAGCGCATTGGTGACCTCTCCGGCGGCAATCAACAGAAAGTTGTGATTGCCAAATGGCTGGCGGCCAATCCCGCCATTCTCATTCTGGATGAACCCACGAAGGGCATCGATATTGGTTCGAAGGCCGCCGTGCATGAATTGATGAGCCAACTCGCAGCGCAGGGACTTGCCATTATCCTGGTAACGTCGGAGCTGCCGGAAGTCATGGGCATGTCGGACAACATCATCGTCATGCAGGAAGGCCGCATCGTGGCGCGCTTTGCCAGGGGTGAAGCCACGCGCGAACAGATCGTCTCCGCCGCAACGGGTGCCATGGAGAAGGCCGCATGAGCTGGCTGAAGTCCCGCGAGGCGGCACTTGCTGCGATCATCCTTGCACTCATCATTCTTGTCGGTATCCGCGCTCCCGTATTCCTGTCGCCGGATAGCATCTATGGGATGCTGGTTGATACGAGTTTTCTCTTCATGCTGGCGCTCGCGCAAATGGCCATCATTCTGACGCGCGGCATTGATCTTTCTGTGGCCTCAAACCTTGCCCTCACGGGCATGGTATCAGCCTTGTTTGCCGCCGCATTTCCGGCTGTACCAATTCCTCTCGTCCTCATTCTGGCCATTGCGGTGGGCGGGTTTTTTGGTGCGTTGAACGGATTGCTGATCGCTAATCTCAACATTCCCCCCATCGTTGTGACCCTGGGCACCCTCGCTGTCTATCGTGGCATGATCTTCGTCATTGCCGGTGGTGCCTGGTTGACCACGGATGACATGTCCCCTGCATTCGTGGCTTTTCCCAAAATCAATATTTTCGGCGTCAGTGTGCTGTTCTGGTTCGCCATCGCCGTGAGTATCGGCTTTTATGTTTTCCTCAACTACGCGGCAGCGGGCCGCTCGCTCTACGCCATTGGCGGCAACCCGGTGGCAGCGCGCTTCTGTGGCATCAACATTCCCCGCCACCTGTTGATGGTCTATGCTCTGGCGGGTGCGGTTTCCGGCCTCTGCGGTGCGCTGTGGGTGTCGCGCTATGGCATTGCCTATGTGGATATCGCCAATGGCTTCGAACTCACCATCATCGCGGCTTGCGTGATTGGCGGTGTGTCCATCGCAGGCGGCCTTGGCTCGGTTCCCGGTGCCTTGCTGGGCGCACTCTTCCTTGGCGTTGTTGTCAACGCCTTGCCGGTGATCAATGTCTCGCCGTTCTGGCAAATGGCGATTTCCGGTGCCGTGATCCTGGCCGCCGTCATCGTCAATGCACGGGGTGAAAAGCGTGGTGGCAAGCTCATTCTGCCTGAGGCCCGCCGCGCCGCTGCTGGAGGCAAGCCGTGACCGCTGCAACGCCACGTTATGACGTTCTCGACAAGACACCTTTCCGCTGGCCGGATTTGTTTTTGCGCTGGGAGTTTATCCTCGCACTTTTGCTCGTCGGCGTGATGATCATGGGCGTGGTGATTTCGCCCTATTTTCTGGACATCTGGACGCTCTCCGACGCCACCTTCAATTTCTCCGAAAAGGCCATCATCGCCCTGCCCATGGCCCTGCTGATCCTGACGCGGGAGATTGATTTGTCCGTGGCCGCCATCATCGCTTTGGCCTCTCTCGCCATGGGGCTGTGTGCGGGATTGGGCTATGGTCCCTGGGTGCTGGCAGCCATTGGTCCGGTTGTCGGGCTGGCCTGTGGTTTCTTCAATGGCGTGTTGGTGACGCGGATCGGTCTTCCCGCCATTGTCGTCACCATTGGCACCATGTCGCTGTTTCGCGGCCTTGCCCAGGTGGTGCTGGGGGACCAGGCCATCACGACCTATCCCGCAGGCTTTTCCACCATGGGCCAAGGGTACATTATCAAATGGCCACCCATCGCCTGGTCCTTTGGCCTGTTCCTTCTGCTGGCCGCAGTCTTCGCCGTGGTCTTGCACCGCACCGCCTATGGCCGCAGGCTTTATGCGATCGGCAACAACCCGACGGCTGCACGCTTTTCAGGCATACCCGTTGAGCGCTACAAGTTGGCGCTGTTCAGCCTGACGGGTCTGATGGCAGGTCTTGCCGCCTTCCTGCTCACCTCCCGCATCGGCTCGACACGCTCCAATATCGCACTGGGCTGGGAACTTGATATCATCACCATGGTCATCCTTGGCGGCGTGTCGATTGCAGGTGGTGTGGGCACCATTGGCGGCGTTGTTCTGGCCGTGTTCATTCTGGGCTTTGCCACGCTGGCACTTTCGCTTGTCAATGTGCCGGGCATTGTCATCAGTGTACTGATGGGTTTGTTGCTCATCGTGTCGATTGCAGCGCCGATTTTGATCCGGCGGGTGATGGGGTTTCGGGGTGGTTGATCCGGACGCGACGTCCGGGGAAAGCAATTGCCACGGCGTTATCTCCGTGCAATCAACTCGTATCTGAGGTCGAGGTGCAATGGTGAAAGTCGCGGTGATTGGTGCAGGCCTTATGGGCCATGGGCTGGCTTTGGTCTTTGCGTCCGGTGGCCATGACGTTGCCATTACAGATGGTTTTCCCGACGTTTTGCGTGACGTGAAAGCCCGCATTGCCGGGACCTTGAAATTTCTGGACAGGGACGAATCGGCGGTAGACGGCGTGACAACTGTCGAGTCCTTGCAAGCTGCCGTCACCTCCGCTGACTTCGTCATCGAAGCTGCACCCGAGAAGCTTGCGTTGAAGCAACAGCTGTTTGAAGCCATCGAAGCTGCTGCGCCCTCCCATGCCATACTCGCCTCCAACACCTCTGTCATTCCCATCACGCAGATCATGGCCCGTGTAAGAGCCAAACACCGCGCACTCGGCACCCACTGGTGGAACCCGCCCTATCTGGTGCCGCTGGTTGAAGTGATCCAGACGGCTGAGACGTCCATGGATAGCGTGAACCAGACCATGGTTCTGATGCGGCAGCTCGGCAAAGTGCCCGTGCATGTGAAGAAGGATGTGCCCGGCTTCGTTGGCAACCGCCTGCAACAGGCCTTGTGGCGCGAGGCGATTTCGCTGGTGGAAAACGGTGTGTGTGATGCCGAAACGGTTGATCTGGTGGTGAAGAACAGTTTTGGCCTGCGCTTGCCCGTGCTCGGCCCGCTTGAAAATGCCGATCTGGTGGGCACCGATCTTACCCTCAACATTCACAATGTTGTATTATCTGATCTTGAAGCTTCAGGCCGGCCCAGCCCCTATCTTGAAAATCTTGTCAGCAATGATCACTTGGGTTTCAAGACCAATCAGGGGTTTCATCCGTGGACGGATGAAAGGAAAGCCGCCCTGCGCCAGACCCTGCTCACTCACCTCAAAGCTGTTGTGAACAAGACAACATGACATCAAAGGATTGCAGCCATGGCCCATAAAGTCATCATCTCCGTCGCCATCACCGGTGGCATTCATACGCCCACCATGTCGCCCTATCTGCCCATCACGCCGGACGAGATTGCTGAACACTCCATCGCCGCCGCAAAAGCCGGTGCTTCCATCATCCATTTGCATGCACGCGATCCCAAGGACGGCAAGCCCACACCGGACCCTGATGTGTTCATGCAATTTCTGCCGCGCATCAAACAGAATTGTGATGCCGTCATCAATATCACCACGGGTGGTGGTTTGAACATGACCGTGGATCAACGCCTTGCAGCACCTCTTGTGGCGAAGCCAGAGATGTGCAGCCTCAACATGGGTTCCATGAATTTTGCGTTACATGGCCTTGCTGACCGCTACAAGGACTGGAAACATTCTTGGGAAGAACCCTATCTCAGGGGAACCGACGACTTCATCTTCCGCAACACATTCAAGGACATTGCCCGTATCCTGAAGGACCTCGGCGAACAGCACGGCACCCGTTTCGAACATGAATGCTATGACGTGGGGCATCTTTATACTTTGGCGCATTTCGTCAACAAGGGTGCTGTGAAGCCGCCTTTTTTCGTGCAGATGATTTTTGGCATCGTCGGCGGTATTGGTGCTGACATGCGCAATCTGATGTTCATGAAGGAAACTGCCGACAAACTTTTTGGCAATGACTATCGCTGGTCGGTGTTGGCGGCGGGCAAGAACCAGATGAATTTCTGCACCCAGGCCGCCATGATGGGTGGCAATGTGCGCGTGGGTCTTGAAGATTCACTTTATATCGGCAAAGGCAAACTCGCCACATCGAATGCCGCGCAAGTGGCCAAGATCCGCCACATCGTCGAAGAACTCGGACTGGAAATCGCAACGCCAACCGAGGCGCGGCAGATACTGGCACTCAAGGGTGGCGACAGGGTGGGATTCTGAGTTTGTTTTGAAATAAAAATTGAAATGGCAGACAATCCGGCCGTACATACGCCGTCATTCGCCGTAGGGAATCCAGATATTCTTCACCTGGGTTGCACGACGCAGATATTCAAGGCCTTCTGCCTGTTCAGTGTCAAACCAGTCTCTTGATTTTCCATCATTGACCCAGGTTGATTTCAGATTTCCCGCAGAAGCTTTTTCAACCATGGCTGAACCGGCCTTGCTGCCGTGATACCACATGGCTGCCACTTCGTCGTGTTCGCCCAGCGTTTTTGCAAGCTCATCGCGCTGTCCTGTGACGATGTTGACGGCACCTGCGGGCACATCGGAGGTTTCAAGCACCTGGTAAAAATCCGTGGCAACGAGCGGCATACATTGTGATGGAACAATGACGGCGCGATTGCCCATGGCAAGTACCGGCATGAGCAAGGATACGAAAGCCAGCAGTGGCGCCTCATCCGGGCAGACCAGCGCCATGGTGCCGAAGGGCTCGTTAAAGGCCAGTGTTGTCTGGCGTTTGGCATTGGTGGCGTGAATGCGGCCGTCGAATTTGTCGGCATATGCCGCATAGGTGAAGACCCGCGAGATGGACGTGTCGAACTCCTGCTTGGCCTGCTTGGCGGACGCACCTGCCTGTTTCAGACGGCCAATGAATTCATCGCCCCTGGCTGCAAGGTTCTCGGCGACAAAGTACAAGACCTGTGCACGATTGTGTGGCGATGCGGACGACCATGACAGCGCCTTTTCGGCGGCTTCCACAGCATTGCGAATGTCTTTGCGGTTGCCCAGGCCTGCCTGTCCAATGGAGTGGCCTTTTGCGTTCAACACCGAATAGGAATAACCGGAATCGGGCCGCACCTGTTTGCCGCCAATGAAGAGCTTTGCCGTGCGGTCCATTGTCAGACGGCCTTCAACAGGAGCTGGTGCGCCGGACAGGATCACATCCGTCGTTTCCGGTATTTTGGAGCGTTGAGTGACCCAATCAGCGACCAGATATTCATACATGCCCTCGCGGCCGCCCTCACGCCCAAAGCCGGATTCCTTATAGCCGCCGAAACCCGCTGCGGCATCGAACTGGTTTGTGCAGTTGATCCAGACGATGCCGGCCTTCACCCGCGCTGCCGTATCCAAGGCAAGATTGATATTCTCGGACCAGATTGATGCGGCCAAACCATAGCGCGTGTGATTGGCCAGGGTCACCGCTTCATCCGGCGTGCGAAAGGTCATGGCTGAAATGACGGGGCCGAAAATTTCGTTCTGCATGACTGAAGACGAACTGCTGACGTCCGTAAACAGCGATGGCAGAAAATAATTGCCTTTTGCCGGCAACGAGGCTGGGGATTGAAAGAGCGCGCCGCCTTCCGCTTCGCCCTTGCGCACCATGGAGGACACGCGGTCCCATTGCAGCTTGTCGACCAGGGGGCCCATGTCAGTCGACTTGTCGAGAGGATCGCCGACGCGCACAGTCTCCATGCGCTTCTTTACCTTGCCAATGAAACGGTCCGCGATCGATTCCTGAATCAGCAACCGCGTACCTGCACAGCAGACCTGGCCCTGGTTGAACCAGACGGCATCCACCACACCTTCCACAGCAGCATCAAGATCAGCGTCTTCATGGACGATGAAGGGTGATTTGCCACCGAGTTCGAGGGATAGCTTTTTCCCGCTACCCGCCGTTTCTGCACGGATCAGACGGCCGACATCTGTTGATCCCGTGAAGGCAATCTTGTCGACATCCTTGTGTGCAACGAGGGCAGCCCCCGTGTCACCATCACCGGTGACAATATTGACGACGCCTTTTGGAATGCCGGCTTCCATGCAGGCTTCGGCAAATGCAAGGGCTGTGAGCGGCGTGAATTCAGCCGGCTTCAAGACGACAGTGTTTCCAGCGGCAAGGGCTGGCGCAATTTTCCAGGCCATCATAAGGAGCGGAAAATTCCACGGGATGATCTGGCCGCAAACCCCCACAGGTCCATAGCCATTGAACTCGGTTGTCAACAGCTGCGCCCAGCCCGCGTGATGATAGAAATGCCGGGCTACCAGCGGAATATCGATATCGCGCGACTCGCGGATGGTTTTGCCATTGTCCATGGTTTCGAGCACGGCAAAAAACCGTTCACGTTTTTGAATGTGACGGGCAACGGCATAGAGATGCCGCGCGCGTTGATGGCCGGACAAATTGCTCCAGGTGGGAAATGCCTTGCGCGCGGCTTTCACCGCCATGTCAATATCCGCTGCAGTCCCTAGCGGCACCTTGCCCAACTTCTCTTCCGTGGCCGGGTTGAACACATCAATGAACGTATTGCCCGGCGATTTTACAAAAGTGCCGTTGATAAAATGGCCGAACCCTTCGCTGTGTCGCGACAACCAATCCTTGACATGGGTGTTCTGTTCCGGCGACGGGCCATAGTCCATGCTCTCGAGAATGTCTGAAACGCTTGGCATGGTATGATCCTCAGGCAAGGGCGTGATGTGACAGGGCAGAATAACGGCCAGTCAAATAATGTTCGAGTTGGCGTTCAATGTCGGCCAGCATGCTGCTGGCACCAATGCGGAACAGGTCAGGTTCAAGCCAGCGGCGGCCCAGCTCTTCTTTCATCAGGAATTGCCATGCCATGGCATCCTTTGCCGTGCGCAGGCCACCTGCGGGTTTGAAACCAATCTGGAAGCCCGTATGTTCGTGATAATCCCTCAGTGCACGGACCATTGTGAGGCTGACGGGCAAGGTGGCGTTGACGTCTTCCTTGCCCGTCGAGGTCTTGATAAAATCGGCCCCGGCCTGCATGGCCACCATGGACGCCTTGTAGACATTGCGCAGGGTTTTCAAATCCCCCGTGGCCAGAATGGCTTTCATGTGTGCGGCTCCACAGGCTTCACGCATGGCTGCCACTTCATCGTAAAGCGCTTGCCAGTCCTGGCGCAGCACTTGCTCACGATACAGGACAATATCAATTTCGTCCGCCCCCTGATCAACGGCATATTTTATTTCTGCAAGCCGCAAATGCAGTGGCGTAAGTCCTGCTGGAAATCCTGTCGCAACGGACGCCACGGGAATGCCCGAGCCGCGCAACGCTTTCACCGCATGGGACACCATTGCAGGGTAAACACAAATGGCACCGACCTTGGGCGGATTGGCGGTCAAACCAAGTTTATCGACAATATCATCGCGCAGGGGTCTTCGGGCTTTTTCGCACAGGCGTTTCACCCGTTCGGCCGTGTCGTCGCCTGCAAGTGTTGTAAGATCAATGCATTGCAGCGCCTTCACCAGCCACGCGGCCTGGTATTGTTTTTTGACGCTACGCCGTGTGGTGAGCGTTGCCGCGCGGCGTTCCGCAGCCGACGTGTTCACCTGCACATTTTCAAACCACGCGAGTGTCAAAGGTGTGCCCCTATTGCGCGGCATCGTGTTGCTGTGAAGGAGGTCAGGCATAGGATGAAAGCTATCAAGTTTAACCAAAGAGTCAAAGCTGGTGTTTTGCGAGATTTTAGCGCATCGGACGCTCAACTCAATGCAAAATGGCCGTCATGCCAGTGTAGGCTGGCATCCAGCTCCGTCACAAACCCTATGCGTGGCGTTAAGCTGGACCTCAGCTTTCGCTGGGGTGACGGGCTAAGGGTGAAGCGAAGCCAAATGATCGTCGGTTGCTCTACTGGGAAAGATAGCGCTCAGCTTTGCGGATTGCGTTTGCAATAAAGTGATGACAGCGTTTTATACCCTCGTCGCCCGACATGCGCGGCACGATCCAGCCCACATAGCTCAGGTGCCGGATCAACAGATAGAGTTCGATGTCGCGCGCATGGCAGGGCCGCACGGACTCATATCCAGCGACAAGGGCCCGCTTCAATTTTTCGAAATCCGGTTCCGCTTCATGTTTCACCAGGGCAGTTGCCAGGTCCTGCAATCTGAAACCAAATCCACTGTCATCAAAGTCGATGACCTGCAAATCCGTGCCATGGATCAGAATGTTTTCACTCACCAGATCAGCATGGATCAAACCCGTGTCGAAGTTGTGAGAAGAAAGTGTTAGCCGCAGCCTGGCGCGTGTCTCGCACAGGATTTTATGTTGTCGCCTGTCAAGGTGGGGATTGTCCCAGAAACGGCCCCATTGCGGCGTTTCGCCCAGCAGCCCGTCAACATCCCAGGCTTGCCGGGTAAAACCCTGCGGTTGCTCCCATTGATCGGCAGCGTTGTGCATGTTTGCGATGAGTTGCCCGAATCGTTCGAACGTCGAAAGGCGCTCAGGAATGTCGAGAGCAACAGATGTTGTTCCAAGTGGGCGCCCCGGAAGCCATGTCAGGAGGCTCACCTGCGTACCGCTGATGTGTTCGACAATATTTGCTGTGTTGCTCAACACGGGCCTGGGTACAGCAATGCCCTTCGCTTGAAGTGCTGCCATGAATTGCATTTCCGATTCAAGTTCGGCATCGCTTCGGTAATGTCGACGATGCAGACGCAGCGCAAACACCCCCTCCTCCGCGTCCACGCGAAATACCGCATTTTCCCGGTGGGCGGCCAATGACAGGTGCTGCAGTTTTACGCACCACCTTGCAATGGCCGCTTCCGCCAGTTCTTGCATCACGCTTGCACCGGAACAGTGCGGAGCACCTCGTCCAAGGTTTCCAGCATCAGGTCAGCATTGGCACGGCTGAAAGGCATGGGCGGGCGGATTTTCAGAACATTGGAATGAATGCCAATGAAATTCAGGATAACGCCTCGCCTTCGCATTTCATTCGCAACGCGTTTTGTATAGTTGGCTGCGGGCTGTCTGGTCGTGCGATCCAAAACCAACTCGGCCCCAAAGAACAGGCCCCGCCCGCGCACATCGCCGATGACTTCATATTTTTGCGCAAGTTTTTGCAGACCGGCCTTTGCATAAGACCCGACGTCGTTTGCGTTCGCGACAAGGTTTTCCGTCTGGAGCACATCAAGTGTCGCAAGGGCCGCCGCACTTGACACGGGGTTGCCACCAAAAGTGTTGAAGTATTTTGAAGTGGTGCGAAACGCCTGCATCAATTCAGTTGATGTGACCATCGCCCCAACAGGGTGGCCGTTGGCCATTGGCTTTCCAAGGGTGACAATATCAGGCGAAATTCCGGCACGCTGATAGCCCCACATGTGTGTGCCCAGGCGGCCAAAGCCCGGCTGGATTTCATCGGCAATGAGCAGACCGCCCGCTGTCCTGACCACTGCGGCGACGGGCTTGAGCCAGTCTGCCTGTTGATCCGGAAATCCTTCATTGGCGAAAAACGGACAAATCATGAGCGCTGAAAAGCCATGGCCGGACTTTTCCAAGTCCGCGATCTTCTCTGCGACGCACTCCGCAAAGTATTCCGCGTGGGTTTTTGTAACGATGTCCGGGGGCCTGTAACTGTCTGGGGCCGGAACGAAGCGCACAGTGTCAAATGCGGGCCCAGCGGGTTTGCTGGTGGTGCTGAGTTGGGACACGGCCAGGGTGTTGCCGTGATAGGTGTGGTCCGTGGCAATGATCCCGGTTTTTCCGGTTACGGCACGGGCCAGGCGCAATGCGAGATCATTGGCCTCGGAGCCTGTACAGGTCATGACAGCCGTGGCCAGTGGCGCGTCCATGGTCGCTGTCAGGCGTTCGATATAGTCGAGCACAAGGGCGTGCAGATAGCGGGTGTGTGTGTTGAGTGTGGAAGCCTGCTTGCAAATGGCCGCAACCACTTTTGGGTGGCAGTGGCCCACATGCGGGACGTTGTTGTAGCAATCGAGATATTTGCGGCCATCGGCATCCCACAGCCACACACCTTCGCCTTTCACCAGGTGCAGCGGTTCATCATAGAAAGTCGCGACATTCGGGCCGAGCAAGGTGCGGCGGCGTTCCAGCAGGGCAGCAATTGCGTCTGGCATGAAACACTCCAAAATTCCGGCCTGCAGAAAAACTGGCGGAGAGGGGGAGATTCGAACTCCCGGTACACTTGCGCGTACTTCGCATTTCGAGTGCGACGCGATCGACCACTCTGCCACCTCTCCGCTTCGGGTCGCGGGCGTTCAATAGCTGAGGTTTTGGCCGCTGCCAACCCCTTTTCCCCGGCTTGGTTGACTCGCAAGTGTGAGGTGATAGAAGCCGCGCCAAAGGAGATTTTCCATGGGTTACAAGGTTGCAGTCGTTGGGGCCACAGGCAATGTGGGCCGCGAAATGCTCAACATTCTGGCGGAACGCCAATTTCCGGCCGACGAAGTGCATGCGCTGGCCTCACGGAAATCCATTGGCGTGGAAGTGAGCTTTGGCGACAAGACGCTGAAGTGCACCGATCTCGAACGTTTTGATTTTTCCACGGTGGATTTCTGCATCATGTCTGCGGGTTCGTCAGTGTCGAAGGAATGGTCGCCGAAGATCGGTGCCACCGGCTGCATCGTCATCGATAATTCGTCATTCTGGCGTTATGACCCCGAAGTGCCACTGATCGTTCCGGAAGTGAATGCCCACGTGCTGGCGGAATACATGAGCCGTAATGTGCGCAAAAATATCATTGCCAATCCAAATTGCTCCACGGCGCAGCTGGTTGTGGCGTTGAAGCCATTACACGATGTGGCGAAGATCAGGCGTGTTGTGGTGTCGACCTACCAGTCGGTTTCCGGTGCTGGCAAGGACGGGCTGGATGAACTCTGGAACCAGACCAAGGGTATTTTTGTCACGGATTCACCGGAACCGAAGAAGTTTACCAAGCAGATTGCCTTCAACGTGATTCCTCATATTGACGTGTTTCTGGATTCCGGCGACACCAAGGAAGAATGGAAAATGTCGGCGGAGACGAAAAAGATTCTCGATCCGAAGATCAAGTTGACGGCCACCTGCGTGCGCGTGCCCGTGTTTGTGGGCCATTCGGAAGCGGTGAACATCGAATTTGAAACCCCGCTTTCGGCGGACGAGGCCAGGGACATTCTACGCGAGGCGCCTGGCTGCATGGTGATCGACAAGCGCGAGGATGGCGGTTACGTGACGCCAGTCGAATGTGTGGGAGACTACGCGACATTTATCTCGCGCATTCGCGATGATGCAACGATCGACAACGGCATCAACCTTTGGGTGGTTTCGGACAATCTGCGCAAAGGCGCGGCTTTGAACGCGGTGCAGATTGCGGAGGCCATCATCAATCGCGGGCTGGTGAAGAAGGCTGCATAAGCGCTTGAATGGTCTTGGATTTTCTCCAAAGTCCAAACATCACGCGATAATATCCGGAATTAGCAGGTTTTCGATGGAAATGATCTGGTCCTTCAGGGCCAGCTTCATCTTCTTCAGCCGCCGCAAACGCAACTGGTCAGCAGAACCAGAGTGTTCCAGCGCTGCGATCGCCGCGTCCAGGTCGGCATGCTCCTGCGCAAGCTGGCGCAATTTGACCCGCAGCTGAACCTGTTGCAGCGCATCCATGTTTGTCCCTCGCAGTCCTGACTGGAAAATCAACTATGCGCTCGAACAGCGTTCGACAAGCCCCCTTTTTTGTGCCATTCTGATGACGGACGCGCGTTGTCCGATTTGAGTATCGGCCCCTCATTTTCCAACCGGAGGTAATCGATGTCTTCACCCACCCTCGCAGAGCTTATGGCACAACACCGTGTGCTGGAAACGGAACTGGCAGACGCCATCGCACATCCAGCATCAACGGATTCGGAAATTGCCGCGATCAAACGAAAAAAGCTCAGGCTGAAGGATGAAATTGCAAAATTGCAGGGCGAAACCCACATCGCCGCCTGAGTGCGACTCAAAGTGACTGGATGAGCTTGCGAAAGCGACTTTCGTGAGCTTCCCAGATGTTTTCACCAAACGCCGTTTCAGCGATATCACAGGCGATATCTGAGAGTTGCTGGCGATAGCGTGAATGTCTCTCGCTGCTCCGGTAAAGCTGTGAAATATCACCACTCTGCATGGCCTGCACCGTGCGATGGTGATCAGCGGTGACGGTTTCCCGCAAGGCATTGACACGTTCAAATGCGTCTGCAACATGGGCCTGCACCGTCACCAGGGGATGTCGCGGCAATTTCAAGAATTGCGCACCATTGGCGGTCGCGGGCAACAGAAGCGTATTTTCCGGGCCGTGGGCATGAAAATCATAGCCGATCATCAGGAAGCGGCCCAACTCGCTTTGAAACACGTCCTTGGGCAAAATGCTCCAGGCCAGTACGTGGCAACCCGTAGGCATAGTGCGGTTGACATGGCCCAGCAGCAGATTTTGCCGCCGCTCCAGGTCCAAAGCTTTCAACTGGATGGTATTCGGCAACGCAATAGGTGAAGGTTGCTCCGCCTGCACTGCGGGAACCGCCTTCAGATGCGGTGCAGGCTTGGCATGGGCCTTGTGACCCGCCTGCAAATGGGCAATCATTTCGCCAAAGGTTCGCTTTGCCGGTTGATTGTCAGTTCGTTGATGTGCTGCAGTCGTCATATTCGCCCTCGTTGCCGCAAGGCTATTGGATTTATGGTTTCCGGATGCTTAACGAACGGCGGCTGCACCGATCAAATCCCAGCCATTTCCATAGAGATCATCAAAAACCGCGACGGTGCCATAACTCTCATGGCGCGGCGGCTCCCGAAAATACACGCCCCGCGAGAGCAGTGTTGTATGTGCCTCGTAAAAATCATCGACATGCAGAAAAAACCCGACTCGACCACCAGCCGCCTGCCCTATGGCCGCCTGCTGATTCGTACCTTCCGCCTTGGCCAGCAAAAGTGCGCTTCCGGCACCCGGTGCAGCAACAAGAACCCAGCGCTTGCTGTCAGTCAGCTTCGTGTCCTCATGGAGCTCAAAACCCAGCACATCGACAAACCAGGCTATAGCCTCGTCATAGTCGCGCACGACGTAGGTGATGGCGGAAAGTTTCACAGCGGCACGTAGTCAATTTCCATGAAGCGCAAAACCTCCGGCACCCAGCGGTCCCGCACAAAGGCAACGTGCCAGGGGTGATCATTATAACCCGCGTAAGCCTCCTGATCTGTGAATTCCATGGAAAAGCCAAAGGCATAGTCATTCTTGCGGCTGGTCTGTTTCAGCTTCTCAAACTTCTGAACACCAGGAATGTCAGCCAGCACTTCGGCGGCATCAAGAAACTCCCGTTCAGCCGGGGAACCAGCGAGGTGTTTCAGGCTGAAGACGACGGTGTGGCGGATCATGGAGCGGTTCCTGCGTTTTTTGAAAATTCTGATACTACTCTGCCACATTCTTCGTCATTTTGCAGAGCACCAGCGGAGGTTTTTCTTTCAGCTCACAAAACAGCCCGTTAAAGAATTGACGCGAACTGACTCTGACAAGACAGACCTTCGCGCAAATCTTCTGAATGTGAAACGTGCTGGGAAATCTTCACCCCGCATTCATTCATGTAAACACGAGCATTTTCCTGTCATTCCCCACCCCTTTTCCATGCCAGTATCCTGTACGGCGCTTCCTCGGCAGGCTCAATCGCCTCGTGAGTGGCTTTTTGCGCGCCGCCGGGAAAGTGCCGGTTTTCAGCATTTGTCAAATTCGGCGCTTGTTTCCCATCTGATGGGTTCTTCACGCAGATGGAGATGAAATTAATGTAATGTCGCCGCACCAGACGTGAATAAAAAAAGCAACAGATGTAGAAATGCTCGCTCCAAGTGGGAGCACTTGGAACGGGCTGAAGTTTCGCTCGCTGTTCTCAGATCAGGAAGTCATCAATCGTTATTGTAGATACAGCAACGCCCTTCAGCAAAAGCGTGTCATCGGACGACAGCGAAACAAGTGTTCCATTGCCATAGGCGGTAATAGACACGCTTGCTGCGAAAGTTGAAGCTGTAAGACCAAGACTGGTTAGATCGATTTTATCTTGGCCACCATGTGGATTTGCGTCAAAGTCATATACCGTGTCATGGCCTGCAAACTTGCCAAAGACAATGGTATCGTTGCCAAAGGTATCACTATTGGTCCAATGGTTGAGCGCCTTGTCGCTGCCCCCAAACTTGCCGTTGAATCCGTCGTCTCTGCCTTGCGACTGACGAAAATCAAAACAATCATTGTCGGAACCAAGATAATAGATGTCGTCACCGCCACCACCGTCGAGCCTGTCGTTGCCGCGACCCCCCGTTAAAATGTCTTTTCCTTGATTGCCAAACAGCTGATCATCGCCAGATCCTCCGTTCAGCTTGTCGTTTCCGAAGTTGCCCTTGAGGATGTCATTGCCCTCACCACCTTTGAGAACATCGTCACCCACACCACCATCGAGTGTGTCTTTACCGTCTCCACCGTCCAGCTTGTCATTGCCAACACCGCCGAAGAGCATGTCATTGCCTTCACCACCTTCGATCTCATCATTGCCAACGCCGCCATCGAGCATGTCATTGCCTTTGCCGCCGTTGATTTCGTCGTCGCCGTAATTGCCAAACAACTTGTCATCGCCACCGCGGCCGTTGAGCTCATCATTGCCAAAGCCACCGTCAAATGTGTCGGCGCCGTTTGTGCCCTTGTAATCAGTAACACCCGCGTTCGGAGTATCCACAGACATTGTCAGCAATTGGCCACCCTCGACGAGCTCTCCATTGATGCCATAATGCGCTTGTACGTCGAGCATAAAGGTGAGTTTGTCGGCACCAAGAAGCGACGTCACGTCGATCACGCCTGATGACTCTTCGTCCTGACCAAAGCCCGTGGTGCCAAACGGTGCCGGAGTGGCCGTTGCACCCGACGGATTGGTAAATCGTGCTGGGTCGTGCTGAGCCAGTTCAGTCAATCCACTGAAGGCATCAACGCCATTGTCCGCCTTTGGATCATACATCCAGACTTTCGAAAGGCGGGCGTTGTTGCCTGGGTCTTCCTGAAGGATGACGAGGCCTGATTCAGTGACGGTCAGATTATCCATCATCACGGGGCCAGTCGTTGGATTGCTCCCAGCAACAGCTCCCTCGAGAACAACTGAAATCTTGCCGCCAAGCTCCGGGTGTTCAACGTCGATAAAGTCAATCGCAAAAAGCCGCGTTGGGATTCCGGCAGACGTTGCAGTTGCTGGCGTGCCTGTGGTTACAACATAGAGGCGATTTGGATTTGATGGATCCCAACACGAATCTTCTGGTCTGCCGAACTGTGTCAGGGGCGCTGATCCAGCCTGAAGTTGCGCTCCAGTCATATTTGACACGTCACCGTTTGTGCCTTGTTGAACCAGCGTGAAAGTTCCGTTGGTCGGTGTGGCAAAGCCGTCGTCGCCAAAGGAGGCTTGAATGCCATAAAGCTTGCCATTGGTCAGGCCAGCTTTTTCAATTGTGGAACCAGTGGCTTGCTTGTCACCTACATAGACGTAAACCTCACCGGGAGTTGCGTCATCTGTTGACGCAACTACAGTTTTGGCGCCACTGAACGCATTTGCAACAGCGTTTTCAGAAGAAAAATTCCCCAGCCGTGCAAGCTCGAAAGACGAGCCTGCTTCAGTGCCAGTCACAATATGGGCAAAATTGCGGCCCTCGGGGCCGGTTTCTTCGCCGTTCATGAAAATGCGTTCTTTTGTGCCAAGGCCCGTGCTCGGGTCATAGAAAGCGTTCACAGCGGGCAGATCAGCGGAGCAGAAACGCGCAAATGCAACCGTCTTTGCCTCATAAAGTCCTGTTGTTGTGTTATAAAGGTTGACTGTCTGAATAAGATCAGTTGCTGACTTCACTTCGAAGGTTGTTTTGTCCACGATCAGTTTGCTGACAAAGGCACCCGTTGCACCGTGGTCGCGCACCGCGCCCAAACTTGCGCCAAGTTCGTGATTCATCAGAACGGTCATCGTACCATCGCCGTTGTCATAAGCCCCTAGTCCGTCAGGAATACCCACCATTTTCCAAGGGGTAACACCGTCTTTTTTGAAACCCACTTGATCGCCAACGCTCAAGATAGAATTGAAAGTAACCGTTGAGTTTGTAGAGACGAGAAAAGGTGTTTGATTTGTCGAGGGCGCCATTATTCTCTCCTGTTCATTTTCAAGAATGCACAGACCGAAGGGCTAAGTATCCTTTATGACAAGAAATTAACGTTTGAAAGACAACCGTAGGAATTTAAGTTTTCCACATCCCAATGACCTGTCTTGCCCAATCTGCAAACCGCACAGCAATTGTAATCCGTTCGTCGAGACGTTGGCCCAACGCGCAATTCCAATAGGGCATTGCTGATATGTAACGTGTGCACAGCCAGTTGCGCCATCAAATCCAACACCAACTCACAATTCTTTATCATCGTCGAGCAGTCCTATAAGGTTGATCTAGCTATTGCGAGGGCCACCATGCGCATGTGTACAGGAAGTTGGATGAGCCGCTGTTGCGGCCCGCCAAATCGGCCGAGCTGACGGTAGCGAATACCCCAAGCGTCCCCGGGGTTCCGGCTTGAACTTGAGCGGCCGGGGCGCTGCTGCCACTTTCGGCCCGGGCAGCGGGGCACTGATTCACGATGTCAATCAGCTGGGCCCAAGGGCCAACCGGTTGGAACATATATAGAACAATTAGGTTTCCCCGTCAAGGATTATTTTCGCAATATTGTCGAACAGCTTAGGTATATCTCGTCCGTACACGGAGGAATATCAGCAGGGTCAGCGCCAGCACGGCGGCAGCCACATACATGGCGACGTTAGGAGATTCCACAATCCCGTTGGGTTTTGCGAACCATGAAAATACCTGTGAGAAAAATACGGTACCCAGCAACATCGACACCGCCATGATTGACGAGATGCCGCCCTGCAATTCGCCCTGTGCATCTTCAGGAACCGCCCTTGACATCAGTGCTGTCAACATCGGGTGCACGAAACCTTCGGGCCCGTGCACCACAAATAGCACGACGACAGCGATAATGCCAGGTGCAAGGCCATAACCGATCACGGCAATCACCGACGAGAGCAAGCCGATCATCACCACGTTGCTTTGGCCAAAGCGCTTTTCCGCAGGTCCCGTGAGGGCACCCTGAAACACTGCGGTCACAATCCCGAATGCCGCCAGGGTAAGGCCGATCACCAGTTCGCTCCAGCCGAATTTCGCAATGCCCCAGAACGGCCAGATCGCCGGATACACCGCAGAGGCGAAGAAATACACGAACATGACAACACATAACGGCAAAACGCCCGTGTAGCTTTTGAACACCTTGAACGTGCCGAAAGGATTGGCCCGGGGCCATTCGAAGCCGCGGCGTTTTTCGAGCGGCAAGGTTTCTGGCAGCACGAAATATCCATAAATCAAATTCAGCAGGGATACGCCAGCGGCCACATAAAACGGCATACGCGGCCCATAGGCCCCGAGAATGCCACCCAGCGCTGGCCCCACAACAAATCCCAGACCGAAGGCCGCTCCCATCAGGCCGAAAGCCTTGCCCCTGCCCTCCTGCGGCGTCACATCGGCGATATAGGCGTTGGCAATGACATAGGACGCGCCACAGAAGCCAGCAAAGGCGCGGCCCACAAACATCCAGGCGAGATTGGGCGCAAAGCTCATGATCAGATAGTCGACGAACAGCCCGAACACCGCCAGCAGCAGCAACGGCCTGCGCCCAAAGGCATCGGACAAGTTTCCCATGGTCGGGCCGAAAACGAATTGCATCAGCGAAAACGCAAAGAACATCCAGCCACCAATCGAGGCCGCTTCGGCCACAGTGATGTGCCCCACCGTGGTGATCAGTTTCGGTAAAACCGGCATGATCAGGCCAAAGCCCACCATGTCCAGAAACACAGTGATGAAAACAAACGTTACGGCATACTTGCTGTTGGGTTGAGCAGTCATGGCGACTCCGATACACGACTACCGGACGAATCTTCAATGCAATTGGAAACACCATGCCAAATAGCCCAACCGCCGCTCGCCGCGCCATCATGGCCGTGTTCCTGATTCACGGTACATTGGTCGGCGGCTGGGTGACGCATATTCCCTTCGCTAAACTTCGGCTGGACACCGGACTTGGCATGTTTGGGGTGGCCCTGTTGTCGTTTGCCGCAGGTGCGGTGATCGCAATGCCGATAGCGGGTGCCATCATCAACAAAAAGGGCAGCGCCTTTGTGACGCTTGTTGGCGGCTTGTGTCTGGCGGCCTTCCTGTTTGCGCCTGCCCTCGCACCCACACTGCCGCTCTTCATGCTGGGCGGCATGGTGCTCGGCGCTTCGGTGGGTTCCATGGATGTGGCTATGAATGCCCACGGTCTTGCGGTGGAAAAAGCACTCAAACAACCCGTCATGTCCGGTTTTCACGGCGGTTTCAGTGTGGGGGCGGCGATTGGGACCATTGGTGGTGCCTGGCTTTTGGGACAGGTTGGGGAATATTATCAGCTCGCGATCATCAGCCTTGTCTGCGCGATTGGTGTATTGCTTTGCGCCCGCTATTTTCTCCCCGCCGAAGTTGACAAAGGCTTATCCGGCTCGCACTTTGCCTGGCCCACAAAAGCCACCATCGGCCTTGGTGGCTTGTGTTTTCTTGCCCTGATGATTGAAGGTTCGGTGGGTGATTGGGGAGCCATCATGCTGCAGAGCCGTTTCACCGTTGAAGCTGCAACCGCTGCCATGGCCTTTGGATTTTATCAATCCGGCATGGCGGTGTCACGCTTCACGGGCGACATGTTGCGGCAGCGGTTCGGAGCGGTGCCCATGGTGATGTGGAGTGCACTGCTCACCGCCGCCGGAACCGCAGCTGCCCTCGTTGTGCCGAGCGTACCAATGGCCCTCATGGCCTTTGCCATTGGTGGCATCGGCATCGGCAATGTGGCACCTGTCCTGTTCGCAGGTGGCGGGCGATTGGAGCCGGATGCGCCGGGGCGGGGAATCGCTGCTGTGACGTCCATGGGCTATTCGGGCTTTCTTGCCGGGCCGCCTTTGATTGGTTTTGCGGCGCAAGTCAGCAATCTGCAATGGGGCTTGGGGCTTACGGTTCTGGCAGCATTGATCATTGCCGCTTTTGCCCGCATGGTGAAATCGGCTGACACCTATTAAGGGACAATCCGATGGATAGCATCAAGGGCAAACATGTTTTCATCACGGGTGCAGGACGTGGCCTTGGTGCCGCCTTCGCGGTGGTGCTGTCGGATCTCGGTGCGAATGTGACGATCTCCGGTCGCAGTCCGGAAAACTTGTATTCCCTTGCCGAGTCCATTCGCCTGCGCACGGGCACCAAGCCCGAAACAGTGGTGCTCGACATGTCAGACATTTCCGATGTCACCACTTTCGCGAAAAAATGGCGCGACGAAAATCACCCACTCGATATTCTCATCAACAACGCGGCGACCTGGCTTTCCGGTCCGATGCACAGCCACGATGCTCTGGCAATTGCACAAACCATCACCGCCAATGTCACGGGCACACTTTTGCTGACACGGGGGTTGCTGGCCCTGCTCAAAAAATCCGAAACACCAGATATCCTCAACATGGTTTCGGTCAGCGGCATGAGCAACGTGCCGCTGCAAGGTGCATCCGTAGCCTACGTCGCATCGAAGCACGGACAAGCCGGCATGACGGATGCTTTGCGGCAGGAATTGCGCGGCAGCGGAGTCAGGATCACTGCGATCTACCCTCCCAACATCGAAGACATTTCACCCTTGAATACCGGCGCCTGGAATGCAAAGCGCGATACCACGAGCTGGCTCAGCAATCGTGACGTGATTGAGTCGGCCCTGGCCGCATTGTCCCGTGCCCGGCATGTTGCATTCATGTCCATCCTGATGGAAACCGCCACCAGCAATTTCCACGGCCACTAGGAGAATCCTGTGAAACTCGAAAACCGCATCGCGCTTGTCACTGGCGCTGCCCGCGGCATTGGTTTTGCCATTGCTGAGAGGTTTATGGCCGAGGGTGCAATTGTGACCATCGCCGATGTGCTGGACGCCGAGGGCGAAGCGGCGGCAAAATCCATTGGTGCGACCTATATGCATTGTGATGTATCGAAATCCACCGATATCAAATCCACAGTCTCACAGATTGTGAAAACATATGGCGCCATCGATGTGCTCGTGAACAACGCCGCGATTTCCATTGCGAAAAACTTTCTCGATATCACCGAAGATGATTTCGACAAGGTCATCGGTGTCAACCTGAAAGGTGCATTCCTGCTCACGCAAGAAGCAGCGCGCCACATGATTGACCAAGTCAAGTCGGGGCGGAAACCAGGGGTCATCGTAAACATGTCATCAGTCAATGACACCTTGGCCATCCCCATTATTGCGCCCTACACCATGTCAAAAGGCGGGGTGAAGCAACTCACTGCAGTTTCCGCACTGGCATTGGCTGAACATGGCATTCGCGTGAATGCCATTGGACCCGGTTCCATCATGACGGACATGTTGAAAGGTGTGGCTACTGACAAGATGGCAATGAACCGCATTCTGTCGCGCACACCCATGGGCCGCGTCGGCCAGCCATCGGAAATCGCATCAATTGCAGCTTTTCTGGCGTCAGATGATGCGAGCTATGTTTCAGGACAGGTCATTTACGCCGATGGTGCGCGGATGCCCTTGAACTATACGGTGCCTGTGAAAGATTGATCAATCAACAGTGATGATCTGTCCGTTGATGGCGCCTTCAACACTTTTGGCGAAGGCGAAGCCCACACGTTGCGAACTCACCGGAATATGGCCCGGAAAATATCCGTCATACTTTTGTGCAGCATCCGCCAGCAGGCCGGGGCTGACGGCATTGATGCGAATGCCACGAGGCATTTCAATTGCTGCTCCGATGACGAAAGCGTCGATGGCACCATCGGTTGCCGCCGCGTTCGATCCTTGGCGTATCGGATCGCGGGAGAGAATGCCACTTGTCAGGGTAAAAGATCCACCGTCAGTGACGTGGGCCATGCCCAACAGCACCAAATTGACCTGACCCATGACCTTATCCTTGACGCCATCCAGAAACTGGGTGGGCGTCATGGTGGCCACGGGACCGAAATAGGAATGGCCTGTGCAGGCCACAACTGCATCGACAGTTTTAAGTTTGGCGAACATGGCGATGACAGACGCTTCGTCCAAGACATCAACCAGCACATCACCAGACTTGCGTCCGGCTCTGACGATATCATGGCCTTTGGAAAAACCACTGATCGCTGCTTTGCCCACTGTTCCTTCACCGCCGACAACGAGAATGCGCATTACTTGTGCTCTTCCTCGAGTTTCAGGCCTTTCAGTTTTGCGAACACCGAGTCGGCGTTGAAGTCTTCACTGTCGCGGCGGGTTGCGGCTTCGCTGACGGTTTCATTGGCAGCAGCAACGGCGGCAGCATCTTCCTGCGCCTTGGCATAGGCTGTGGTGCCTTCGACTTCTGACGCTGGAATCAACGTGCGCAGGGCCTCGCCATCGCCCATGCTCTTCTTGCCAGACTTGGCGGCAGCTTTCTGCACGGCAAGATCAAGGGCAGTTTGTGTGCAAATGCCCAGCGACACCGGGTCCACCGGCTTGATGGTCTGGATATTCCAGTGGCTGCGGTCGCGCACGGCATTGATGGTGTGCTTGGTGGTGCCCACCAGCTTCATGATGGCGGCATCGGGTAATTCCGGGTGGAAGCGGAGCAGCCATTGAATGGCGTCGGGCCGGTCGCCACGGCGCGACACGGGCGTATAGCGCGGCCCAGAGGTTGAGGTTTTCACCGTCACATCAATGACCTTTGATTCGAGAATGGCCACCTTGTGATTGACGTCGGCTTCTGACTTTGCAATTTCTTCACGCGTCAACTGTCCGCCCGTTACAGGGTCCAGCCCGCGCACCCCCGTTGCCACATCACCATCGGCAATGCCTTTCACTTCAAGCTCATGCAAATGGCAGAATTCAGCAATTTGCTTGAAGGTCAAAGTGGTGTTTTCAACCAGCCATACGGCGGTGGCCTTTGGCATCAAGGGGATACGGGACATATGTTTTCGCTCCTTCAGAACCTTCCTAG
>CAXTKL010000043.1:0-17424 GCA_964244825.1 uncultured Aestuariivirga sp.
GGCACTCCCCCACGCTGCGCGCGAGGGAGAAAAAACCCATGCTTTCTCCCTCGGCCTCTTTCTTGGCCGGGGGAGTACCCCGCAGGGGGGAGGGGGTGGTTGATGCGGGCGAGATCTACGGTTTTCCACTCCGCATGATGACTTTGCGCTTTGCCACATCCACCACCACGAGTTCCCGGTCTGTCACAATGGCCAGGGTGTTTCCATCCACGGCGAGCTGTTTGATGCGCGCGGGATCAAGGCCGAGGTCAAACATCACGTCTTGCACCTCCGGCGGGGGCTTGTGGGTGGCTTTCCAGATGATACCACCGATCAAGGCCAGAAACAGCAGCACAAGCACGGCACCCATGATCTTGACCAGTCGCAATAGGGCCTTTGACGGTCCCGGGTGGACAGTGGGCGTCTCTGTGCTATCGCTGGTCATATGACATTATCTCCTGAACATCTATTTGCCATTGCAGATCAACCTGAACGCCTCGACCGCTTTCTGGCCCGCAGCTTCCCGGACATCAGCCGGGCCCGCTTCCAGCGGCTTATTGCGGATGGGCAGGTGAATGTCGAGAACAAGCTTGCCGATGACTCCGGGCTGAAATTGAAGCCATTGCAGCGAGTCGATATTGTTGTTCCGCCCGCCAGACCGGCAGAACCTGAAGCGCAGCAAATTGAGCTTGATGTTGTGTATGAAGACAAGCATGTCATTGTCATCAACAAACCTGCTGGTCTCGTGGTACATCCCGCAGCTGGCCATGACAGCGGCACCTTGGTCAATGCCCTGCTGGCCCATTGTGGCGACTCGCTATCAGGAATTGGAGGGGTGAAGCGCCCCGGCATTGTGCACCGTCTGGACAAGGATACCTCCGGTCTGCTGGTCATCGCCAAGAATGATGCAGCGCATCAAAGTCTGTCGGAACAATTTCAGGCCCATGGCCGCGACGGCCGGCTGGAACGGGCCTACCTGGCCTTTGTCTGGGGGGTGCCGCAACGCCCGGCGGGAATGATGACCACGGGAATCGCCCGTTCCACCACCAACCGCCAGAAAATGGCTGTCAGCACGCGTTCCGATGCCAAGGAAGCGATCACCCATTATGAAGTCGTGGAACGCTTTGGCGATATTGCCAGTTTGGTGCGCTGCAACCTGGAAACCGGGCGCACCCATCAAATTCGCGTGCACATGGCGCATATCGGCCATCCCTTGTTGGGGGATGGTGTCTATGGCGGTGGCTTCAAGTCCTCCCTGGCCAAACTCTCAGAACCCGCAAGACATGCGGTTAACGCATTGAAAGGACAAGCTCTTCACGCCGCAGTGCTGGGTTTTGAACACCCCAAGACCGGCAAGGCGCTGCACTTTGAGGCAGCGCTGCCCCAGGCCATGTCACAACTTCACCATGAATTGCAGCTGCAATCTGCCGGGAACAAACAGCCGTAGACAAGGTTATCTAATCTGCAACTTCTTTTGTGTCTTTAAAATCCAAAACCGCATCCTATATCACTAGGGTCGGGAGCCTCCCTGGAGCGGGGAGGGAAAGGGAAATCAATGGCAAAGACCGTTTCATTACCTGCAATTGCTGCTGGTGAAGGCAGCCTCAATCGTTACCTCCAGGAAATCCGCAAGTTTCCCATGCTGGCGCCTGAGGAAGAATATATGCTGGGCAAGCGCTGGAAAGAACATGGCGACGTTGATGCAGCACACAAACTGATCACCAGTCATCTGCGGCTCGTGGCCAAGATTGCCATGGGATACCGTGGCTATGGTCTGCCCGTGGGCGACGTGATTTCGGAAGGCAATATTGGCCTGATGCAGGCCGTGAAGAAATTTGAGCCGGACAAGGGCTTCAAGCTGGCGACCTATGCGATGTGGTGGATCAAGGCGTCGATCCAGGAATTTGTGTTGCGGTCATGGTCGCTGGTAAAAATGGGCACCACCGCCAACCAGAAGAAGCTGTTCTTCAATTTGCGCAAGGTGAAGGGCCAGATTCAGGCGCTGGAAGAAGGCGACTTGAAGCCGGAACAGGTGAAACTGATCGCCACCAAACTGGGCGTGGAAGAATCGGAAGTGATTTCGATGAACCGCCGTCTGGGCGGTGACACATCGTTGAACGCGACCCTGCGCGCCGATGGTGACGGTGACGGTGAATGGCAGGATTGGCTGGTGGATGATTCCGACAGTCAGGAAGAGGTTTTGGCGCAGAACGAGGAAACTTCGATGCGTAATGGCTTTCTCAACGAGGCCCTGACCAAGTTGACCGACCGTGAACGCCGCGTGATTGAAGCCCGCAAACTTCAGGATGATCCGGCAACACTTGATGACCTGTCGAAGGAATTCGATGTGTCACGCGAACGCATTCGGCAAATCGAGGTGCGGGCGTTTGAAAAGCTGCAGAAGGCCGTGAAGAATGCGGCGCAACGGGCCTTGGCCGGGCCGCGTGCGGCGCTGGCAGCACCTGCGATGTAATCAACGGCCCCGGTCAAAGCCGGGGCTGTTTTATTTCAGTTGATGCCCCCCATGAGATTGGTTTTTACCACCGGGCCGGAAAATATCTGCACCGCGTAAACGTCCTTGCCCCTGCTGACAACGCCGACGGCAATGTTCACATAGGTGCGGTTGATCATGTTCTTGCGGTGGCCCGATGACTCGATCCACTGCTGTACCAGCGCCTGTGCCTTGGCCGAATCGGAGAGGTCCGTATTGCGCAACCGTGCTGCATTTTCAGCCATGGGTGATAAAAACATCTGGCCGGGGTGAAAAGCCCGCATCCGCGCCTCAAAATCATGGCCCGTGCTGGCCACATGTCCCATGCCACCCTGAATCAGCAAATCCATGGCCTGGGCACGTGCGGCTGTCAGCAGGGTTTCCTCCGCCTTTTTAAGAGGGAGCAGCCCATTTGCCTTGAGATAGGCGTTGGTAGCGCGCAAAACTGTAGCCTCAAGATCAGGCCGGATCGCTGTGCCTTCCGGTGGCGCTGCCAGAATCCGCTCCGCATAGTGCACATAGGTTTCACGTGCCTCAGCAAAACCTGCCCCAACAACAATCAGGAGAAGAGCCGCTGCAACAGCACACAACCCTGTGCGCGAAAATGAAGATAAACTGAGTATTTGCATGATAATGTGGCGAATGCCCTTCAAAATTTACGACTGCTTCACATCAAGGCCGTTAAGCTTTGAGCCAATTGATTTGCAACGGCACCCCATATGTCCCCCGAACACCAAACCGAACTTGATCAACTGCGCCGCCACAACGCACGTCTGGAAGAAGATATTGCCCGGCTGTTGATGCTGGACCAGTTGACAGGCCTGCTCAACCGTTCGGCCTTCATGACAAAGGTTGATGCCCATTTCAAGGCGGCAGGTGTCAATCCACCGCTGTCGGCCATGATCGAATTCGGCATGACGGGATTGCCAAGACTGGCAGGCTCCCTGGGCCGGCACGTTGGCGATTACGTTGTGTCGGCCCTGGCCGCCCGGCTGCATGCCATGGTGGATGCCGGAACCTTATGCTGCCGTCTTGATTATCGCAGCTTTGCTGTCTTCATTCCGGTGATTGCCGATCCGCTGGAAGCCATGACCCGGGCCAAGGCCTATCTCAACAAGCTGATCGAGCCCATTGACTGGGTGGACCGCAAACTGACGATCGAAATCGGCGCTGGCGTGGTGCTGTCTGGGCCAGAGGAACATGACGCGGCAGCGCTGCTGCAAAATGCCGGCCTTGCCTACAAATCAGCAACCGAGCGTGGTGGACCGGGCTATGCATTTTTCAATCCCGCCCTGTCGCAGGCCTCAAAACGGCGCACCGATGTGTTGACGGCGGTGCAGGACGCCCTCGACCAACATTACCTCAGCCTCAATTACCAGCCCTTCTTCAACAGCCAGTCTGGCGAGTTGGCAGGCTTCGAAGCCTTGCTGCGCATGAAGCACCCCACCATGGGTTATGTGTCCCCGACTGAATTCATTCCCGTGGCAGAAGACGCTGGCCTCATCAGCAAAATCGGGGCCTGGGCCTTGGCGGAGGCTTGCCGCACAGCTGTGCATTGGCCGCAACACCTCACCGTTGCCGTCAATGTGTCGCCCGAACAGTTTCTTGACGGCACCTTGCTCACTGATGTGCACAATGCCCTCGAAGTCTCAAGCTTCCCGGCCTACCGGTTGGAAGTAGAGATTACAGAAAGCACCATGATGGGGGATGCCGACGTGGTGCTGTCGCAACTCGAATCCCTGCGCGAAATGGGTTGCCCCATCGTGCTGGATGATTTTGGTACGGGCTATTCCAGTCTGAGCTATCTCTGGAAATTTCCATTCTCGAAACTGAAGATCGACCGCAGCTTCATCACCGCGATGGAACAAAAGCCAAGGGTGCGCGGTATGCTGTCTTCAATCATGAGCCTGAGCCGCAACCTCGGCCTGAAGGTGACTGCCGAGGGTATTGAAACACCGGAACAGGCCGCAATCATTCAGGATATCCAGTGTGATTTCATCCAAGGCTTTCTCACCGGCAAACCCGTTCCCACGCTGGACATCCCGGCTTTCATCATGACGCGGTTTGCGAAGCAGATCAAAGCGCGAAGGGTGTTGGAAGCCGTACCGCCGTTACAAATTGCCAAGCAAGCTAGTGCTTTCGCTTAACACGTTCAGGTCATTCGTTGCGACAAAAATTGGAGCCTATGTCTTTCAATTCCAGCTTGAAACGAGAAGCCTTGCCTGCTGCAAGTCCACCGGAAAATCCACTTCGGTCCAGCGCAGGCCTGTGATCTCTACAACGCCGATTGGAACCCGCTTTGACAGAGATCCGATTGCGGAAGGAAACCATCGCTTTAACCCTTGCGGATCGCGCATGGCCAATTCAAGTTCGTCGACATAGTGCTTCACACCTTCGCCGCGGAAAATGTAAAATCCAATGGCTTCGGCATCCACCAAGTCGACAGGCAATGTCTTTCCGACTTCGATCAAGCAAGCACCATCCAACTTGACCTTCATGTCGTCTGCATCAAAGCTGTTCTTCCGATTGATGGCGACGCTGATACTTTGCGTTGAAGGTTCCAGCAAACGCGCGACCAGATCGCCTTGAAACACATTGTCCCCATTCACCTGAATGAAGTCGCGGTCCATGTAGCTGCGCAGCAACCAGCAACTTGCAAGATTGTCGGCCACAGCAAAGAAAGGATTGAACACCGTGGTGATCGTCACGTGCAGGCGGGCCGCCACCAACGCCAAAGCCCGCTCCATTTTATTTGCGGCATAACCGGTGACGACCACGAAATCAGTCAGTCCATTCGCAGCAAAGGCCTCGACCTGCCGTTCGATCAGACTTTTGCCACCAATATCGAGAAGGGCTTTGGGTACATCTGATGTCAGGGGTAGCAACCGTTTTCCCTGTCCTGCTGCTAGAATAATCACGCGCACTATGCTTGAATCCGTCATGAGGGTCCGACTATGAAGGCGGTTCATTCGCACCCGATTCACCCAAAGTCAACGAAAGCCGGAACGTGTCCTTCACGCTCGCCCACCTCTCTGATGTGCATCTCGCCCACCTCAGCAAACGTACCGTCTTGCGCAACTTCAGCGGCAAGCGCGTGATCGGCAGTTTTTCATGGTTTCTGAACCGGAAGAAGAGCCATTTGATGACTGTGGCTGATGCCATTCAGGCCAGTATCATTGCGGCAAATCCAGACCACGTTGCACTCACGGGAGATGTGGTGAACCTGGCAGCCTGGAATGAATTTCCCAAGGCTGCTGAATGGATGTCGCAGTTTGGTCCACCTGACCGATTGACATTTGTACCAGGTAATCATGACACCTACGTGCCTGTGCCATGGTCAAGAGGCCTCGGCCACTTCGCACCCTGGATGAACCCGGATCGGGTGGACCCGGCAGTTGGTAACTCACCGTTTCCCTTCGTGCGCTTGCGCCGCACCACGGCGTTGATTGGCCTGAATACCGGGCAGCCACAGAGCTATCACATGGCTGCCGGAACACTCGGTTCGCGACAATTGCGCGATTTGCGCAATGTACTCGGACAGCTTGGACAACAGGGGTTTTATCGCGTGGTGATGATTCATCATCCGCCGTTGCCGGGACTCGCTGTCAAGCGCAAGGCCTTGACGGATGCTGCTGCCTTGAAATCTGTGCTTGCAGATGAAGGGTGCGAACTGGTTTTGCACGGTCACAATCACGTATCCATGCTGAATTGGCTCGACACCAAATCTGGGCCTGCCCCGATCATTGGCGTTGCCTCGGCGTCGTCCATGGGTGATGCAACCCACGAAGCTGCTGCGTGGAATCTCTTTCACATCCGTCGCCTGCAAGGCCGTTGGTCAACGGATATGATACCTCATCGCTGGAACCGGGAAAACAGCGCCGTTGAAGTCCAGCCGATCGTCACGCTTTCGCCACCTTGATCAATGAAATCGGGAGCATGAACGCAACGCTCGAAAAATTCGGCTATCCGCACACGCTGCTCAGAGATTTTACGCATTGGTGCGTGCTTCTGCGCTCATCTCAAGTGACCCTTGGCGCACTTGTGCTGGGATCAAAACACGCAGCGACATCACTTGGAACGCTGCCGCCAGAGGCTCATGCCGAACTTCATTCCTGCACGTCCAAAATTGAAAAGGCACTTTTGGGATTTCGGAGATATCACAAGATCAATTACATCGCCCTGATGATGGTGGACCCGCATGTGCATTTTCACGTGCTGCCGCGCTATGCAGAGCTCCAGATTTTTGATGGGACAGATTTCCCGGACCCAGGCTGGCCCGGCGTTCCCGATTTGAAAACGGCACCTGTACTAACCGATTCTACAAGGCGGGCCTTGCAGGCTTCCCTGCTGGACGCCTTTGCCCAAGTTGTATAATCCCCGTCCTATATTGCAATTCAAGGGTTTGGCAATTTGCTGACGGTCATCGACAGATATGTATTGCGGCAGATTTCCATGCCGCTCGTCGCCAGCCTCGGCATTGGCTTGCTTGTTCTGCTGTCGGAGCGACTGGTACGCCTGCTTGATGTGACGCTGGGGAAGAAAAACTCCTTCGGCGTCGTATTTGAACTGCTGGCCTATCTGGTGCCGCATTTTCTTGGTACGGCCGTTCCTGCTGCCATGTTTCTCGGGCTATTGTTTGGCTTCAACAAGCTTTCAAAAAATCATGAAATCGACGGCATGATGGCCGCTGGTATCGGCTTGCACCGCCTGTTGCGGCCCGCACTTCTATTGGCTTTTCTGTTCAGCCTCGCATCGCTGGCGATGTTTGGGTGGATACAACCGCATACGCGCTATGCCTATCGTTCAGTGCTGTTTGATGTATCCAACGTCGATGCATTTTATCTGGCCGAAGAAGGCGTATTCATGCAGTCCGGCAATCGCACGTTCATTCTCGACAAGCTCAACCGCTCTGACAACAGCTTTGAGCGGATATTTGTATTTGACTACAAGGGCCCCGGAGGATCGGAAACGCTCACTGCCTCTTCAGGAAAACTCATCACGGTGCCTGGACAAAACCGCCCGATCCTGCGTCTCAACGACGGGCACCGCTTGTTGATCGAACGCTGGCCCACGCTGTCGATCAGTGGTGAAGCTATGCCGGCCAGCGTTGCGCAGTTTGATCAAACCGATACACCGCTGGGAAAGGTGTCGAAAGACCTGTTCCGCCCGCGCGGTGAAGATGAGCGCGAGATGACACTGCCGGAAATCTATGCGGCCATGGACAACCCGCCAAAATCCACAACAGTGAACGCTATGCGAGCAGAATTTCACCGTCGTATCATCTATATTCTGGCCATGTTGATTTTGCCCGTTCTTGCGATCCCATTCGCCATTGGCCGGAGCCGCAGCCCGCGCGCCTATCGCATGGCCATTGCACTGGCATTGCTTGTGGCCTTTCATGAGATCTTGGAACAGGGAGCCCTGGCCGCAAAGCTGGGCACACTCTCGCCGTGGCTGTCCATGTGGTTGCCCATGTTGCTGCTGGCGGTGTTTGCCATCTGGCGCTTCTGGAAAGCCAGCTTCAGTATTACCGGTGACGGTCTCGACACTATTTTCGTGCCCGTCAACGACTGGTTTGCGCACCACTTCAATGGAGTCAAGAAACGTATCGGCTGGGGTGCAATTTCGTGAACCGCATCGGTCTCATGATGGCACGCATGATCGTGTGGCGGTTTCTGCCAATCATGCTGGGATTGACACTGTTTGTGTTAACGCTTGAGGTTGTGGCCTATGCCAAGGAAATCCTGAACCTGGGTGACGGTGGTCTTGGAATGATCAGCAAATACATTTTATTCCGCGCGCCCGGAACCATGGCAACCTTCCTGCCGATCAGTCTCTTGCTGGCGCTGCTCCTCACGGTGACCGAGTTGAGCTATCGCAATGAAATCACGGCGATTTGGTCCATTGGGTTGTCGCCCCTGCGTTTAATTGCGGTCTTAACGCCTCTCGCGTTGCTGATCGGGTTATTGCATTTCACTCTTGTTGACCGGCTGGTGCCAGCCGCAGCGCCGACATTGAGTGGGTGGGGTATTGCTGACTATGGTGAGAAGAAACTCAAGATCGGTGAAAGGGATCCGATCTGGCTACGCTCTGGCACTGACATCATGCGGGCAGCCGGTGCCAACCGTGACGCGTCCCGGTTAACCGACGTCACAATTTTTCGCCGGGATGCAACTGGGATATTGCTTGAACAGATCTATGCGCAATCGGCATCGCGTGAACCCAAGGGGTGGTTGTTGCAAAATGCAGTTGTATACGGCCGGGATACAGCACCACCAAAGCGCTCCACACAGCTTGTCTATAACGGCACCATGAAGGCCGCCGAAGCAGGTTCCCGCTCCGGAGATCCGGAGGAGATGACCCTTGGCGATTTGTCCTACTTCATAGCCAACAACGGTTTTGGCATTCGTCCCGCGTATGTCTATCAAGCTTGGTGGCATAAACGCATATCACTGGTTTTTGTGAGTTTCATCATGCTGGCATTGATCATTCCGCTCTCTACGCGCTTCCGCCGTGGCGGAGGGTTGGGGATGCTGTTTGCGCTCGGGGTTGGCATGGGATTTTCGTTTTTCATTCTTGACGGCATCGCCATGTCAGTCGGCGAACTGGGTATTGTATTCCCGTGGTTAGCAGCTTGGCTGCCCGTGCTGGTTTTTGGTTGTGTTGCTGTATATCTGCTTGGCAGATCAGAACGCGTTTGAGGCGGGGACAACAGCGTGGCACTCCACAAAAAAACGGTGAAGAAAAAAAATAGCGGAAAGCCTGCTGGTGTTATTGTTGAAACTGAGCCGATGCCTGTGGCACCACCACGTGATTTCACGGCGGCGCTGTGTATTGTGGGTGGAACGTCCCGGCAGATTTTCGGACGCACAATTCCTGCACGTATTCGGGAACAGTTTCGCCGTGCTGGGCTGACTAAAGAAGTGGCATTGGATGATTTGCCGTTTCATGCCGGCCCTGCCATTCTTGTGAATGCGAATGGCGTGCTGGACCAGCCATTGATTGCCGCACTGATCAAGCGGCCAAATCTTGTACTGGTCTCAGAAAAAGAAACGGGCCACAAGATTCTGGCAGCCCACGTGCGCAGCGCTGACTCTGCGGCGGTCATCGAGGCCATGCAATCAGACACAGCGTTGAAACGTCCCGGCCTTCTGCTGCGGGCGCCATCCGATATGGATGCGGATTTCTGGGCGGCCCTGCGCAAACGCGAAACGCCCTACGCCTTGCCTTTGACTGAAGGCAATCAGGCCGCTGTTGAATGGCGCATGTTCATGGGCACCTACAAGGGTGCAACAGATTTGGTGACCAAGCACCTGTGGCCGATGCCTGCTTATTATGTTACACGCTGGCTTGCACCGCGCGGTGTCACACCCAACATGGTCACGACAATCGGCGCTGCCATGACTGTGGCTGCGTTCCTTTTCTTTCTCTATGGCCAATATGGGCTGGGCCTGATCGCGGCCTGGGCCATGACCTTTCTCGACACCGTTGATGGCAAGTTGGCACGCACCACTTTGACGTCATCTAAATGGGGTGACATTTTCGACCATGGCATCGACCTTGTGCACCCGCCATTCTGGTATTTTGCCTGGGCCTATGGTCTGATCAACTGGGGCATCACATGGAGCACACAGCAGTTCTGGGGCACGATGGTAGTCATTCTCGGAGGCTATGTGTTGCAGCGCCTCATGGAAGGGGTGGCGATCAAGTGGCTCGGTCTTGAAATTCATATTTGGCGCAGGATTGATACATTTTTCAGGCAGATTACCGCACGACGAAACCCGAACCTCTTATTGCTCACTCTGACTACGCTGGCTGGCCGGCCCGATTGGGGCTTGTTGACGGTGGCGGCCTGGACAGCCATTTGTCTGGCGCTACACGGGATGCAATTGCTTCAGGCTTTTTCTGCCCGGAAGGCCAATGGACCCCTGCAATCCTGGATGACCCGGCCTTGAGCAGAGTCGGCGTCATCATCAATCCCAAAGCCGGGCGCGGACGGGGCAAAGGCCTGGCGTTGGCAGAGATTTTGCAGCGGCAAAATTGCGATGCTGACGTTGTGGTTTTGAAATCATTTGCTGACGTCGAGACGGCACTCCGGCGTTTTGCCACAAATGACATCGATGACCTGTTTATCAGCTCGGGTGACGGCACGATCCAGTTCATCCTGACCTGGTTAGCCGAAAGCGGCCATTTCAAAACCGTGCCACGGCTCTCCTTGCTACCCCATGGGACCACCAACATGACGGCGGCAGACCTTGGCTTCCGCCGCAGGTCCATTGCTGAACAGGCCGCGTTCATTGCAGATGTGCAACCGAAGCAGACCCGTTCGCGGCACACTGTTCGCGTGGCCAATCCAAAAGGGCGTGGCGCCGTGCACGGCATGTTTTTTGGCACGGGCGCCGTGGCTGAAGCCACTCGTTATTGCCAGCTTGCCTTCAACGACAAAGGTGTGGGCGGGCAATGGGCTAGCTTCGCGACATTGGCAACCGTACTGTCGAAAAGCTTGTTTCTCGCCCCGAACCAAAACGATCCCAACCGCTTTGACCGGCCCTACCCCATCACATTGCGCAGCAACGGTCAGACCTTGTGCACTGGCGAGCAATTGCTGATGTTGGCCACAACACTCGACAAATTGATACTGGGTGCAAAACCGTTTTGGGGTGGTGCTTTTGCCCCTTTGCGTACCACAACGATGCCTTATCCCGTTCCCAATATTCTGCGCTGGGCCATTCCTGTACTTTACGGCAATGAGGCGCGAAACGCTCCCACTGGTGCCACCAGCACAAGCTGTCAAACTTGCGACGTCACCTGCCCCACACCCTTCGTCATCGACGGCGAGTTCTATGATCCACCTACAGACGAACCATTGCGTCTGGAAGCGGGACCCAGCATTGAATATATCGTGGCATGACCGAGTCATTGCATGCGTTTGTCAAATCTGTAGTGGAGCAATCGGTGCAGCCTGCTATCTTTGCAATGGCGGAACGGATTGCCGCGCATCATCAGCCGGTTAGTGCCGTTTTGGCCTATGGCTCGGCGTTGCGCGATTCAAAGCCTGAAAACACCCTGATTGATTTTTATGTGCTGACGCAAAATGCAACTGGCGTGTCTGAAAATCCTTTCCTGCGATTGCTATGTAGTTGGGTGCCACCCAATGTATATTATGCAGAGCATTTGATCGCGAGGAAATCCTACCGCGCGAAGTATGCCGTTCTGCCACTGGAGCAACTTGCGAAAAAATTGAACGGCAATACGTCGAATCCCTACTTCTGGGCACGCTTCGCCCAGCCCATGTCGCTGGTGTGGGCTAAAGACGTCGTCGCCAGTGAGCGTGTATACCAACTCCTCGCCCGTGCCATCAACACGGCACAGGCCAATGCAACTGCATTGGCGCCGGGTGCAGAGCCGACTGAACAATGGCAGAGCCTTTTTGAAAACACCTATCAAACAGAATTGCGTCCTGAAGACTCCGGCCGCGCCAAACTCATTGTCGACATCCAACGCGATTATTTTGAAACAATCACAAAGCTTGCAACGCCTACCGTGATTTCACATCGATCATGGTCCACGCGGCGCTGGCAAGGCAAGCTGTTGTCGGTGACCAGATTGTGTAAGGCCGCTTTCACCTTTCAGGGTGGCGCTGACTATGCTGCGTGGAAAATTGAACGCCACTCTGGCGTGAAAATACAGGTTTCCGAGTGGCAGCGACGCCATCCAATTCTGGCCTCAATTACGCTCTTGCCAAAACTGTTGAAGACCAGGGCGCTGAAGTGATCAGGCCTTCACCACACGGCCAAAGACGTCAATGATCTTGTCGATATCATCAAATGTATGTGCCGCCGAAACCGAGCAGCGCAACAGGCAAAAGCGATTCGGGGTCCCGGGCGGCAGCGCAATGTTGACGTAAACACCGGCTTCCAAAATCGCATTCCACATCTGGATTGTCGAGATCTCGTCCTTGCATTTGACGGCAATCACCGGGCTTACGACGTCACAGCCCATCTCAAAACCCAAGGCCTTGAAACCGTTGAACAGGCGGTCCGAATTGGCGCGGATGCTGTCGCGCCGCTGAGGTTCACGGCCCAGCACGCGAACGGCTTCGAGCGACGTTGCGATGGTTGCGGGTGACGAGGATGCTGTAAACAGATAGGGCCGCATGGCATAGCGCAGCACCTCGAACAGCGGATGATCGCCAGCGCCGAAACCACCGATGGACCCCACACTTTTCGAGAATGTCCCCACAACGAAATCCGCTTCGTGTTCGAAGCCTGCTTCATCGGCAAGGCCACGGCCATTGGGGCCCAGCACGCCGAAAGAATGGGCTTCATCGACCAGCAATTGGAAGCCGTGCTTCTTCTTTACCTCTACAAATTCTGCAAGCGGTGCGCGGTCACCCAGCATGGAGTAGATGCCTTCCAGCACCACGAGCTTGCCACCTTCTTCGCCTTCCGACCGCGCCATGCGCTTGTCGAGGTCGGTTGCATCATTGTGGCGGAATCGCACCAGTTTTGCGCCTGACAAGGTGCAGCCATCATAGATCGAGGAATGCGAGTCACTGTCGAGATAGATCGTATCACGCGGACCAGCAAGGCCTGACATCATGCCGAGGTTGGCCTGATAGCCCGTGGTGAACACGATGCAATGTTTTTTCTGAAGAAACCGCGCCAGTTCCTTTTCAAGCTCCGTGTGCATGGCATAGTTGCCATTGGCTACACGCGATCCCGTCGTGCCGGTGCCGAATTCGTCCAGAGCCTTTTTGCCAGCGTCTATGGCAGACTGGGTGAAGGTCATGCCCATGTAATTGTTGGTGCCAGCGAGAATGGTTTCGCGGCCTTTGATGATGGCACGGGTGGGTGACAGGATTTCGTCATTTGTCGGCCCCATGGCGTTGACGCCCAACTGCATCATGCGATCAAAACGCTCAATGATGCCCTTGTGCTTGTCGAGAAGGTCAATCATGGCTCAATCTTTCTTGATGCGCTTTTGTACCACGGCTACGAGATCGCCCACCGTGCGGGTTTCCGCCACCACATTCATTGGAATTTCGACATCAAATTTGTCTTCCACATCCATGATGAAATCGAGCACGCCGACGGAATCAATATTAAGTTCTGCAGGAATATCCGTTGTCGCCTTCAGCACGACGCCATCCTTGTTGTGAGGCGCAAGCAGCGCGCAAATTTCCGTGGTGATCTCAGCCTCAGTCATCGTCCTGCACTTCCCAAATCTGGGCCGCTTCTATCGTTGACTCGGCGCTGCGGCAACATTCCCTGTGATTGATACCAGCGAATGGTGTGCGGCAAACCGTCTTGCAGGGAAACCGGATTTTTCAAAGCCCAAGTCGTGCCTTTAACGCACCAGTCCAAATGGTAGATTTGTCTGATCTGTGCGGTTCCTACCAGCCACACCCGATTGCGGGATTTTGCTATCATATCGCCAATGTGCCCAAGTCCCATGGCCAGCGCTTTCGGAATATAAACCACCCGAACGGGCGTTCCGAAGTGCTGGCGTGTAATGGAAATCATTTCGGGCCACGTATGGCCGGTTGAACCATCGTGCAGTTCAAAAGTGCCCGTTGCACCTTCGACGGACGCTGCAAGCGCACGCGCCACATCTTCCACATGCACCATTGCAAAACGTGCATCCACCGATCCTGGGATGAAAGCCGTGGAGGATACGAGCGCTTGAAGCAACGGCAAGGTCGCCGTGTCACCTGGCCCATAGACAGCAGAGGGACGCAGGATGCAAAGATGCATGTTTCCGGCCAATGCCTTGAGCGCCTTCTCCGCAGCATCCTTGCTCTCACCATAAGCTGTGAGTGCGGGTTCGCGTGCAGCGAGGGACGACACATAGACGAAACGCTTCACGCCATTGGCTTTGGCGGCCTTGGCGAGTGCCACTGTGCCATCGCAATTGACGGACGTGAAATCGGAACGCCGAACTCCGCTGACAACGCCCGCAATGTGCAGAACCACATCCACTTTGTGTGTAAGGTCTTGCAGGGCGGCTGAGTTTTGCAGATCACCCTTTACGACGCGAATGGCTTGGTCGAATTGCGTGGCAGCCGGGCTTCGTGCGAGTATGGAAATATGGTGAGCCGAGTCCACCAATAACGGCAACAACGACTTGCCGACAAAGCCAGTCACACCGGTGACGGCGACGGAGAGCGGACGGTTCACGCCGCTCCGACTTCAGCAATCTCACCCGCGATGTAGCTCTCACGCGCGCCAGCACGAGATAGTTTCCCAGACGACGTGAAGGGCAAACTGCGGGGCGGCACCAGAACGATTTTGCAGTCCACGCCTGCCACCTGGTGCACGGAGGTGTGCACAGCGCGGCGAAGCATTTCCTGTTGATCGGGATCACTCAATTTACATTCGACCAGTACCACGATGGCATCGTTGCCATTGTCGTCTTCAATGGCAAAAGCGGCCGCTTCACCGGATTTGAGCGGTGCATTGCTTTCCGCTGCCCACTCCAGGTCCTGGGGCCAAATGTTGCGGCCATTGTGCAGAATTAAGTCCTTCACACGACCAGTGATGACAACTTCGCCATTCAGCAAGTAACCCATGTCACCCGTATCCAGAAAGCCATCAGCACCGATCGTCTGGGCCGTAGCTTCGGGCGCATTGAAATACCCGGCCATCAGACTGGGTCCGCGCACGTGAATCCGTCCCACCATGCGTTCACCCAGCACAATACCATTTTCATTGCGCACTTCTAATTCATGATCCGGCAACGCCGGACCGCACACGACAAAACTGCGTGTCAATCCTTCTCCGGATTTTTTGGAAGGCACCGCCCGCTGCCGGGTCTTGAGTGCCGCCAAATCAACTGTATCAATCTTGATCGGATGGTCCACATCGCTGATGGTGATAGCCAGTGTCGCCTCAGCCATGCCGTAGCTCGGCAGGAACGCTCGCGCATTGAAACCAGCGACAGCGAGCGTTTCAGCAAAGCGCGTCAACACATCTGCCCGCACCATGTCACCACCAATGCCAGCAGCGCGCCAGTGCGACAGATCAAGCGTGATAGCATCTCCCGCAATACGCTTGGCCGCAAGATCATAACCGAATGTGGGCGAAGAACAGATTGTACACTTGTTCTCACTCATCAAACGCAACCACAAGGCCGGACGGCGGGCGAAGGAGGTCGTCGCCAGATAGTCTACAGTCACTTGCGCTACCATTGGAGCCAGACAAAACCCCACAAGCCCCATGTCATGATAAAGCGGCAGCCACGAAAAGGCCCGGTCATCCGGGCGGGCTTTCAGACCATGCAAAACCATGGCAGTCGTGTTGGCCATGGCAGCGCTTTGTTTGATAAGCACGCCCTTGGGTGCTGACGTTGATCCCGAAGAATATTGCACATAGGCCACGTCATCAGCCGCAAAACCTTCGAGACGCAGCATGGCTTCTGGAAACGCATTCAATTCTTCATGCGTCAACACCAGTGCAACCTTTGCCTCGGCCGCCCCTGCTGAAACATGCTCTTTCAGATCATCTGATGTAATGACTGCGGCTACATCCGCCGCGCGGAACATGCCCGCCACTTTCGCAATATAAGCATCCTTGCCACCGATATACATGCTGTAGGGCACAGGTGCAGGCACCAACCCTGCGTACTGACATCCGAAGAACACTGCCATGAAATCCGGACCCGACTCCGCCACCACTGCAACGCGTTGGCCACGCTTCAACCCCGCACTGAGAAGTTTACGTGCCGTCGAAATCGCGCGGTGACGCAATTCCGTATAGGGCAGCACATGTGTCAACTGGCCTTTGCCGCCATAAAAGTTAAATCCAGTCTTGCCTTGGGCTGCATAGTCAAGGGCAGCTGCAATGGTGGAAAACCCGCCCAGACGCTGTGGCAAAACCCCATCGCTCTTTGGCGTGGGCATCAGTTGCAGTGGGGATTGCTGGAGGGGCATTCAATACCGATTCATCAAGTTGTCACACGATAGGTAACAAGCCGGCGTCAGGGTTAGAAATCAAAAGCTGTTACCAATTGTAACGGCAGAAATGGCGCTAAAACAATAATTTTTTCAACAGGATGGCATAAAGCGTGAGGGCCGCGACCCCGGTGACGACACCCGTCATCCAGACATAAATCAGCGTTGCCTGGTTCCAGAGGGGTGAGATCTCAACAACAGCCGGGTTGCGTGCCGCGCTTACTTCAGCGTGCGCCATGACCCGCACGCAGTTTGCAACGGTGTCGCTCACGTTCATGGTTTCGATGATTGTTTCAATCTGGTTTTGACCGTGTAACATCAGCCTGTAGGTACTTGCATCGGGCTGCATGACGACACAATGGCTGAGACTGAGCCACAGCTGCGGCTCTTCACCGGGTATCGTGTTGAGTTCAAGATCAGGGGCGTTTGCAAATCCGCGCTCCCTGAGGATATCTCTCAGTTGTTGCAGCCGCAGGGACTTGGCACCCTGAATTTTCAGCGATGCTTCCAGATGCGCCGATTCAGCATCCCGCGCGCGGCGCAGATCATCCCGAATTTGCAGCACTTCCGCAGCCACATTAATAACTCCAACACAAGCTGTGCCGTTTCGGCACAACATCCGCATTCCATGCAGGTTCCGCCGGAGCCATGCATATCAAGGACCGTTGCGGTTAATGCCGAAACGGTTTGAGCATCAGGCTTGAAATATCACGTTCGGGTTGTCCGTCTACACCGATGCGCATTTCTGGCACGCGGGGTGTGGTGTTTGCGCTGCAGAAGAGCCTGTCCCAGACCGAAAGCACCGTGCAGTAATTTGAATCCGTATCGCTGCGCCTTGCATGATGGTGCACCCAGTGAATAGATGGCGTGACAATGATCCAGCTGATCGCGCGTTCTGCGGCCGCAGGTAATCGCAGGTTGGAATGATGAAACAATGCAGAGATTAGAACCAGTGTTTCAAATATGACTACCGACGACAGCGGCACCGCGGCCACGAAAATTA
>CAXTKL010000043.1:17524-22892 GCA_964244825.1 uncultured Aestuariivirga sp.
ACCAGTGTTTCAAATATGACTACCGACGACAGCGGCACCGCGGCCACGAAAATTACCAGGGCCCGCACCAGTGACGACAGGACGACTTCACCAAAGTGAAAACGCAGGGCCGATGTTGTATCCAACATCTCATCGAGATGGTGCACTTCATGGAAGCGCCAGAAAAACGGCACGACATGGTTGACCCGGTGCCACCAGTAGATCCACAGATCAAGCAGTAACAGATCAAGCCCCATTCCAAGCCAGCCTGACCAGAATGGCGGCCGCCAATCCAGCATGTGCGATGTGGCAAAGGCCGTGATGGGGATCACGATCAACGGCGATGCAATGAAATTAAACCCGGCGAGTGTCAGGTTTTTGATCACGCGTGTCGTCCCACCCAGCCAGCGGACGACTGGAAACAACCGTTCAAGCGCGAACAAGACGACAAAGGTCCCGGCTATGATGCCAGCTTTCGAAAACAGAAACGGTGCGATATGTTCCATCACCCCTATACGTGCCGCAACGCCAAAAGGCGCTCGGCAAATTCCGCAAACCCTTCGCCACCTTCCTGCAGCGTGACGTAGGACGGCAAATGATCCATCAGATGTGCCAGTGGCCGGATATTCGCAACGCCGATGCCAATCGGGAAATAACCAAACATCGGCGCGTCATTGGGTGAGTCACCGCAATAGGCGACAGCGGTCCTTGCCGTTTCAGCGTCCCAGCCGAAACAATCCGCCAACATGCGCAGCGCCATCGACAGTTTGTTGTGATCTCCAAACCAGGCATTGACATGAATGGATGACACCTTTGCTTCAGCACCTCTGGCATGAAACTTGTTGGCGATGGCCTGTGCTGTCGCCAGCGGCAAGGCTGGAACATCTTCACAAAAATCGATTGCCACATCAATTTCGCGATAGGCCTGGTCTGATGCCCAGGCAGTTCCCGGAAACTGTTTGAGAACATCTTCCGCCAACATGCGCAACCGGGCCACATTGCCTTTTCGTGTCACATCGTCCTGCGCATAAACCCGGGCCATGCGCCTGGCCTTGGCGTCATAGCGGAAATAAAAGGCACCGTTCTCGCCCACCACTCCCTCAACGGGCCACATTCGCGCAATGTGATCACACCAGCCAGCAGGCCGTCCTGTGATGGGGATCACCTTGATACCTGCTTTATGCAGTTTTTCGAGCGCGGCATAGGCCGCTGCGGGCAATCGGCCATGGGTAGTCAGGGTATCGTCAATGTCGGTTAACACAGCGCGGACTGACCGCAACTGTTGAACAGGAACCAAAGAAAGATCTTGCAATTGATTGTCCCCGATCGCAGCCATCCGCTTTGCAGTGAAAAATGGTAGCGGGAGAGGGACTCGAACCCCCGACCCCAGGATTATGATTCCCGTGCTCTAACCAGCTGAGCTACCCCGCCAAACCAAAAGGGTGGCCGTGCTATAGGCAAAGGTCAAAGCGGCGTCAAGCATTGGCGTCGGTGACTTCGTCCTCGTCGCCCTTGTCTCCCAAAACAAAGGTGCGCCACAGGGAAATCCATGCGAAATACAGCGATGTTAGGCCGAACAGCCACTGTTCCACCTCTTCCACCACGCCGAAATTCTCCGGGAATTTTTTCGACAGGATCAGACTGAGCGTCATGGCTGCCCACAGGATTGTGACGGGAATGGTAATCCTGCGCCACAGGGTGACGCGCAGGGGATGCACAAACTTTACGGGTATGAATGTCAAAACTGCCAGCGCCAGAATGGCGACCAGATTGACGATGGCACCGGAGCCGAACAGGTAGAAATACAATACGACCACATTCCAGATGGCCGGGAAACCGACGAAGTAGTAGTCCGATGATTTCATGCCCACATTGGCAAAGGTATAACAGGACACGGCCATGATGATGACGGCGCAGATCAGGCTCCAGGTGCTGCCGGAGAAAATGAAATCCAGTGGCACCATGTTGAACCAGTAGATCATCAGGGCCGGCACGGCCACGTAGGTGAAATAGTCGATGACCAGATCCAGCGATGCGCCGTCAAAATTCGGCGTGTATTCGGTGACACGTGCCTTGCGGGCCAGTGATCCATCCACACCATCCACAAACAGGGCCACGCCCAGCCAGACGAAGGCCGTGAAGGCATCGCCTTTCAACACCGCCACCAGGGCCAGAAAACCTGCCACGATGCCGAATGTGGTGAACGCATGGACCGACCAGGCAATGCCCTTTTTGATGTCCTTGTCGCGTTGCGGATCAAGCTTGAGGTGGAGTTTGGCCACGAATGGGTTCCCTTGGTCCGCTGACTATAGCACTGCTTGCGCCGCAATGAAGCCGCCACCCAGGACTTTCTGGCCCGGGCCTGGCGCATCATAAAGCACGCAGGCCTGACCCGGCGACACACCATATTCGCCTGAGGGAATGGTGACGACGAAATCCTTTGATCCGCGCCGCACACTGGCTGCCACGGGCGGCCGGGTGGAGCGGATGCGGGCGTAACAGGCCTGTGGCTGTTCGCCTACGGGCGCTGCGCCCAACCAGTTCAAGTCTTTCACGGCAATATCGGTCTGCCGCAGGGCTTCGCGCGGACCCACGATCACCCGCTTGTGTGCTGCGTCGAGTTTGATCACGTAGAGTGGATCGGCATCGGCAATGCCCAGACCCCGGCGCTGGCCAATAGTATAATGCACAATGCCCTCGTGCCGGCCCAGCACGCGGCCGTCGACATGCACAATGTCACCGGCATCCGCCGCATCGGGGCGCAGTTTCAGTATCAAATCGGCATATTTGCCGTCGGGGACAAAGCAGATGTCCTGGCTGTCCGGCTTGTCGGCGACCATCAAGCCCAGCTCTGTCGCCACGGCCCGTGTCTCGTTCTTGGTGAGGCGGCCCAGGGGGAAGCGCAGATAATCCACCTGCTGCTGCGTGGTGGCAAACAGGAAGTAGCTCTGGTCCCGCGCCATGTCGGCAGGTGTGCGCAGTTCACGGCCATGGGTTGTAACCACACTGTCCACATAATGCCCGGTCACCAGGGCGGAAGCGCCAAGCTCCCGCGCGCGCCACAGCAGGTCGGCAAACTTCACCGTCTGGTTACAGCGCACGCAGGGAATGGGCGTTGCCCCCTGCAGATAGGTATCGACGAAATCATCGATCACCGCCTCGCGAAAGCGCGACTCAAAGTCGAGAACGTAGTGCGGAATATCCAGCATAGCCGAGACGCGCCGCGCATCGTGAATATCCTGTCCGGCACAGCAGGCCCCCTTGCGGCGCATGGCCTCACCATGGTCATAGAGTTGCAACGTGATGCCCACGGTCTCATAGCCCGCCAGCTTCAGCAGTGCTGCGGCCACCGAAGAGTCGACGCCGCCCGACATGGCCACCACCACCCGGTGATCCGCAGGATCACCCGGCAGCGCCATGGCTGCATGCACGGCTTCCAGCAAATGAGGGCTCAGTTTCATGGGCACTGCATGGCCCTAATCCCCGGGGAATGCAATTCTGTTCCGTTATGATGCATCCAAGTCCTTGAATTTGCGATTTGTTTACAGAGATTGAACCTAAAATTAAGAGCCGCCACGTATCTTGCCTCAAGTTGGGCAGATAAGCACCAGTTGTGCGCCCGGTGTGTGTGAGTGTGAGTACAAGCGTATGAACGGAAACGGTCAATTGCGTCCCCGCGTCAACTATGTCATCGGCCCCGACGGGAGCCCGTTGACAATAGCGGATCTGCCACCACCAGGGAGCCACCGCTGGGTCATCCGGCGGAAAGCCGAAGTGGTTGCAGCCGTACGCGGGGGCCTTTTGAGCCTCGAAGAAGCCTGTGAACGCTATACGCTGACCACGGAAGAATATCTGTCATGGCAGCGTTCGCTGGACAAGAATGGCCTGGCCGGATTGCGGACGACGCGGATACAGCAATACCGGGCATAAGAGCAGACAGCCGCCAGCGCCCGCAGCGCAGGCCACAGGAACAAATGACAATTTGAATGTGCATGCCCTCAGGACGTGTCGGGCTTGATGGCCATCCACGCCAGCGCATGACATTCCTTGAGGACATGATCGATGTCCTCCTGGGGTTTTTGCCGGTGGCCGGGCGGCCGGCCGGGTCGCATGGGGAAGCGGAAGGCCTGGCCTTCCAACCGGGCCCGGCGCTTCAACCAGCGTGCCATGCGCTTGGCTTCCCGCGGTAGATGATCAAGGGCGCGGGTGAGAACCTTGAGACGTTGACTGATGCGAAGGGTCTCCGCTTCGCTGCACCTGTCATCCCGGGGCTTCAAGAACCTGGCCAGAAACAATTGGCGCGGACTGCGCAAATCAATGGTGCGAATACGCGGACCTGAGATGGCCGTGTTTCCTTCGCCGGGGTCACCAAAATGCTTGCGCGCGTCAAACAACTGGAAGGAGACGCCGCCTGTTGATTTCCCCGCAATGACAAGCCCCTGCGGCATGGGACGCGACTTTGCCTCCGGCACAACAAGTCCCCGTGCCGCAATCACAATCAAGCGCCGGACCGCCGACTCTGCGGGAAAGAGAATGCGGGATAGCAACTGATACACCGCACGTGGCAATCGCACCGCCCCACCCTGTGCCACCAGCAACGCCACCAGCCCCGCGACGATGCGGGTGAGAGCGTGCCTGTTGATTTCAATTGCTCTGGGCCAGTCCATAGAACACAGCTAGAACACAAGAAGAACGCCTGTCAAGGGCTGTTCCCAAAATACAGAAATTTTTTTTCTCCTTCGGCCCCTTGGCCGGGGGAGTACGGCGAAGCCGGGAGGGGGTGTTGTGGCTGGGCGTTGATCGAAAGCAGAAATTCCGATCTTGACTTGCCATACATTGACTGTACTTTGTCGGCATGCCAAATTTGATGTGGAGCGAGGAAAAGAACCAGCTTCTGAAACAGCATCCTGATCGCGCCGTCTGTTTTGAAGATATTGTTTCGGCCATCGAAAGCGGTGGCTTGCTGGATGATATCGAGCACGTGAATGATGGCAGATACGCGCACCAGCGCCAATATGTGGTGTTGTTCAACAACTATGTCTATTGCGTTCCCTATGTTGTCGATGGTGACGTCATATTTCTGAAAACCATATACCCCAGCCGCAAATTGACACGTAAATATTTGAGTGGAGCCTACGATGGCTAAGAAACCAAAAATCGGAGCCTACACCGACGCAGATGAGAAAAGCCTTATCGAAGCCATGGAGGCAGATAGCGCAGTATTCGTCAGTCGATTGACCCCGAAGCGCAAAAAAGAAATCGAGGCCATGGCACGAGCAGCCATGAACCCCGTCCGCGAGAAAATCACACTGCGCATCTCACGCAACGACCTGATGCGCCTGAAAGCCAAAGCCATGAGCGAAGGCATGCCCTATCAGACATTGATCGG
>CAXTKL010000044.1:0-22591 GCA_964244825.1 uncultured Aestuariivirga sp.
TTGGGTGCCAATATCGAAAACCTGACCCTGACAGGCACTGCTTCCATCAATGGCATGGGCAACAGCCTCGTGAACATACTCACCGGCAACGCGGGCAATAACGTGCTCAATGGTGCGGGCGGTGTTGATACCTTGGTGGGTGGCCTTGGCGATGACACTTACATCGTCGATGTGGCCGGTGTTGTGACGACAGAAGCCGCAAGTGCTGGCACGGATACGGTGCAAAGCTCAGTGACATGGACACTTGGCAACAACCTTGAAAACCTGATTTTGACGGGCACTGCGGCCATCGATGGAACGGGCAACACGCTTGCCAACTTGATTACTGGCAACAGTGCCAACAATGTGCTGAACGGCGGCACGGGTGCGGATACGCTGATGGGTGGCCTGGGCGATGACACTTACATTGTCGACAATATCGGCGATGTGGTGGCTGAAAATGCCAATGAGGGGAATGACACTGTACAGGCCTCAGTCAGCTTTGGATTGTCGGCCCACGTGGAAAACCTGACTTTGACAGGAACTGCCGCCATTAACGGCACTGGCAATGATCTTGGCAACGTGATCACAGGCAATGCTGGCGCGAACATTCTTGATGGCGGGCTGGGTGCCGATACTCTGATCGGCGGGGCGGGCAATGACACCTATGTCGTTGACAACCTGGGCGACGTGATCACAGAAGCTGCTGCGGCGGGCACAGATGTCGTGCAGTCTTCCATGTCGTGGGTGCTCGGGTCCAATCTCGAAAATCTCATTCTCACGGGAGCGGCCAATAGTGACGGTACAGGCAATAGCTTGAACAACACCTTGACCGGCAATGCGGGCAACAACACATTGGACGGCGGTGGCGGCACTGACACGCTGGCAGGCGGCTTGGGTGACGACACGTACATCGTCAATCAAGCCCAGGGTGTGACAATCACAGAAGCTGCAAACGCGGGCATTGATACGGTGCAAAGTTCGGTGACTTTGACGCTGGCTGCCAATGTGGAAAATCTCACGCTCATGGGGACGGCGGCCATTAACGGCACGGGCAACACTGCTGACAACATTCTTGTTGGGAACACAGCTGCCAACACGCTTAGTGGCGGCGCAGGCAATGACAAGCTGGTTGGAAATGCGGGCAATGACACCCTGACAGGTGGCGTTGGCAATGACACATTCAGATATGATGCGGGCTTCGGCAAAGATGTCATCACTGACTTTACTGCTGGTGCCGGTGCAAGCCATGATATGTTGCAGCTCAATCTTGGAGCGTCCTTCAGCAACCTGGCCCAGGTGATTGCAGCTTCCACACAAGTCGGGGCCAATACGTTAATCACTATTGATGCGAACGATACAATCACGCTGAACAATGTGCTGAAGACGACACTCGTTGCAGAAAACTTTGTTTTCCAAGGGTGATCGTGTGAAAGTGTAATCGGCGTGAACAAGAGCGTACCACCTATTATTGAAGCAACTGCGATCGACACGGGCCTGCGGGCGCTGTGTGGTGTTGCGGCCTATTACCGGATTGCCGCAGAGCCCACGCAAATCGCGCGTGAACTTGGTCTCCAGGGCAAGGTTGCGGGTGATCCTGATGTGGTGCGCGCTGCCCAAATGATCGGACTTCGTGCGCGCCTGGTTAAAGTCAACCGTGTCAAGCGCTTGCTGTCATTGCCCACACCCGCACTTGTGCGGATGGAGGATGGCGTTTACCGTGTGCTTGGCGGGCGCTCACCTTCCGGTGACTACCGTGTGGTGGACCCGGTCACCCATGGTCACCAGGAAATTGCTGCGGAGCTGTTGCTCAAGCAACTCGACGGCCCGGTTATTCTGGTCGCACGAAAAACTGGTGGCGTTGGCATTGATCCCAAGAGCTTTGGATTGCGATGGTTTCTGCCGACCATCTGGCGTTATCGGCGTCCCTTGGCAGATGTTTTGCTGGCTTCGCTTTTCGTGCAGATTTTTGCACTGGTCACGCCCTTGTTTTTCCAGGTCGTGGTTGACAAAGTTCTCACACACAAAGGCTATTCGACTTTGTTTGTGCTTGTCGGGGGCATTGCGATCATTGGCATTTTCGATGTCATTCTTCAGTATCTCAGGACTTATGCCTTGGCGCATACAACAAATCGCATTGACGTTGAGCTTGGCCAGCGTTTGTTTGGTCATCTCCTGAGACTTCCACTTGGTTATTTTGAAACCCGTTCTGCCGGCCAAACCGTTGCGCGCATGCGGGAACTTGAAACAATCCGAAACTTCCTGACAGGGCAGGGGTTGTTTTCGGCAATCGATCTGCTTTTTACATTTGTCTTTATCGCCGTATTATTGGCCTATTCGTGGAAGCTCACATTGATTGTGTTGCTAGCGATTCCCATTTATTTGGCGATCGGCTTTGCGGTACGTCCTGCGCTTCGGGATCTCATCAAGGAAAAGTTCAATCGCGGTGCAATCTCCCAACAGTTTCTGGTTGAGGCTGTTGTCGGCATCCAAACCATCAAGTCGGCGGCCGTTGAGCCCATCATGCGGGCCCAGTGGGAAGAGAGGTTGGCCGACTATGTCAAAACCAGTTTCCTCGCGACATTGTTGGGCTCCAGAGGACAGAATGCAATTCAATATGTGAGCAAACTGACAACCGCTCTTTTGCTCCTGTTTGGGGCCAAGGCTGTGATTGATGGCGAGATGACTGTTGGTTCACTGGTCGCTTTCAACATGATATCGGGGCAGGCGGTGCAGCCCATTTTGCGGCTTTCACAAATCTGGCAGGACTTCCAACAGGTGCAGATTTCAGTTGAACGATTGGGGGACATCCTGAATTCACCTGCCGAGCCTTCACCGATTGCCAGAACCACCTTGCCAGCACCGCGCGGTGCCATTGAATTCAGAAATGTCACCTTCAGCTACCAGCACAACGGCCAGGTGGTGTTGAAAGACCTGAACCTGCAAGTGAAACCAGGCGAAGTGATTGGCATTGTGGGACCTTCCGGGTCTGGAAAATCTACGCTCACAAAACTTGTGCAACGCCTCTATCTCCCACAAGGTGGACAGGTGCTGCTGGACGGTGCGGATCTTTCGCAATTGGATCCGTCCTGGTTGCGGAGTCATATCGGCGTTGTTTTGCAGGAAAATCTACTGTTCAACCGCACCATTCACGACAATATTGCCTTCTCAAATCCTGCACTTTCACGGGCGAAAGTGATTGAACTGGCAAAACTTTCAGGAGCTGATGAGTTCATCAACAAGCTTCCGCAGGGTTATGATACCATGATCGAAGAGCGGGGCAGCAATCTGTCAGGTGGTCAGCGGCAACGCATTGCGATTGCGCGCGCACTGTCAACCAACCCACAGCTTCTGATTTTTGACGAAGCAACATCCGCACTCGACTATGAGAGTGAAAAAATTATCCAAGATAATATGAAGTTCATCGTTTCAAACCGGACAGTCCTAATTATCGCCCATCGGCTCGCGGCGGTCAGATCGTGCCATCGTATCCTGGGCATGTCAGATGGTTGCATCGTTGAAAGCGGTACGCATGGCGAACTTTTGAAACGTGAGGGTGGTCTGTATGCGCGGCTTTGGGCACTGCAATCACAAACTGCGGATGCGACGTCATGAATGTTTCTGTTCCGCTCAAGCCTGTGGCGCAAAAAACTGAAAAAGTCAGGCGGGTTGCCTCTGACAATGAATTTCTAGCGCCCGCACTTGAGATTTTGGAGTCACCTGCGTCGCCGGTCAGAGTTTGGTTTTTGCGAAGTATTTGCGCTCTGGTCGTGATTTCGCTGACCTGGGCCTGGTTCGGGCGGATTGATATCATTGCCGTGGCGCAGGGAAAATTTCAGCCGACGGGCAGGATCAAGGTGATTGAACCTCTGGTGACGGGCAAAGTTGCTGCGGTGAAAGTGGCAAATGGATCGCAAGTTCAGGCTGGCGATATATTGGTCGAACTTGATCAATCGGAGAATGATGCCGATTACGCTGCATCCAAAGCTGAGCTGCTTTCGGTTTCAGCTGAAATTGACAGACGAAAGGCGGCGTTGTCCGCCCTCAAGAAACATGATTTTGAGGGGCATTCCGCTATTGTCTGGTCTGGGGAAACGCCCAAAGATATCCAGGTGAGAGAAGAGCAAATTTTTGGCGCAGAACTGGAACAACTGTCAACGACCATTGCATCCTTGAAAGTGCAGCGTGAGCAAAGAGTGGCAGAGCGTGACAAGCTTAAAGACACCATTGCGATGCAGAAAAGCCTGGTTGAAACATTGCAGCAACGTGTTGATATGATGCAGACGCTGCTCAACACCAAGGTGGGAGCAAAGCCTGCTGTAATCAACGCGACAGAGACACTCAAACTGCAATTGACCCAACTCGCGGTACAGCGGCAGCAGTTGTCTTCGCTTGAAGGTGGCCTGCCTGTTCTGGATCAGGAAGTGGAGAAGGCCATACGGGGTTTTGCCGTCGAAAATTCACAGAAGCTGAGTGATGCGGAAAGACTTTTCGAGACGACCAAACAGCGTGTTGCCAGATACCAGGCGACGATTTCTCATATGACCCTCAGGTCTCCCATTTCCGGAACCATACAGGCTTTGGCAATTACCAATGTTGGTCAAGTCATATCCAGCGGGCAAGAGGTGATGCGGGTCATTCCAGAAGGTTCGGCACTGGAAATTGAAGTCTATGTCCTGAACAAGGATATTGGTTTTGTGAAACTGGATCAGGATGCCATTGTCAAAATTGAGTCTTTTCCATTTACGCGCTATGGCACTGTGCAAGCCCATGTTGCAAGTATTGCTCACGATGCCATCCCTCAACCTGATGCCAATCTCATTGAAGGCGACCCAACGCGGTCGACTTCAACGACGATGTTTGCTGGTGCACAACGTACGCAAAACCTGGTTTTCCCGGTTACACTCAAGCCGGACTCGGCTTTCATTGATGTGGATGGAAACCGTGTTCCTTTGTCGCCGGGCATGTCGGTCAGTGTGGAATTCAAAACCGGCAGCCGCAGAATGCTGGAATATGTGTTTTCGCCGCTGGTGGAACTTGGTTCGGATTCCTTGCACGAAAGGTGATCTACGCCTGCGGTGCAATTTCCAAACACAATGAATTGGGTTGAGGGTCATGACGCACAAATATGTCTGGATTGGTACCAGTTGGAAGATGAACAAGTTGCGTGCTGATGCGCAGGTTTTTGCCCAGGAGTTGGCAGCGTCTACTCTCGCAAGTTATTCCGGCTTTCAGCCTTTTATCATTCCTTCTTTTCCGTATATCGCCGAGGTTGCCCGGATTTTGTCAGATACACGCGTCAGGGTGGGTGCGCAGAACATGCATTGGGCCGAACACGGTGCATGGACAGGTGAAGTGTCGCCGCCGATGGTCAAAGACTGTGGGGCCACGCTGGTGGAACTTGGTCATTCCGAACGCCGCACGCATTTTGGCGAGACTGATGAGACCGTGGCGCTGAAAACGCAGGCTGCCCTGAAACATGGTCTCACCGCACTTGTTTGCATCGGCGACACCAAGGCTGAATATGATTCCGGGCAAACCGCCCATGCGCTGGAACGGCAGGTGCGCGGACTGTTGAAATATGTAGCTGGGGATGCGCAAGGCAAGGTCGTGATTGCCTATGAACCCGTGTGGTCCATCGGTGAGGGTGGCGTTCCCGCCACGCCGGAATTCGCCAATGAACAGCACATCAGGATTGCTGGTTTGGTAAAAGAACTCACGGGCGTTACTTTACCTATTCTCTATGGTGGCAGTGTGAACCCGCAGAATTGTGTTGCGCTGGCGCGGCAATCACACATTGATGGCTTGTTCATTGGCCGTTCGGCGTGGGATGTGAAGGGCTATCTGAGCATCGTCAATTCAGTTTTGGAGGCTTTGAAATGAAAATTGCAGTTGCAGGGGATGGTGCAGGCAAGCCGCTTGTGGATGTGATTGAGGCACATCTGAAGGCTGTTGGCCAGCATGAGGTGACCAATCTTTCAGCGGGTGGCTTCTATGCTGATCTGGCGTCCGGTGTGGCGCGCGATGTGGTGGGCGGAAAATATGACCGTGCGGTTTTGTGCTGCGGCACCGGCATCGGTGTTGCGATAGCAGCCAACAAGGTGCCCGGCATCCGCGCCGCACAGACCCATGACACGTATTCCGCTGAGCGTGCTGCCAAGTCCAACAATGCGCAGATCATTACCATGGGAGCGCGGGTTGTCGGCCCAGAACTTGCCAAGGCGATCGTGGACATGTTTCTGGTCTCAAGCTTTGATCCAGAGGGATCTTCGGCGGCGAATGTTGATGCCGTCAACCGTCTTGATAGCGGAAAGTAAAACCGGGTGAAGGAAGCGCGGCCTGGGCCGCGCTTCGCTGTGTCCCAGATGCGGGCTCACTTGCCCCAGATTTTTGCGTAAGCGTCGCGATAACCATTCTGTGGATCGAACTGGTTGCTTTCGCCCGATGCTTTCAAGCCTTCCTGCGTGACCAAGGCTGGAGAGGTGATGTAGCCAGAACAGGCTTCGCCTGAAACCGCGCGATTGAGTTCGTCAACCAATTGCCAGCCTTGAAGATTCAAGGGTTCGGCAACTGTGACAGCCTGGTATTCATTGCTGCGAATACGCTGGAAGGCAGCTTCTGAACCATCGCCAGCAGAGCCGGCCTTTGGGTTGGATTTTCCGTCAACACCCGCAGCTGCCAATGCCGGGCCCATGAAGTCAAAATAGAGATCGTTGATGGCCAGGGAATGGGTCCATTTCGCACCGTATTTCTGCAACAGCGTGGTGGTGAGCGGGCCCATGCGGGTTGAAGTTTCAGCGATGGGTGTATCGACCCATTGCAATACTGTGCCGCCACCCGCTTCAATTACTTCCTTTAGCTTTGCGGCTTTCAGGATGGCGATGGTATAGGTGGAGTCCGTGAAGATGACGACGCCTGGCTTGCCGCCGCCGTCTTTCAAGGCCCATTCAGCTGCTTTGGTGGAAACGGCCATTGCGTCAGTCGAGACATTGGCGAAGATGCCGCCTGGCGCATCACAACCGATCTTGGGACCGGAGTGCCAGGATACCATGGGGATTTTGGCGGCGACAACGCCTTCCAGTGCAGCCTGTTGTTCCGTGGCGTCAAAACCGTTGATGACGATGCCATCGGGCTTCAGGGCCATGGCTTGACCCACGGCGGCAGTGCGGCCCTGCACTGACCCTGCACCGTCCAGCACGCGAACGGTCCAGCCAATCTTCTTTCCCGCTTCCTCAATGCCATTAGTGACACCCAGAATGCCACCGTTTTTCATATCGGCAGCGAGCACAACAATGGTCTTGCCACTCGCGGCCTTTGGACCTGCCTTGGGTCCGTCAAAATCTTCGGCAGACGCCGTGATGGCAAAGCCCATCAACATGGAGCCTGCGAGCAGGCTTTTCAGGAATGTACGTTTCAGCATGGTTTCCTCCCGTTTGCTGTTTGGTTATTTATTTTCAGCACCTTTTCGCCGTTGCGCATATCCGGCGATGCCGATTGCCACGATGAGTGTGACGCCGTTGAACATCGGCTCAACCCAGAATGAGCCACCGAATTGTTGAATGCCTGAAATGCCCACGGCCAGAATGACAATGCCCACCACCGTGCCCCAGACATTGACGCGGCCGGGCTTGATTGTGGTTGATCCCAAAAACGCGCCAACCAGTGCCGGCAACAGAAATTCAAGGCCGACGCTGGCCTGGCCGATGCGCAGTTTCGCCGCCAGCAAAACCCCCGCCAGGGCAGTCAGCACGCCCGACGCCACGAACGACGCCATGACATATTTGCGCACGGGAATGCCATTCAATGCGGCGGCCTTGGGCGATGCGCCGATGGCATAGAGATAGCGGCCAATGGGCAGGTATTCATAGATCACCCACATGATGAGGGCGATGGCCATGACGTAAAATCCTGTGACCGGTAGACCAAACAGCATCCGTGTGCTCAGGGCGTAAAATTCGGGCGACAGCACGCCCACGATCTGGCGGCCTCCGGAATGCCAAAGGGCCAGCGCATAGAGCACGGTGCCTGTGCCCAGCGTGGCGATGAAGCTGTCGATCTGTGCGACCTCGACAAGCAGTCCATTCAGAACGCCCATGAGCGCGCCCAGTGCCAGCACAATCACAACCGCCACCGGCCATGGGATGCCGAACATGGTTTGTAGTGAAATTGCAAGAATGTGCCAAAGCACAATGCCATAACCCACCGTGAGATCAATGCGGCCGGCTGACATGGGGATCATGACGCCCAGCGACAGGATCAGGATGATCGCCTTGTCTGAGATGATGGAACGCAAGTTGAGCAGTGTCGGGAATGTGTCTGAGAGCAGCAGTGAAAACAGCAGGATCAAAAACAGCGTCAGAATTACCAGGCCATAGCTTGGCAAGAAGCGGCTGATTTTCTGGCCCGGTGTCAGACCCTGCAATTCGCTGCGCGTGGGTTCGAGTGCGGTGGATTGCAGGGAGTTCACGCGGCCTCCGATGCGGAGGCCGCATGGATAAGGGCCTGGGTGGAAAGTGCATCCTGGTCGATTTCGGCCACGATGTGCCCGCGCGAAAACACCAGCGCCCGGTGGCAGATGTGGGCCACTTCCTCAAAGTCCGTTGATACCACGATAACTGTGAGACCCTGTTCAAGCGCGCGCGCAATGAGGCGATAGATGTCAGCCTTCGCACCTACGTCAACACCGGCTGTGGGGTCTTCGGCAACCAGAACCTTTCGGCCTGTCGCAAGCCAGCGCCCAACCACGACTTTCTGCTGATTGCCGCCGGACAGCGCTTCGACGGCCAGGGCCGGATCATTGGGGCGCAAGCCAATTTCTTCACCCATCTGTCTGGCTTGTTGGGCCTCGGCGGCGGGAGACAGGAATGAGAGCAGCTGACGGCCAATGGCCAAGGGATTGAGGAAAAGGTTTTCGCGGACCGACAGCGAGAGGGCCACGCTCTCTTCCGTCCGGTCCCTCGCGATCAAACCGACGCCCTGTTGCAAGGCCCGTTGCGGCGACGACAAGTCCAAGACTTGGCCATCTAATGTCACCTGTCCCTTGCCTTGTTGCGCACCAAACAGCGCGCGCCCAATGGCCTCTTGTCCGGCCCCGCGCAAACCCACAAGCCCCAGCACCTCGCCCTGGCGGGCGGCGAAGCTCACGGGGCCTGCTCCAAAGGTTTCGAAGGCGTTGACACGCAAGGTGTCTGGGCCGTTGGTGCGTTTGGCGCGCACGTAAAGATCCTTGACATCGCGGCCGACAATGAAATTCACAAGTTCACTGGGCGTTGTGTCCTTGACAGCTCTGACGCCCACCAGTTTGCCGTCGCGCAAGACGGCCACACGGTCCGCCAGGCGGAAGATTTCATCCAGACGGTGCGAGACATAAATCATGCCGACGTCGCGCGTGCGCAGGTCGCGCAAGACCTGAAACATGCGTTCCACTTCGTTTGCAGGCAGACTTGCCGAGGGTTCATCCAACACCAGCACATTGGCTTCAACGGCCAGGGCACGGGCGATGGCCACCAGGGATTTTTCGGTGCGGCTCAAGTCCTGCACGCGCTTTGTCGGATCAAAGGTGCAGCCCACCAACTTCAAGGCAGCAGCAGCACGTTTCTCCGTTTCACTCCAACTGATGAAACCAAAGCGCATGGAAAAGCCCTGCGCCAAGCCCACATTCTCCGCGACGGTCATCCATTCAACAAGCCCGAGGTCCTGGTGGATGAAGGCAACTTTCTGTTTCTGGTTGGGCTTGGGAGGTGCATGGCGGTAGGGCTCGCCTTCGAACAGAATGCGGCCTTCATCCACATTGTGGATGCCCGCAAGAGACTTGATCAGCGTGGACTTTCCTGCGCCGTTCTCCCCCAACAGTGCCAGGATTTCGCCGCTGGCCAGTGTCAGGGACACATCGCGCAAGGCCGTTGTGCCACCAAAGCGTTTGGTCACATTCTCAAAGCTGAGCAACGGTAACGCCAACAGCACTTCCCCCATTGTCGCCACTTCTCTGGTGGCGATCTCATGTATTGATCCCCGTCATATTTCTGATTGCGACAGCAGTCAATGCGCAGAGGATATTTTTCCGCGATGCATCGCACGGTTCCCTCTTGGCAGGGCTGATGGGGTCCCTTTGATGTCAAATGAAGTAGCCCTTCACCTTTTTGGGAAGGAACTTGACGGAGCCTGAACGTCCAGAATGAACTTTGAACCCAAGCAGAGCTTTCACATAGCTCAACGACCCGCCATTCACGGCAATCACCTTTCTCAAAATTTTCCCAGGCGAGTCCCCTGCTTGATGTCCGCCAGGGCAGCACTCACAATAGCTTCAATCGGCTGGTCAATATCAATGCTGATTGCATGCTCGTCCGGGTCTGGCGCTTCGAGTATCGCCAACTGACTATCAAGCAACGAGGATGGCATGAAATGGCCTTTGCGCTCACGCATGCGCTGTTGCAGAACCGCGCGGCTGCCGTGCAAATGGATGAAGGTCACAGGCCTCTGTGCTGCTTCAACAATGGCCAAACGGTATTTCTTCTTGAGGGCGGAGCATGACACCACATGGCCTGCCGTTCCGCGCAGGGTTTCTCCAACCTGGGCAAGCCACGGCCACCGGTCATCATCAGTCAGGGGAATTCCGGCGGACATTTTGGCTACACTTTCGGTGGCGTGAAGCCTGTCGCCTTCCGTGAATGGGATCCCCAAGTGCAGCGCCAAGGCTTCACCGACGGTCGTCTTGCCACAGCTGGCCACGCCCATGACGACAATGGCGTCAGAGAACAGAGGTGATGCCGCCATCGACATAGAGAATGTGTCCATTGACGAAGGAAGAAGCATCGGAGGCCAGAAAAATGGCAGCGCCGATCAATTCATGGGGCGCACCCCAGCGGCCCGCGGGTGTGCGTTTCTCAAGCCATGATGAAAATTCCGGATTGTCGACGAGGGCCTGGTTCAAGGGTGTCTTGAAATAGCCGGGGCCAATGGCGTTGACCTGAATGCCATGCCGCGCCCAATCCGCGCACATGCCCTTGGTCAGCATCTTGATAGCACCCTTGGTGGCAGTGTAGGGCGCAATCGTGGGACGCCCCAACTCACTCTGCACGGAACTGATGTTGATGATCTTGCCGCGCTTGCGCGCAATCATGGCCTTTGCCACGGCCTTGCCAACGATGAATGCGCTTTCGACATTGACACGCATCAGTTCCCGCCATTTTTCCAGCGGAAAGTCCTCGAGTGTCGTGCGATATTGCATGCCCGCGTTGTTGAAGAGAATATCGATGGGACCCTGTGTCGCTTCAATTTGCGCAACGGCCGTTGTCGTTGCGGCTTCGTCTGTCACGTCAAAGGCGGAAGAAGTCACGGACAGGCCCTTGGCGCTAAGTGCAATATTGGCAGCGGCGAGTTTGGCCGCGTCCCGGCCATTCAGCACCACCTGTGCGCCTGCCTTTGCCAGGCCTTCGGCAATGGCCAGACCAATGCCCTGGCTTGATCCCGTAACCAGCGCACGCTTTCCGGCAAGACTGAAAATCTCAAGTGACATAGGCGCTCCTGATGCTGCCAGCCTTGACCAAAACTCATGCGGTGATTATCAGCTTATCCACAACATGCACAAGGCCTGACGCGGCCTGTTGACCGAGATGCAGAGAAGGCCAGGGTTCAGCACCAGATGAAAGCGCTCGTCATTCACAAGGCCCGGGATTTGCGCGTCGAAGAACATGCACAGATGGCGCCGGGTGTTGGCCAGGTAAGTGTTGCGATCAAGCGCGGTGGCATCTGTGGCTCTGATCTTCATTACTATCGCCACGGCGGATTTGGCACCATCGTTCTGAAAGAGCCGATGGTTCTGGGACATGAGGTGGCAGGCGAAGTGACAGGCTTGGGTGCAGATGTGACCAGACTTACGGTGGGGCAACGGGTGGCCGTCAGTCCGTCACGGCCTTGCGGAACCTGCGCGTTCTGTCAAAAAGGCCAGCAGAACCACTGTCTCGACATGCGCTTCTATGGCAGTGCCATGCGCATGCCCCACGTGCAGGGTGCGTTTCAGCAAGCGCTTGTCGCGGATGAAAGCCAATGCCACATCATCGCTGATGGCGTGTCCATCGAAGAGGCCGCCTTTGCTGAACCGTTTGCCGTCACACTGCATGCCATCGTGCGGGCAGGATCGCTCGCCGGAAAGCGCGTTCTCGTTACCGGTTGTGGGCCCATCGGCGTGCTGGCCATTGCGGCGGCACGTCTGCATGGGGCACAGGAAATCGTGGCGACGGACATTTCGGATTTCACCTTGTCGATTGCCAGAAAAATGGGCGCTGACCGCACCATCAATGTGGCTGACGGCGCTCACACCATTGACGCATACAAATTGAACAAGGGCGTGTTTGATGTAATGGTTGAAGCTTCGGGGAGCGAAGCTGCGCTGCGTACAGGTCTTGAATGCCTGAAACCGCGCGGTGTGTTGTTGCAACTGGGACTTGGCGGCGACATTACTATTCCCTTGAACATGTTGGTGTCCAAAGAAATCGACATGCGTGGGTCGTTCCGGTTTCATGAGGAATTTGCGCTGGCCGTAGATCTGATCAACCGCAGGCGCGTTGATTTGACACCGGTGCTCTCTGAGGTGTTGCCGCTGCAAGACGCGGTGAAGGCCTTTGATCTGGCGCTTGACCGCGGCAAGGCCATGAAAGTGCAGATCGCATTTTGATGAAAAGCAGGGGTGTTTTACACGGATTGGAGTTGTGATGGGACGCCTATTTCTGACGACTGATTGCGGCGCACTCGACGTCCCCCCTGTAAATCCTCAAGGTGTGCGAAGCTACAAAGGTATTCCCTTTGCCGCACCGCCAGTTGGCAATTTGCGGTTGCGCCCACCGCAGAAGCCTGAGGGTTGGCAAGGGATCCGTGGCTTCCACAGCTTCGGAAAAAATGCACCACAGCGTGTGATTTTTTCCGATATCGATCCGTTTGCGGCAGGCGTGTCTGAGGATTGTCTCTATCTCAACGTTTGGACACCGGTTGATCCGGATGCGCCAGAAAAGCGGCCTTGCTTGTTCTATATTCACGGCGGAGGTTTTGCTGTGGGGTCTGGTTCCGAGCCGCGCTACGACGGTGCGCGATTAGCCGCGCGTGGCATTGTGGTTGTGACCGTCAATTATCGTCTGAATGCGCTGGGGCTGATGGCTCATCCTTCTTTGACGGCTGAAACAGGTGCATCGGGAAATTTTGCCAAGCTTGATCTGGTGGCGGCGCTGCATTGGGTGAAGCGTAACATCGCCGCTTTTGGTGGTGATGCAAATGCGGTTACCATTGCCGGCGAATCTGCTGGCTCCATGTATGTCAGCATGCTGATGGCGTCGCCCCTGGCGCGTGGACTCTTCCACCGCGCCATTGGTGAAAGCGGTGCACAGTTTCCGTCAGGTGAACGCCCCATGCTTTCACTGAAGGAGGCAGAACAACAGGGCCTCTCCTTTGCTGCAAAACTCGGGGCGAAATCGGCTGACGATCTGCGCACTGTTTCAGTTGAGGCCATTCTGGACGCCCATCCAGGTCTTGGATTCTGGCCCGTTGTTGATGGTCATTTTTTGCCCGAAAAACCCATCGAGACATTTGCAAAGGGCATGCAAGCCGATGTGCCGCTGCTGGCGGGTTGGAACAGGGACGAAGGGTTCAATTTCAACGTCATGAATTGGCCACCTGCCAAGAACGGCTATGAGCAGCTTGTGTCCGTTTTGTTTCCTGAACATGCAGAAAAAGTTCTGGCGCTTTATCCCGGTGGTCGAAAAACTGCTGCTTCGGCCAAAGCATTGGGCGGTGATCTGGTGATCGGCCACGGCACCTGGGCGTGGCTTGAAGCGCATCGCAGGACTGCTCAATCAGATGTGTTCCGCTATCGTTTTGACCGTGCCCCCAAGACGCCGCGCGGCTGGATCAAGGGTGGTGCAAAAGCGGGCGCATTCCACTCCTGTGAAATTCCCTATGTGTTCGATAATCTCGATGCCTTCCCGTGGCTGGTGGATAGCGACGATCAAAAAGTGGCGGATATGACTGCGGACTATTTCGTCAACTTCATCAAGACAGGCAATCCAAATGGCAACAACCTTCCAGCTTGGCCATCCTATCGCGAAGATGCGCGGCCAATCTTGATCATTGATGTTGAGACCGCGACTGAAGACGATCCAGACCGAGCCCGGCAGGAGCTGCTGGCGAGTCTGCTTTAGTTAACCCGGAAAAAGCGTCAGACCACCATCGACGCGGATGACTTGGCCGTTGATGAATTTCGCGCGTGGCCCCGCAAGAAAAGCCACGGCATCGGCAATCTCGGCAGGCTCGGCATAGCGGTCGAGTGACTTTTTGTCTGACTTCATTTTTTCAGGATCGACAACGCGCGTCGCCTGGAAACGCGCGGTTTTGGCAGGACCGGGACTGACGGCATTGATGCGCACACCGTCATGGATCAGTTCTTTTGCAAGGCAGCGCGTGTAATGAACCACTGCTGCTTTGAGTGTTGAATAGACTACCTCAGGCGAACAGCCCATGTGAGCGGCGGCGGAGGCAATGTTGATGACGGCGCCCGCTCCCCGCTTCACCATGGGTGGCACGAAAGCCTGACACACCAGCATGGTGCCGATCAGGTTGTTGTCCGTGAGGACCTTGATATCCTCAAACGAAATGTCAAGGGCGTTGTTTGGTTTTGGTTTGTTGCCTGTAGCACCGATGTCGCCACCTGCGCAGTTCACCAGAATTTCAACTTCGCCCAGCTTGCTTTCAATCTCCTGCTTCATGCGGGCGACGGCCGCCTTATCGCCAATGTTGCCGGTGACGCCAAAGCTTTTGACGCCATGGGCCTCGATGGCTTTCACGACGTCATTGAGGTTGGCAGACTCGCCGTATTTCGCCGTGTCCGTGAGCGACAAATCATGTACCGCCACGTGAGCCCCGAGTTCAGCGAGGCGCAACGCCATGGTGTTTCCGAGACCTCGGCCTGAGCCTGTGACGAATGCGATTTTTCCTGCGAGTTCCTTTGTCATGTCATTTCCCTATGTCATCAATCCGATGTTGCGCATATTGTTTGCACTGCGGCGGATCATGGTGAGCTCGTAATCCACCAATTCGCTGTCGGCCTGTTGTTCCCATGGCGTGCGGTAGTCGGCCTCGTCGGCGAGGCGGTTGATGCGCGCTGCGGCCAGTGTGGCAGCGAAGTCCCGGGCGGGCATAGGGCTGTAACCCTGCCACCACTCCGGCTTCAAAAAGCGGATGTGGCGTGCTTCGAGCGCGCCAGGTTCCAATACGGCATTCATGTGGTCATGATGTTTGGCAATTTCTGTCATCATGTCTTTCAGGGGCACTGCGCCATCGCCAATGGCGCAGCGTACAAGTCGATAGCCCTCATCGGTGAACTGCACGCGATAGTCTTTCAGGTGCACATGCCTCACAAAGGGAGCGACACGGCGCACAAAATCCATAGGTGCTTCGCCGACAGGAAAGGTATTCCCCGTGTCCAGCGTGACAAACACGGCCTGTGTATAACTCCTGCAACAATCAACGAGTTCTTCACTGCTGAAATCCTGGTGATTTTCGATGGCGAGGACTCGGCCTTCATCCCGGGCAACTGGCGTAAATTGCGATAACCTGTCATGCACCTCTTTGACAACCTCACGCCATTTTTCACCCCAGGCACTGCGGCTTCCCTCCAGCACTTGGCTCAATCCAAAGCGGATGACTCTCGCATCAAGCAGGCGGGCCGAGCGGAACGCACTCTTGATTGGGCCCATCCCATGAATACCTGCGCTGACAACGGGTGTCATGCCAAGATCTGAAAGCTGCTTGCGCAAATCGACAAGTCGCGCATCTGACAATTCGATGAGCCATGGGTTGAAAATTTCCAATACCTTGGCATTCAATTCTTTCGCAATATTTATGAAGCCCTCTAGTCCCTTGCCATCGGGATTGACGCGCGGCGTACCTTTGCCTTGCAGACCGAGATGATAGGTCAGGCCATAGGGGTTCAGTCCAACATCGAGTTTCATGACATGCCTGCGTCGACGATAAGCGATTGCCCGGTGATCATGCGGCTGTCTTCTGACGCCAGAAACAACACAGCCCGGGCAATTTCATCCGCAGTCAGCGTGCGCTTGATGCGTTGGTTGTTGATCATGACGTCCACCTTGTCTTGCGTCGTATACCACAGGCGTTTTTGTTTTTCGGTGATCACGGCCCCCGGTTCAATGGTGTTGACGCGTATGTTATGCGCTCCAAAGCTACGCGACAACACCCGCGTCAAGCCTGCCACGGCGGACTTTGCGGTGACATAGGCGGGCATTGCCTCAGCGCCAAAGCGCCAGGCAATGGATGAAAAATTGATGATCGACCCGCCACCAAGGGACTGCATGTGCGGCAACACCTGTTGCGCCAGAAAAAACTGGTGCTTCAGGTTCACATCCATCGACCAGTCCCAGTACTCGTCGTCAATATCTGCAACAGCACGGCGGTCATCGTTGGCCGCGTTGTTCACCAGCACACGCACAGGGCCCAGAACGCCGTGCACTTGCGCGACGGCAGTCTTGAGCGCTGTGACGCTGGTCACATCGCAGTGGACAAACTGCGTGCCGGGCAATTCTGCCGCGAGTGCATTGCCCTCGTCGTCCATGACATCGATAAAAGCGACATGTGCGCCCTGGTCGTGGGCAGCACGCACAATGGAAGCGCCAATGCCGGAGGCACCGCCGCTGACCAGCATGACGGCTCCCTTCAAGCTCGGATAGCTTGCAAACTCACCCTTCATGCCAGTGCCATTTCGGTATCCGCATCAAACAGGCAGATGCGGTTCATGTCGACGGCCAACCGCACCTTCTCGCCAAGTTTCGGTGCCGTGTTGGGAAAAAACTTTGCGGTGATCTCGGTGGTGCCAAAACGCGCCGCAACATGGGTTTCAGATCCGGTTGGTTCCACCAGCGTGACGGTGGCTTTCAACGTGTTTGCAGATTTGTCGCTGGCGGTGGTGAAATGCTCCGGCCTGATGCCCACAACAATGTCCTTGCCTTCATGCGTCGTTACCGGCGTTGGCAGTTTCAGTGACACTTCATCTGCAGTCGCTTCTGCCAGAACAATTTTCCTGGCAGCGCCTTTCCCCGTGATCTTTCCGCGCAGAAAATTCATGGCGGGGGAACCCATGAAGCCTGCCACAAACATGTTTGCGGGTCGGTCATAGATCGTTTGCGGTTCGCCAAACTGCTGCAAGACGCCCTTGTTCAAGATGGCGATGCGGGACGCCAACGTCATGGCCTCAACCTGGTCGTGGGTGACGTAGACCGTGGTCTTGCCGATCTGCTGGTGCAGCTTCTTAATTTCCCCACGCATTTCCACACGCAGCTTGGCATCCAGATTTGACAGCGGCTCGTCGAACAGAAACAGTACGGGATCTCGCACCAAGGCCCGGCCCATGGCGACGCGCTGGCGCTGGCCGCCCGACAATTGTCCAGGTTTCCGGTTCAAGAGCTGATCAATCTGCAACAGGCCAGAAACCCGTTTCAACGCGACCTCACGTTCCGCCGCAGGAACACCCCGCGCCTCCATGCCGAACATCATGTTTTCGCGCACTGTCATGGTGGGATAGAGGGCATAGGACTGGAACACCATGGCGATGTCGCGGTCCTTTGGTGCCACGGTGTTGACGATACGGCCGCGGATGGAAATGTTGCCGCTTGTTGCTTTTTCAAGCCCGGCAATGATGGCCAGCAACGTGGATTTGCCGCAACCGGATGGGCCAACAAGGGCTATAAATTCGCCCGACTTCACATCCAGCGAAACACCTTTCAGCACTTCGACGGCACCGAATGATTTTCTGATATCCGAAATGACGAGATCAGCCATTATTTGATTGCCCCTTGCGTGAGCCCACGCACAAAGTATTTTCCGCCAAAGAAATAGACAAGCAGCGGCGGCAGCGCACCAATCAGCACGGCAGCACTCATCACGTCGTAGTCGTGCACATTTGTCTCGCCACCTGAAAGTGCCACAAGGGCTGCCGTGATCGGCTGGGCTTTGCCCGAAGTGAAGACAACGCCGAACAGAAATTCATTCCATATGCCAGTGAATTGCCAGATCACCGTGACGATCAGAATGGGTGGCGAAAGTGGCAGAATGATTTTGTAGAAAATCCGCCAGAAGCCTGCACCATCAATGCGCGCAGCCTTGATCAAGTCGTCCGGAATATTGACATAAAAGTTCCGGCAGAACAGCGTGGTGAATGAAAGGCCCTGGACACAATGAATGAGGACAAGGCCCCAGGTGTTGTTGTTCAACCCGAATACGCCAAGCAGATAGGCCCAGGGCATCAGGGCAATCTGCCCCGGCATGAACACGCCGAACATGACGCAGGTGAACAGGAATTCCGAGCCACGGAATTTCCATTTCGACAGGATATAGCCATTCAACGCACCCAGCAGGGACGAGATGATGGTGGCGGGAATGGTCATTTTCAACGAATTCCAGAAGTTGCCCTGCATGCCCTCGCAGGTGCCGTTGATGCAATAGGTGCTCCAGGCGGCAGACCAGGCTTTCAGCGTAAAACTCTGGGGGAATGAGATCAGGCCATGCTGCGCAATTTCAGGCAGGTCGCGAAAGGAATTGAACAGCACAACAACGAATGGCAGCAGATAGACGAGCGCAAACAGGCTGAGCAGGCCATAAATGATGACGCGCGAAAACCGGAAGCGACGTGCTGCTGTTTCAGCTTCATGGCGCGTGGTGACGTCAGACATGTTGGGTTGCCTTGCTGCGCTGGCGGATGAGATAGATGGCATAGGGAACCAGCACTACAGCCAGCGCTGCAAGCATCATGATGGCGGCTGCGGCCCCTTCGGCAATCTGGCCACGCTGGAACATCAAGTCGTAGACATAGATCGCGGGAAAGGTGGTGGAAATGCCTGGGCCACCGCGTGTGAGCGCCACCACGAGATCATAGGTCTTGATGGCGAATTGCAACATCACCACGGCAACGGCCAGAAATATGGGCGCAATCACCGGCAGCAGAACCTTGCGGTAGGTGCGGAATGGCCCCGCGCCATCAATCTGGGCGGCCTTCACGAGGTCTGAATCAATCGAGCGCAATCCCGCGAGAAACAGCGCCATGGCAAAACCCGAAGATTGCCAGATGCCGGTGATGACGATGGAGTAAATTGCATATTTGCGGTCCGTGGTCAGGGCAAAGTGGAATGACTCCCAGCCCAATTTGTTGACCAGAAACTGGATGCCGGCATCAGGACTATAAAGCCACTTCCACACGGTGCCTGTGACGACGAACGACACGGCAAGAGGATAAAGAAAAATCGTTCGCCAAGTCGATTCACCGCGCACGCGCTGGTCAATCAAGATTGCCAGCAACAAACCGATGGCCATGGCCCCGACGACATAAAAACCGCTGAACAGAAACAGGTTGCCATAGGCCACATTCCAGCGGCGATTAGCCCAGAGGTGAACGTAACTTTCAAAGCCCACGAAATTGTAGCTGGGAAGCTGCGTTGAGTCCGACAGAGAAATGTAAAATGTCCAGATTGTGAATCCGAAGACATAGACAAAACTGGCAAACAGCGATGGAACAAGCAAAAAAATTGGCAGTCGATCAGACAACCACGTGCGCCAGTTCAATGCGGCGGAATCTGCCATTGCCCAAATCCAAAACAAGTGGCGCAGCCTGTGCGGGCCGCGCCAGAAAGGCTGTTTTACTTTTGGGCTTCCACGGCGTCCGCCATGGCGACTGCGGCATCCTTGGAGGCCATATCAGAGTTGGTGAACTCGGTGATAGCCTCCATGATGGCACCGCGATATTTCTGCAGCACCGTCATGTTGTGGGCCATGGAGCGTACCAGTGTACCTTCTTTGATCGCGCCTGCGAGATCCTTCTGGGATATCTGTTGACATGGATTGAAGCCCGTTGACAAGTCAACATCCAGACGCGCGGGGATTGAGCCCTTGGCCTGGTTGAACACGGTCTGGAATTCCTTGGACAAAATGGTGCTGGCCAGAAGCTTCTGCCCTTCAATATAGTCAGGGTCTTTTTGTTGGAAGAAAACCACAGAGTCGGAATTCAGAATAAAGCCCGGTTTGCCCCAGTCGGTGGGTGCCTGAGCGCAGACGTAATCCGCGTCCTTGCCATATTTGAAACCGGCAGCGGTCAGCGTGCCTATTTCCCAGTCCCCCATGATGTTGAACAGGGCATCGCCTTTTGCAAATTCATTCGAAGCGGCGTCGTAATCGGTCTTGAATGGCTTATCCATGTACTTGGTCGTCATCAGGCGGTACTGGTCCAACGCTTTCACCATGGCATCACTGCGCATGGCTTCCGTGTCACCTTCCACGAAGGCCTTGCGGAACAGGTCAATGTCCATGCCGTAGACGACGACTTCAAATGTGGTGGAATCAGTCCAATCTGCACTGTAGTGCGAGAGACACACCTTGCCTGCTGCAATTGCTTTGTCACAAGCCGCGTTGAAATCAGCCCAGGTTTTTGGCATGTCGGCCACACCAGCGGCGGCCATGGCTTTTGACGACCCCCAGAGCCAGTTGATACGGTGAATGTTCATGGGTGCTGCGACCCATGAACCCTTGGGCTTCATGACCGGGAACAGTTCTGGTGCTACCACTTTTTCCCAGCCTTCGGCGGCGGCCAGTTCATCCAGATTTGCGGTTTTTCCAGTTTCATTCCACTCGGCAATTTCGGGGCCCTTCAACTGAACGGCTGAGGGTGCATTGCCTGCCAGCACGTCGGCGCGCAGTTTGGCCAGGGTGTTGGCGGTGTGACCGGCAACGGCTGTTTGCTCCCACTTGCCGCCCTTGGCCGTGAACATTTCACCCAGTTTGGCAATGGAAGCGGCATCATTGCCGGTTGCCCATTGATGCAGCATCAGGGCCTTGGGTTCGGAACATGCAGTGCCCGCCAACAAGGTCGTTGCAGCTGCTGCAGCAAGAATGGTCTTGAAAATAGTCATGATCTCCTCCCAGAGAATGTGTTTGGCGACAGCAGATTGTTCTGCACTTTTTATTTCGCTCTATTTGTTCTATGGCGAACAAATAGACCTGTCAACAGCCGAGACACCATGGCGCACAATCGCATCCGCAAAATCTTAAGATCGGCTGACCCGGGTACGCCTGCAAGCCAGATCATCCAGGCCTTGAGCCAGCGCGGTGGCATGACCGCAGCACAGATCGCGCGCCATACAGGCCTGGCAAGGTCAACGATATCAACAGCTGTCTCCGATTTGAAAGAGAGCCGCGCTGTCGTTGAAACAGAACTGGATAATCCCGCCAAAGCTACTGCTGGACGGCCCGGTACGACCTTGACTCTCAATCCACAGGCCGGAACCTGCATCGGTGTGCATCTGGGTTACGACGATGTGCAGATTGTATTGGCGGATATCGCGCACACGTTCATTGCGGAGAAGAAGATCAGACTGGGAGTCGACTACACGCCGGGGGACGTGACCGGCCCGTTGAAGAAGATATTCAATTCGTTTTATGGCAAAATGGGTCATGCTGCGGAGAGCCTGCTGGGGGTTGGCGTATCCGTGTCCGGCCCGGTCAGGCCAGATGGTGTTTTGCAGCGGGGCGGCATTCTGCCGAAATGGGCAGGCACGGATATTCGGGCCATGTTTTCGGCCCTATTCGATGCTCCCGTTGTCGTAAACAATGAAAGCAACTGTGCGGCCATTGCCGAAATGAAATGGGGTGCTGCCCGTGGCCACGATGATTTTGTGATTTTCAAGATGGATGTCGGCGTTGGCGGTGCCATTGTCAGCAATGGTGCCGTCGTCAACGGCATTGCCGGTGGTGGCGGTGAGTTCGGTCATGTCAGCATCAACCCGGACGGCGAATTGTGCCGCTGTGGCAACCGCGGTTGCCTTGAGCTTTATGCGAGCTTTGTCAAACCACTGGAACAGCTGTCACGGGTGCACAAGAAGGCGATGACCATGGATGATGCCATTGCACTGGCTGAAACAGGTGACGCGGGCGCGCTTCGTATGATCAACGATGTGGGCGCATATGGCGGGCGCGGCCTTGCCATGGTCGGCACTATGCTCAATCCGCCACTCATCATCATCGGTGGACGCATGGCGTTAGCGGGTGATTTGTTGCTAAAGCCGATGCAGGACGCCTTTCAGTGCCACACATTGATCAAATATACAGATACCAACAGTGCGGCGCGCACAGACATTCGCGTGGGCACATTTACACACAATGATTCGTTGTTGGGCGCAGTTGGACTCGTGCTTGACAATCAACTGTTCTTTGGACGCGCTTAAGACGTCGTCTGGATCTGTGAAGATTTTCTTTTGACCCATAGACCGAGGCTCTCGCGCTCGTGCTGGCTTTGCAATAGCGGAACCCAAGAGTTCAATAAACTTCGCAGTTCATTCAATCAGGCCAGCGCTAAGACTTGTTAAACATGCGCCTGTCTAGCTCTTGTAGATGATGGTCATCTGCGGGGGAGCCGATGCTGCTGGCACGGCTACCACGTGAATTGGTGGCGGTTCGCCGTGCAACGAGTTATTCAACATCACAAACAACGGGGCAGAGACCAGCATCGCGCCTGCGAGAAACAGTGACCTGAAGAAACCGGATGTGTTATTGTGCTTAATGTGTGTCATAG
>CAXTKL010000045.1:0-9608 GCA_964244825.1 uncultured Aestuariivirga sp.
AGTCCCTTCTCCAGCCCTCTTGCTGGAGAAGGTGCCCGAAGGGCGGATGAGGTCCTTTTCTTTCCCCCTGCGACGGATTTTGCCATCTTGTCCGTCTTGACTCTATGAAACCAACACCTCTCTTATACGCCCGCGCCAAATCCATGCGTCGGCAGCCCACAGAAGCAGAGCGTAAGCTTTGGGGTGGCTTGCGCAAGCGGTCGCTTGGAGATTTCAAGTTTGTGCGACAGCAACCGATTGGGCCATACATTGTGGATTTCGTCTGCCGGAAAGAAAGGCTGATCGTGGAAGTGGATGGCGTGACGCATGGAGACGCAAGCGATGTCGCCTATGATATGCGACGAACCTTGTATTTAGTAGCGCTGGGATATCGGGTCGTGAGGGTAGATAATCATGCCGTGTTCACGGATATAGGTAATGTTTTGGAGCATATTTTTGTAAGTTTGAGCCAGCCGTGAAAAAGGGACCTCATCCGCCCTTCGGGCACCTTCTCCAGCAAGAGGGCTGGAGAAGGGACTGCAGCTGTCCCTTCTCCGCGCTTCTTCAGCGTGGAGAAGGTGCCCGAAGGGCGGATGAGGTCCATTTTACTTCAACAAGTACTTCCGGCTGACCCAGAAGAACAAGCTGTAGGGCAGCAGCCGCCCGAATTTCATGATGGCGACAAACGGTGTAGGATAGGCCACTTCAAACTTTCCCTTGGCCAGACCTGCGATGGTGGCGCGCGCTGCATCGGCGGGTTCCATCAGGAAGGGCATTTCGAAATCATTCGCGGATGTCATGGGCGTGCGCACGAAACCCGGGTTGATGACGCTGACCTTGACGCCATCGCGTTCCAGTTCCACTTTCAAGGACTCAGCCAGATTGATCAGAGCGGCTTTGGTCGGGCCGTAGGCGGCTGCTTTGGGCAGGCCACGATAGCCTGATACCGAAGCAATCCACGACACGTGCCCACCGCGACGCTTGCGGAAAACCGGCAAGGCCGCTGCCAGCACGTTGATCACGCCGAGATAGTTCACCTCATACATGCGGCGGAACATTTCGGGGCGGAAGTCGGCGGCGGAGGCGGGGGTATAAGTTCCGGCACCGGCGATGATCAAATCGATCTGGCCGAGATCGCGTTCGATACGGGCAAGGGTCTCGGCAACCTTGGCTTCATCGGTCACGTCCAGTGGATAGGCGGCGATACCCTGCCCCAAGGCTGCCAGGGCCTCGGCGTTGCGGGCGGAAGCAGCAACCTTGACCCCCGCTGCCGCCAGTTGTTTGGCGATGTCAGCGCCGATGCCTGAAGATGCCCCCGTGACCCAGACCACGCGCCAGGGCAGTGCCATGCGTCATATCCCGACGAAGGGTTGCGCCAGGCGGGCCCAGAAGGATTTGAAACGAGTCGGCGCTTCGGTGGCCACCAGGCAGATGCAGTCGACATCAGAATCGACCTTGGGCTGGTGTTCCATGTCCTCGTCAAGGTCAGCCACGTCACCTGCCAGATAGCGGCCCGTGTGATCGGAATAGGAGCCGCGCAGGATAACGGTGATCTCTTCGCCGCCATGGCCATGTTCCGGCATCTGCCGTCCCTTGCCAATGCGCAACAACTGCAAATGCGTGCTGCCTTTGCTGGACAATGGGATTTCAAAGGTGGCGATACCGGGTGCCTTGGTTTTCCACTTCAAGCCATCGAGCGGCTGATTGTTCAGGAGATTGCACAGCACGGCCGGAATTTCAGACCGGGGTGCAGGCAATTTGACAGGGGCTGCAACAATGGCGTCCAGACTGGCCAGAGTGGCGGCACGGCAAGTATCCGTCACGGCGCGGCTGTCATGATCATGCAGCAACTGTCCGCCAAAGCTTTCGGCTTCGCGCAGGGCAGCACGGCATTCGGCGCAATAGGCCACATGGGTGGCTGCGGCAAAGCCATGGGCTTCACCCAGGGTGCCAGCGGCAAGGGCAATGATGGTCGCTTCATCAAGGTGGTGTGTCAATGTCAAGTCACTGTCTCCAACAGCTTTTTCATGCGCCTATACGCAAGTCTCATACGGCTCTTTACGGTGCCAAGCGGGATTTGGAGCCGTGTGGCAATCTCGCTTTGTGGCAAATCTTCCACATAACTCATGATCAACAACTGACGTTGTTCCTCAGGGATCTGGGCCAGGGCCTTGGCCACATAGCCATCCTCCTGCAGACGCGACAGGGCATCGTCCTGCTGGACTTCGGTTGACTCTGCATCATAATCATCAATATCCGTATACAACGAGGTCTTCTCCCGCCGTAGCCTGTCAATGCGCAGGTTGCGGGCAATGGTGAAAATCCAGGTGGTGACACTGCCCCGTTCCGATACATACATGTGGGCCTTTGACCAAACCGCAATCATGGTCTCCTGAACCAGGTCTTCGGCTTGTTCGGCGTTGGCGCCTTTTCGCATCATGAAGCTTTTGACACGTGGTGCATATTGGTCAAAGAGCTGGGCGAACGCAGCCCTGTCCCGGCTCGCGGCAATCCGGGTCAAGAGTTCGCTCTCAGCCGACATGCCGTTTGGCCTCATGTAAATGCCCGACTGAGCCAATGCCGCAACCAAGGTAACGTTCTCCCGACGTGTATTGTGAATTACGTGCAATTGTCACAAATGGATTACTGGAGGCGGCGTTCGATCTGTTCATTGAACTCTTTCACAAACACGCGTTTCTTGCCTTCGAAGGCCTCGATCTTGCCCCAGACCAGCCAATGAGTCTTGGTGGCTGTGAGGCGGCCATAGGTTTCGGTGCGGGCATTCCATGTGCCGCGCTTTTGGATTTCCGTCCAGTGGGTTTCCATGCGGGCGGACAAAGGGTCGCTGGTGTCGATTGCGTAATTTTCCCGCCCGATGCTGGAAACGGTGAGGCCATGGGGTTTCAGTTCCTGGGTGCCGAAATCATCGACGATCGACAGCCGGGTGATGCCGGTTTTTGAATCGAATGAGGTTTCCCGGCTGTGGCTGGGCTTTTTCAGCTGCTTCATGGCCACAGGTGTGGCTGCCTCCGGATCGGCGAAGGCCACCGGTTTCCCGGTCAGATTCTTTTTGCGGACCGGAACAGCAATGGTGGAGACCCCGGCATAGACGGTGAGCTTCACGGGCTCCGGGGCGGGCCACATCATGGGAAAGTAGCTGGTCGATATTGAGACCCGCAGGCGGTGGCCCTTTGGCACGTTCCAGGCAATGTCATCCAGCTTGATTTTCATCTTGTAGCGTTTGCCGGGTTCAAGCGGCGTTGGATATTCACGGGACTCGCGCATGCAGAGGTTTTGCAGATGATAGGTGATGCGGGACACCTCGCCCGTGGGCCACACATCGTTCAGGCGCAGGGCGATATGGGCAACGGGTTTGTCGACGCTGAAGGACAGCTCGACAACGGGCTGGCCCACCACCTCCATGTCGTCCATCAATGGCGGGCTGTCGAAGGTCATAGAGCCTTCATCGTCGCGGAACTGGTTGCCGGGGAAGTCTTCACCCAGCCAGATGATGCAATATTCGCCGCCATCAAAGCCAATGTTCTGGGCCGAGGTGAGGGTGAAGGGTTCTTCTTTTCCGGCGGAGGCAGAAATGCCTTTGGCCGAGAGCGACCAGGTCTTGGTTTCGATGTTGCCAAAGCCCCAATAGCTTTCCGCCACCCAGCGGCCCTTGATTTCATTCGGGAAAACACCGGGCTTGTAGGCGTCCATGATATAGACGCGGTAGTCTGGATCGTCAGCCACGCCGGTGTTGATGCCCTTGATATGAAAATCCCACCAGCGCAGCATTTCCTGCAGGAAACCAATATTCGGGTTGGGTACGGCAAAATGCGGGTATTTATGGGCCCAGGGGCCGATGATGGCCTTGCGGGGCACCCGGAGACCCTTCATCAGGCGGGGAATGGCGTTGGAATAGGCGTCGTTCCAGCCGCCCACGGCCAGAACCGGCACCTGGATTTTGAGATAGTCTTCACAGACCGAGCCGTGCTTCCAATAGCCGTCACGGTGGGGGTGTTTCAACCAGTCGATGAGCAGAAAAGGCTCAGTTTCCAAGCGGTTGAGCCACATCTTTTTCCACTTCGTGCCGACAATCTTGGGGTCTGGCGGCCTGGAGGAATAGGCCAGCATGGTGGCGGCCCAGCCCAGGTTTTCGTTGAGAAGTGTGCCGCCCTTGTAGTGGATGTCATCCTCATAGCGGTCATCGGTGGAGCAAATCGTGACGATGGCTTTCAGGGCTGGCGGGCGCAGGGCTGCAATCTGCAAGGCATTGAAGCCGCCCCAGGAAATGCCGAACATGCCGACCTTGCCGTCGCACCATTTCTGTTTTGACAGCCAGTCGATGACTTCGAGGCCATCATCGAGTTCCTGTTGGGTGTACTCATCGCGCATCACACCGTTGGAATCGCCGTTTCCGCGCATGTCGACGCGAATGCAGGCATAGCCGTGGCCGGCCATGTAAGGGTGGGTCAGGGCGTCGCGGGTGGTGGTGCCATCGCGCTTCCGGTAGGGCAAATATTCCAGCAGGGCCGGAACTTTTTTCTTCACCGCATCAGCCGGTAACCACATGCGGGCGGCCAGTTTTGTCCCGTCCTTCAGGGTAATAAAGAGGTTTTCGATCTCCTTCACCGTGCGGGGGAAGGTCGTGATGGTCTTGATTTCCATGGGATTCCTGCGATTTCGACCCCCTTATGCCCGAAATGGCTGCCCTCCCGCAACAGAGCTCTCGAATCTGAACGCCAGATAAATGCCACAATCAGGATTGGTTCAGCCCGCCTCCCCTAGAAAGGCAACATCAAACGCATTCAAGAGGGAACGCAACCATGAACACACTCTTCAAAATCGCCGCCGCCGCCGCACTGACAATCGGTTTCCTGTCCACCGCTTCTTTTGCTGAAGACAGCCTGTATGGTGATGATCCGATCGTGATCACCCCAGCCGCCGTATCGCAGAACGCCGATGTTGATGCTTCGGCCACCTTCCCTGCCGTGAAGCGCGGCAAGATTGTGGCGTTCAAGTCCACTAAGGCCAAGGGTTCCATCATCATCAATCCCAAGACCAACGAGTTGTTCTATGTGCTGGGTTTCGGCAAGGCTGTGAAATATCGCGTTGCCACAGCAAAGCAGGGCTTTGAATGGAAGGGTACCCACAAGGTATCGTCCAAGACCCAGTGGCCAGAATGGCGCCCGCCGACAGAAATGCGCGTTCGCCATCCTGAACTGCCGGCCTATATGGCAGGTGGCCCGAAGAACCCACTGGGTGCCCGCGCCATGTATCTCGGTTCCTCGATTTACCGCATCCACGGCACCAACACGCCATCCTCCATCGGCAAGGCTGCGTCCTCAGGCTGCATCCGTATGCTGAATGCCGACGTGACGGAGCTTTATACCCTGGTCAAGATCGGTGCAGAAGTGACGATGCTGTAAGGCTTTCGTGCTTCCCGCTGCATACACCTGCCCTGCGCGTCCCGCCCCCTCGCGCGCAAGGCAGGTGTTTTTCTTTGTCCTATCTAAGGAAAATAGTGCTTGACAGCGCGCGGTCTTTGCACTAGATTCCGGTACACTCCCCCATCAGGTTCAGAATCACGCGAGGTTTTCATGACCGACAAAGTATTGCCCGGTGCCAGCCGTGAAGCCCTGGGCTTTATCGCAGCACACTGGAAGAGCTTGCTAAAGATGAGCATCATTCCGTTTCTGGCTTATCTGATTGTCAGCATCATCCAGATCAAGAGTGCCAGTGCGATGTATCGTGCCATGGGCGGTGCTGCGGGCAGCCCGGAGTTTATAGGTGCCTATACGCGCAGCATGGGTGTGTCCCTGCTGGGCAGTCTGGTGGCGTTCAGCCTGCTGGGACTGTTGTTTGCGCAGATCATCCGCTTCCACAAAACCGGCGTGGCAGACTGGCTGATGACCGACAAGGCGGGCGTTGTGGCGGGTTTGATGACACTGGTTTACGGTATCGGCATCGCCATGCTGACCATGCTTGCCTACATCGCCTGTGTGTTCGGTTTTGGCATTCTGGCGGTGATTGTGGGACTGATTTTCGGTGCCATTTTTGGTGGCAGTGCGGTTGTGGGTGCCCTGGCTGGTGTGCTTGGCGTTATCGGCATCTTCGCCCTGCTGGCGAGTCTCTACTGGTTCATGTTCCGCTTCATGGTGGGGTTGCCGGGTGTGGCGCTGGGCAGTTCCCCGGATTTTTTCAAGGACATGTGGCCGCTTGCCAAGGGTGAAAGCTGGGGGCTGCCCTTGCGCATGATCGTGGCAACACTGGTGGCCTATGTGCCGATGTTCGTGGTGCTCGTAATTTTTGCATGGCCTGCCATTGCCGAGATGGTCAACAAGATGCCGCAGCCCGGCAGTGCCGACAATCCGGCAGTGTTGTTTCCCATCATGGCCGACCTGATGGACCGCATGCTGCCCGCCAGCGTGGCCATGATGCTGGTCTATATTCCGTTCATGTGGTTCATGACACTGTTGCTGGGAATCGCGTTTCAAAGGTTTCGGGGGCGGAGTACGGGTTAAGAAGTGACGGATGAGGTCCTTTCGTTCTTGCTCAAACCCCAAAATAGCTATCCAGAATCCGCCGATAAATACGTGTTGTGGCTTTCAACTCTTGCACCGAAATCCGTTCATCTGCCTGATGGATCGTCGCGTTGGTCGGGCCGAATTCGAGGACGGGGCAATAGTCCTTGATGAAGCGGGCGTCTGAGGTACCGCCTGAGGTGGAACGTTTGGGTGTGAGGCCGGTTTCAGCTGTTATGGCGTCCTGCACCAGGCCAACGAAGGCACCGGGTTCGGTGATGAAGGCTTCTGCACCTTCGGTGAAGGCCACATTCCAGACACCGCCCATTTCCGCATAGAGTTTTTCGATGTGACCGTTCACGAGGGCTTTCAAGGTATCATAGGTCTGTTCGGTGGAATAGCGGATGTTGAATTTGAGTGTGGCCTTGGAAGGAATCACATTGCCTGCGGGATTGCCAACATCGAAGGACGTAAACACCAGCGATGAGGGATCGAAGGCGTTATTGCCCTTGTCGAGTGGTTTTTCCGACAAACGTTCCACGAGTCGTGTCAGTTTTGGAATGGGATTGTCGGCCTTGTGGGGATAAGCGACGTGACCCTGCTTGCCTTCGACTGTGACGATGAAGGAGAGCGAACCACGGCGGCCGATCTTGATGGTGTCACCCAATGCATCCACACAGGAGGGTTCACCGACGAGGCAATGGTCGGGGATATGGCCATTGTCTTTCATCCATTGCAGCACCTTGACCGTGCCGTTGATGGCGGGGCCTTCTTCGTCGTTGGTGATCAGGAAGGAGATTGAACCTTTGAAGTGCGGATTATCCCGCACGAAATCACAGGCCGCTGCGGCGAAGGCCGCGACGGAGCCTTTCATGTCGGTGGCACCGCGGCCATAGATGTAGCCATTCTTGATGTCAGCGGCGAAGGGCGGGTGCGTCCAGATGGATTCATCGCCCTGGGGCACAACATCGGTGTGGCCGGCAAAGCAGAAATGCGGACCCGAGGTTCCAACGCGGGCGAAGAGATTGTCGATGTCAGGCGTGTTTTTATCCGAGAAGACGAGACGGTGAGACCTGAAGCCTGCGGCCTCGAGCCAGCCTTGTACGGCGGTCAGTGCGCCTGCCTCATGGGGCGTGACCGAGGGGCAGCGGACGAGTTGCTGCAATAGCGTGACGGGATCATATGTGGCGGGCTTCATTCTTCACCTCTACACCAAACAAAAATGCCCGGCCAGATGACCGGGCATTTTGCCTCAATCAACCGTCTCAATCGGTGATCGGATCAGGACCATAATTGTTTGCACCTTCGGTGCCGCGCAGGAAGCCGAGTTCCACCAACATCCAGATGCCACCGATGATGGGCACGAACATGATCAGCGACCACCAGCCCGACTTGTTGCGGTCATGCCAACGCTTCGCATAAAGACAAATCGAAGGCCACAGGATCAATAGCGTGAGAATGACAAGCGGTATTGCCATCTTGCCCATCATCGCCGATGCCGCAGCTGCGGTCTGCTCTGGTGTCGCGTTGGGGTCCATTCCACTCATTCCGACGCCGAACACCGCAAACAGGATGAACTCCAGGATCCAGGTGATGACCATCAGGATCAGCAGACCTAACCAGAAATTCTTGCGGGGAATGCGCCCCTCAAGACTTGTGAAAAGTTGCATATTCATAGTTTCTCTCCGCTCCAAATCGCCCCCACAGCAATTTAGCGCATGAAATCAATCACGCAACAGCTCATTACAATGGGATGTCAGGGCTGCGCACCGAAGCGATTGGGGCCTTCTGTGCCACGCCGAAAGCCACATTCGATTAAAACCCAGAAGCTGCCGATCACAGGTATCAGCGCGATCCAAACCCACCAACCAGACTTGTCACGGTCATGCCAGCGTTTCACTTCCATGCAGGTCTGAAACCAGATCAATAACAGCACACAGATGGCCATGGCGACTTTGCCAGCGTTATTGATCTCATCATATTCTGCCAGTCCTGCCGCGTTCGGCATGCGGCCAAACAATATTGATACAACAACGACAAGCGCAAAGAGCATCGGCCAGACCGCCAGTTGGCTCAACCAGAACCAGAGCCTGTTGCACCGGCCTTCAAATGTCAGATACCAAAGCAGATTCTTCACGATCAATCGCGCAACAGGTCATTGATACTTGTTTTGCTGCGGGTTTTTTCATCCACCCGTTTCACAATCACGGCGCAATAGAGCGATGGAGATGGCGAACCATCGGCAAACGGCTTCTGCGGCAGCGACCCCGAGACCACCACGGAATAGGGTGGCACCTTGCCAATGTGGACTTCGCCGGTGGTGCGGTCGATGATCTTGGTGGACTGGCCGATGAAGACGCCCATGGAGATCACCGAACCTTCGCCGACCACGACACCTTCCACGACCTCCGAGCGGGCACCGATGAAGCAATTGTCTTCGATGATGGTGGGACCTGCCTGCATGGGTTCGAGCACGCCACCAATGCCAACACCACCGGAGAGATGAACGTTCTTGCCAATCTGCGCGCATGAGCCGACAGTGACCCAGGTGTCGACCATGGTGCCCGTATCAACATAGGCGCCGAGGTTGACGAAGGACGGCATGAGAATGGCACCGGGTGCGATGTAGGCTGATTTTCTGACGATGCAATTGGGCACGGCGCGGAAGCCGCTGTCTCTGAATTTCTTCGCGGTCCAGCCTTCGAATTTCGACGGCACTTTGTCCCACCATTTCGATGTGCCGGGGCCGCCCTTGATCAGTTCCATGTCGTTGAGGCGGAAGGAGAGCAGCACGGCTTTCTTCAGCCACTGATTCACATGCCAATCGGCCCCCTGTTTTTCGGCCACGCGCGCTTTGCCAGAGTCCAGTTGTTCGAGGGCGAAGTCTACAGCTTTCCGAATGTTGCCTTTGGTTTTGAGCGAGACATTGGCGCGGTCTTCCCAGGCGGCTTCGATAATGGTTTGGGCGTTTTTCATTTTGTCTCCGATCAGCATTTCATATTCAAAATTCTCGTCATCCCGGCGAAGGCCGGGATGACGGTCAAAGCAAGCGCTTATCAAGCTGGCAGCTCAGTCAGAAACGCCGCAAGATCATTCGTCGTGTGATGAATA
>CAXTKL010000045.1:9708-21829 GCA_964244825.1 uncultured Aestuariivirga sp.
TCAAGCTGGCAGCTCAGTCAGAAACGCCGCAAGATCATTCGTCGTGTGATGAATATACGCCTCATCACCCGCATTCAAATGTCGGGCGTCATGATTGTCATCCGACGTGACCAGCACTGTCACCATGCCCATGGCGTGGGGCACTTCGAGATTGTGGGCGATGTCTTCGAAAAATGCGGCGCGGGTGGCATCAACCGCGTGATGTTTCAGGAACACGTCATAGGGTGCGCGGGCGGGCTTTGGAATATAGTCGGCGTGGATGATGTCGAAGATGCCATCAAACAATGCAGTGATACCGAGATTGTTCATGACATTGGTGGCGTGGGCCACGGTGCCGTTGGTGTATACAAGCTTGCGGCCCGGCAAGGCCTGGATAGCCCTGGCCAGATGCGCGTCTGCTTTCACGGGCGAATAATCAATGCCGTGCACATAGTCGAGAAAGCCTTCAGGATTGAGATCATGTTCCTGCATCAAACCGCGCAGTGTGGTGCCATGCCTGTAGTAAAGTTCCTTCTGCCGCAGCTTGGCTTCGGCATAGGTCACTCCCAGCGCACGGGACACGAACTCGCCCATCTTGACATCAATCTGGTCGAACAGGCGGCAGGACGCGGGGTAAAGCGTGTTGTCGAGATCGAAGATCCAGGTATCCACATGGGCAAAGCTTGGGGTCATACGCCTGCCCTTGAAATGCGTGTGCCAACACCGTGCGGTGTGAGCAATTCGAGTAACACCGAATGCGGCACACGGCCATCAAGAATGATGACGCCCTCAACGCCGGACCAGACCACGGCTACGGCACTCTCGATTTTCGGAATCATGCCGGCCGTGATGGTGCCTTCATCAATCAATTGCTGCACATCACCGATCTTCAGTTCACTGATCAATTGCTTGTTCTTGTCGAGAACGCCTGCAACGTCGGTGAGCAACAAGAGTCTCTTGGCCCCCGTGGCCGAGGCAATGGCACCTGCCGCCGTGTCGGCGTTTACATTGTAGGTCTCGCCATCATAGCCAATGCCGATGGGGGCCACCACGGGAATGGCATCCGACTTCATGATGGTGTGCAGGATTTCCGTATTGATGCGAGCGGGCTCACCGACTTGGCCGAAGTCGATTGTGGTTTCGACCCCCGTCGCTGGATCGGTTTTCTTCTTGGTGTAACGCTCGGCAATCAGCAGATTACCGTCCTTGCCGGAAATGCCGACGGCGCGGCCGCCGGCCTGTTGTATCGAGGCGACGATGGCCTTGTTGATGGACCCCGCCAGCACCATTTCCACCACTTCCATGGTGGCGTTGTCGGTGACGCGCAGGCCGTCACGGAATTCCGCTTTCACCGCGAGCTTGTCCAGCATCCTGTTGATCTGCGGTCCGCCGCCGTGCACCACGATGGGGTTGAGGCCGCAGACCTTCAGCATCACCATGTCGCGGGCAAACTGGCTGGCGAGTTTCTGGTCCACCATGGCATGGCCACCAAACTTGACGACAATGATCTGGTCATCATAGCGCTGCAAAAACGGCAAGGCCTCCGACAGGATGCGGGCAGTTTCATTGACGGGAATTTCAACCATCGGCGGCAATCCTCTGAATCCGGTTCGGCCTTATAGGGCAAATTCGCGGGATGAAAAGTGGTTAGACCAACAATCCCGCAATCTCGGCCCGCAGCTCAGCCATGCCCCAGTCCTTGTCGGACGACGTGGCGTGGAGCAGTGGGAAGGCAGCGGCGCGGGTGGCGACGATCCTGGCTGTCGCATCGATGACCGCTGTCAATTCAGCTGGCTTGATCTTGTCGGTTTTGGTGAGCACGATCTGGTAGGCCACGGCGGCTTCATCCAGCATGTCAAACATCTCCAGGTCTTCCGGCTTTACACCATGGCGCGAGTCGATCAGCACGAAGGCGCGGGTCAGGCCCGGGCGGCCGCGCAGGTAGCCGCGCAACACGTCTTGCCAGGCTTTGACTTCCGTCTTGGGTGCCTTGGCGTAACCATAGCCCGGCATGTCCACCATGGTCATACGGCCAGCAATGTCGAAAAAGTTGAGTTCGCGCGTGCGGCCGGGCGTGTTGGAGGCGCGGGCCAGACCTTTGACGCCCGTCAGTGCATTGATCAGCGATGACTTGCCCACGTTGGAACGTCCGGCAATGGCAATCTCGACACCGCGCACGGGGGGCAATTGTTCAAGCTTGGCCACACCGAGCCTGAAAGAACTCGGGGCGGAAAACAACTGCCGCCCCGCTTTCAGTTCCAGTTCGTTAAAGCTGCGAACACTCATGCCGCCGTTTTTTTCCGCAGGAAGGGAATGCTGTTGCGGATGTTGCCGAAGAGATCAAGCTCCGTGCCATTGCGCTTCATGATGAAGCTCTGCTGGATGATGGAGAGGAAGTTGCTCCAGGTCCAATAGATCACCAGGCCCACGGGCATGGACGACAGCATGAAGGTAAAGATCAGCGGCATCCAGTTGAACATCGAGGCCTGAATGGGATCGGCGGGGGCCGGGTTCAGGCGCATCTGCACCCACATGGTGATGCCCATCATGATCGGCCAGGCACCCAGCATCAGGATATGTGGGGGGGACCATGGAATGAGGCCAAAGAGGTTGAACAGGCTTGTGGGGTCCGGGGCAGAGAGGTCATGAATCCAGCCATAAAATGGCGCATGACGCAGTTCGATCGAGGTGAGGATGACCTTGTAGACGGCAAAGAAAATCGGAATCTGCACAAACACCGGGAGGCATCCCGACACGGGCGACACCTTTTCCTTCTTGTACATTTCCATCACTGCCTGTTGCTGCTTCACCTTATCATCGGGGAATTCAGCCTTGATGCGCTCCATCTCAGGCTGGAGCTTTTTCATTTTGCTCATCGAGGCATAGGACTTGTTGGCGAGCGGGAACACCGCCAGTTTCACCAGCACTGTCACAAGCAGGGTAGCAAGGCCGAAATTGCCGAGCAGGCCCTTGGCCCATTCCATCAGCTTGAACATGGGCTGGGTCAGGAAATAATACCAACCCCAGTCGATCATATACTCAAACTTGCCGATCTTGTATTTCGCACCAATGCTGTTGATGGTGTTGACGATCTTCGCCCCGGCAAACAGGTGGTCTTCATAGACGCCGGTTGCACCCGGCTGAATGACCAGCGGTTCCACCGCCACATAATCGGTCTGATAGGCGTCACGCTCACCTTGTTTCAGGTGCTGGTAGGTGACCTTGATGTCCCGGGCCTGTTCGGGGATCATGGAGGTGGCCCAATATTTGTCGGTGAAGCCAAGCCAGCCGCCGCGCGTGGGTGTTTCAACCTTGCCGCCCTCTTTGGCGACTGTTGCATAATGAATTTCCACCAGCTTGTCGTTCTGCACGCCCAGCATGCCCTCGAAGAAGCTGTAATAGCCGCCGATGACGGGTGTGCCCTGGCGCTGGACGCGGGCATAGGGCAGAAGGGTGATGGGGCTTGCGGTTTTGTTATCCACGGTCTGGCGCACGGTGATCAGAAAGTCATCGGACACGGCGATTTCGCGGCGGAACACAAGGCCTGCACCATTGTCCCAGGACAATAGCAACGGCGTGGCTTCGGTCAGCTTGGCACCCGCAGGGACCGTCCACACGGTCTTTGAGTCTGGCAATTTCACCGTCTGTCCTGGAGCAGACACAAAGCCCTGCTCAGCAAAATAACCATTCTGCGTATTGTTCGGCGACAGGAAGGTGATGATCGGGCTCTTCGTGTCAGCCGTTTCGTGGTAGTTTTTCAAATGCAGATCGTCAATCTGTGCACCCATGAGATTGATGCTGCCGGAAAGCTGGGCGGTTTCAATGGGGGCACGGGGCGTTTCAGCGATGACCGCTGCCCGGTCCAGCATGGTGCTGGCCGCCGCTGTTGCAGGTACCGCAGCGCCATCGACTTGCGTTGTTGTCTGTGGAACTGCCGCAGGCTTCAGAAAACTCGGGGTGCCATAAATGAATTGCCAACCGAAGATGATGGCCATGGACAGCACCATGGCGAGCAGGAAATTCTTGCTGTCCGGCCCCTTGTTCTGCTGGCCGAAAGGCGACTGGTTCATCACGGTTGCTTGTCCTTGTTAGGGCGCGGGCGCTTTGACCTGTCAAAGGTTTTGCCTTGCCCGGCATGGAGTTTGGTGAGGGCTGATATAATGTCTTTGCGCAACAGTTCAAAGTCCCGCGTTTCAGCGCCATGGCGCCCGATCAGCACATAATCATGGGCGGTAAGCACAATCTCCGGCATCGCCAGCCGTGCGGCTTCCTTCAGACGGCGGCGGATGCGGTTGCGCATCACCGCATTGCCCAGCTTCTTGGTGCAGGTAAAACCGACGCGTGCCGGCGCGTCATCATCGCGCTTGCGGGACTGGATCACCACACTGGGCATGGACACGGCAGGCGCTTTGGCTGCCGCGAGAAAATCACGCCGCCGCAAGAGCCGATCCATGGCAGCCGGGTGTGTTATGCGCTCAGGCGCTTGCGGCCAGCGGCGCGGCGGCGGCGGATGACGTTACGACCGCCAACAGTTGCCATGCGGGCGCGAAAGCCATGACGGCGCTTGCGGACGAGCTTGGAGGGTTGATAGGTGCGCTTCACGTGAGACTCCGTATGTCGAAAGGGTATGTCGAAAGGCCTTCGTATAAACCGTTGATAACAAACATGTTTGTTATCGGATCAGACGCAAGCCCAACCCTTGCCCGACCCACGAAGACTGGATATGACCTTGAATGTAGCGGGCTTATGGCCAAAGTGGTGGGGAAAGTCAACAAAGCTGGTGGGGGATTCACCACGCCTTGGCCAGAACCGCAACAGCCAGGAAGGTTTGGTGCAGTCGCGGCGCGACGGCAAGCCGCTCTGCGAGCCGATTATACACCTTGTCGAGCACAGCGGCCTTGTCTGGACGGTCCCCCAGGCAGTGCGCTAAGGTTGGTCCCGACCAGGCTCGTGTCGTATCGGCATGACTACGACCGAGGGCGGCCGCATCTCCCGATGCTTCATAGGCCTTCCAAAACGGATCGGGCACATCAACAAGGCTGCTGTGTTCCAGCGTCAGCCCGGCATAACTCTCACTGCCTTCGAAGGGTTCACGCACGTCTTCGATTTGACGCGGCCCTACTGGAAGCGTCAGGCGCACCTGCTCTTCAGCTGACAGGACGCCTTCCTTGCCGAGATCCAGAATCGCCTCCCAGAATTCTCCGAGCAGCCACTCCCACCCGTGGAGATCACGCTTTCTTCCAACAAAACCGGTGATCAACTTCCCGCCGGGCCGCAGTTCAGTTGCACGGCATTCGAGAAAGCGCCGCCAGTTCATTGCCAATCTTTGTTTGAGTTCTGCCAGAACCTGCTGGTCTTTTGATTCCCCCGCTATGATATGATCACGCGCCTGGATCGGCTCGCCATCCAGCCAGTGCAGTGTCCAGGTGTTCCAACCGAGATGTACGGATTGGGGCGCAAGAATGGGTTGAAAGTAGGATCGGCCGATGGCCGATGAAAACACATTGTGTTGGGCAGAAAGGTAGCTGAGGGGATCAGATTCCAGAGCCATAAACAATGCCGTAAAGTCATTGGACGGCAGGTCGGTATGGATCACCTCCACCACACGCTCAGCACCTGTTCGCGCCCTGATCTCTTCAATCGCAATCCGCATCGGTCCCATAGAGTTACGACCCTGCGAGGCACCGTAGTCAGCGATCACAATAGGTTCGTCGCCTATCGCAATGCTGCGCGCAGCTTTTTCGAGCATCGGCAGAAGTCCGGCTATACCGCCCGCCTGCATGGCGGAGTTGCGATTATAGAATCCCCCTCCCTCCATGGCGGCTCCGGGTGAGTTTATAGCGGGCTTGGGAGTTGGATTGCTCATGGCAAATACTCTCATTTGGGGCTGCGAGTGACCTTTGGTCGGTTCCCCCCAAGAGACCTCAATGTCAAAGCAGAGATTTGCGCATTTCGACGTCTGTAGCAAGATGCGACGGCGGGACGTTGTGATGACCGTGCGAACTGGCAGCAGATCTGGTAACTGGTACAGATCACAGCATCACGCAAAAGCGCACAGTTTTCACGACGTGGTGAGAACGCACGTGAAGCCCTGTTTGTTCACAATTTCCATCGTATAGCTGGCTCCCATGAGGACGCAATGATGGCTGGAACTTTGACTATGACAGACACACAAGCGACGCCCCTGTGGCGCAGGTTGGCGGGGCCGCTGGTTTTGCTGGTATTGCTCGGGCTTGGGTATGCGGCGGGATTGCAGCATTATTTCACGCTGGCGTCGATTGCTGAACATCGTGCGGAACTGGCGCAATACACGTCGTCGCATCTTCTAGTTTCGCTTTTGGTGTTCGTTACTGTCTATACCATTGCAGTGGCCGTTTCCTTTCCGGGTGCCTCCATTCTCACCATTCTCGCGGGGCTGCTGTTCGGCTGGTATGTGGGGGGCATGGCCGCCATCATCGCCGCCACCATCGGTGCCACCATCGTGTTCCAGATCGCCAAAAGTTCATTCGGCGATGTGTTGGCAAAGAAGGCGGGTCCGTTTCTGAACAAGATCAGTGCCGGCTTTGCCGATGATGCGTTCAACTATCTGCTGTTCCTGCGTCTGGTTCCCGCCTTTCCGTTCTGGCTCGTCAATATTGCACCCGCCTTGGCAAACGTGAAATTGCGCACCTATGTGATTACAACTTTTCTCGGCATCATTCCCGGCACCTTTGCCTTTGCCTTTGTGGGCGCAGGTCTTGATTCCATCATCACAGCGCAACAGGCTGCCCATGCCCAATGTGTGGCGGAAAAAGGCGTGACTGAATGTCCGTTTGAGCTTTCTGTTTCTTCGCTGATTACGCCACAATTATTGCTGGCATTCGCGGCCCTGGGCTGTGTGGCATTGATCCCCGTCGCCCTGAAAAAGTGGAAAGCCCGCAATGCAGTTTGATATTGCCGTCATTGGTGCCGGTTCTGCCGGTCTTTCCGTTGCGGCTGCGGCTGCGCAATTTGGCGAGAAGGTGGTACTATTTGAAAAAGGTGAAATGGGCGGGGATTGCCTGAATACGGGTTGCGTGCCATCGAAGGCTTTGCTGGCGGCGGCGAAGGCGGCGCAGGCGCATCGGTCGTCAGCGCAATTCGGTGTTGCTGCTGATGATCCAGATGTCGATTTTGCCAGCGCGATGGCCCATGTGGAAAGTGTCATCAGCACCATTGCGCCCTTGGACAGTCAGGAACGTTTCGAAGGTCTGGGTGTCACAGTGGTGCGCGCTGCCGTGCGTTTCACGGGTGCGAACACGCTCGAAGCGAACGGCACCACCTACAGTGCCCGCCGCATTGTCATTGCCACGGGCTCCCGTGCAGGTGTGCCCCCCATTCCCGGCATCAGTGATGTGCCCTTCTTCACCAATGAAAGCATTTTCAAAAACCGCATCCTGCCGAAACATCTGATCGTCATTGGCGGCGGTCCCATCGGCATGGAGATGGCCCTGGCCCATCGCAGGCTGGGCGCTCAGGTGACGGTGCTGGAAGCGTTTCAACCTTTGGCAAAGGACGACCCGGAACTTGCGCAGGTTGTTCTCGATTCACTCGTGGCGGAAGGCATCATCATTCGCGGCGGCATCAAGATTGAGCGTATCGAAAAATCCAAGACGGGCATTCGCATCATCGCCGCTGACAATGAGATGATCGAGGGATCACACTTGCTGGTCGCCGCCGGCCGTACAGCCAATGTCGATGGCCTCGACCTTGAAAGGGCTGGTGTTGCGTTTACCAAACGTGGCATCACTGTTGATTCAGGTTTGCGCAGCGTCTCAAACCGCCGTGTCTATGCCGCTGGTGACGTGGCGGGCGGCCTGCAATTCACCCACGTGGCGGGCTATCACGCGGGCCTAATCATCCGCAACGCCCTGTTTCGTTTACCTGTCAAAAACCGCACCGATATTATCCCATGGGTGACCTACACGGACCCTGAACTGGCCCATGCCGGCCTGACAGAAGCCGATGCGCGCAAGCAACACGGCGACGGCATTCGTGTGCTGCGCTGGCAGTTCCATGAAAATGATCGCGCCATCGCAGAGGGAAAAGCCAAGGGTCTGGTGAAACTGGTTACGGCCAAAAACGGCCGCATCCTCGGCTGTTCCATTGTCGGGCCAAATGCGGGGGACTTGATCGCCATGTGGACACTCGCCATCACCCAAAAACTCAAGGTCTCTGCCATCGCCAGCATGGTGTTGCCTTACCCGACATTTGGCGAGGCCGGAAAACGCGCCGCCATCACCTATTACGCGGGCGTCACGGACAAACCGCTGATCCGAAAGGTAATCGGCTTTCTGAAAGTCTTCGGCTAAGATGACGGCATGACTGACTCGAACACAGCAGTGGAAAAACCAGTTGGACGCTTCAGCGGCCTGTCCACCAAGGTGCTGTTGCTCACCATGGTGTTTGTGCTGCTGGGTGAGGTCCTGATTTTCCTGCCCTCCATCGCCAATTTCCGCATCCAGTGGATGAAGACCCGCATCGCCCAGGCGGAAATTGCATCCCTGGCAGCAGAAGCCGCACCCGATGCCATTCTTGATGATGCCCTGCGCACGGAAATTCTGAAGGGTGCAGGTGTCATGGCCGTGTCCCTGAAGCGCAATGGGGCCAAGCAATTGATCCTTCGCAACACTGAAGATGACATGACCGAAGCCACCTTCGACTTGCGCCCCGGCATGCATTGGCTGACGCTGGGTGACGCATTGGCGGCTTTGTTCAGTACGCGGGACCGGGTGATCAACATCATCGACTATCCCCCCAATATGTCCGGCGAAATGATTGAAGTGTCGCTGCATGAAGCCCCTTTGACCACGGCCATGCGCAGCTATGGCCTCAACATTCTCTATCTCTCGATCTTCCTGTCGGTGGTTGTTGCGGGCATGATTTATGCCGCGCTCAATAAGGTGCTGGTGCGGCCGATGATGCGGCTCTCCGCCAATATGACGGCCTTCGGCGACAAGCCGGAAGATGCCTCCCGTATCATCACGCCTTCGGCACGCAGCGATGAAATCGGCACGGCTGAACGTGAATTGCACGACATGCAGACGCAGCTGCAATCTCTGCTGCAACAAAAGAATCATCTCGCCGCCCTCGGTCTTGCCGTCAGCAAGGTCAGCCATGATTTGCGCAACATGCTCACAACCGCGCAGGTGGTGTCTGACTCACTGGGTGAAGTGCGCGATCCGCAGGTGCAACGCTTTGCGCCACGCCTGATCACATCGCTGGACCGTGCCATCCATTTTCTGACGCAGACGCTGAAATATGGCCAGGCCAAGGAATTGCCGCCGGACCGCAGCCGTCTGAATTTGAGCGAGGTGACGCAGGATGTGTTGATGGCCTTTGAACCCATCGTGCAGGACCGTATCGCCCTGTCGCACAGTATTAGCCGTTCCATGGTGATCGACGCGGACCGGGAACAATTGCACCGTATCCTCACCAATCTCGTGCGCAATGCCACCCAGGCCTTCGAGCAGGTGGGACAGGACCAGACGCGCCGCCCGGCCATTGCCATCAGCGCCATGCGGCGGGGCAGTGTCACGGAAATCGATGTGGCGGACAATGGCCCGGGCATTCCCGAAGCCGTGCGTGACCGGCTGTTCGAGGCCTTTCAGTCTGCGGCCAAGCCGGGCGGCACGGGCCTGGGCCTCGCCATTTCCCGTGAATTGGCGGAAGCCCATGGCGGCTCGATTTCCGTGCGTGAAACCAGTGCTGCGGGGACGTGCTTTTGCGTCGTCATCCCCGACCGCGTCATCGAACTCGCCCGCCACAAGAAGCAGGCCTGATCAGGCTTGGCATTGCCGCTTGCCTTTGCCAGAACTTCCGCCTAAGGAAACGCCGTTCCACGAACATTGCGCGCCCGTAGCTCAGCTGGATCAGAGCACTAGACTACGAATCTAGGGGTCAGAGGTTCGAATCCTTTCGGGCGCGCCATCTCCTAAAGGTCCATTCTCGGGACATAGGTGACACTTCATACCTGAGACATAGGTTACACTTTTGGCCCTTTGCAATGCGACCACAGAGGCTGTGCGTCGAGCAGAAGCATGGCAGAGCCTCGTCGATAACGACAAAGTTCCAATCAAGACCCGCAGACAAATTTCTGCAGGCAACCAGGGGTCAGCCTTTGGCGCGCCAAAGGCGGTGAGGTGTGGCGTTTTCATAGCCCAGCTTGTCGAAACTCGCAATTTCCAGAATCTGTCCCCAGGGCGTGCGGAAATAAACCCATTTGAATCCTTCCAAGGGCCCGGCAGCAACGACATTGGGGCCATCCAGCATTTCGACACCCATGGCCTTGAGATGTTCTGCCGAGGCAAAGACGTCTTCAACTTCAAAGCAGATATGCGATCCACCAACTTCGGACGAGCGCTTCTGGCTAACCTTTTCGTCTTCGCCGCTATATTCGAAAAGTTCAACACTGGTGCCATTGCCACAGCGCAGGAACACCAGGTCCTTGATGCGCGAATACGGCGCTGCACCGAGCTTGCCTTGCATGAATTTATCATCAACATCAAAAGGCCCGGTGCGGAACACTGTGACTGCGCCGAAGACTTTTTCGAAGAAGGCAATGCCCTCTTCGATATCAGGCACCGTGATGCCGATGTGATGCATGCCCAAAACCTGTGTCGCCATGTGACCTCCAGTATTTTTCGCAAAGCCTATGCCGCCCCGCAGAAACTGTCTAGTCTTGCCGCATGACTGAATATGAACTTTTGCGCATCATCACCTTCCTCGAACGCATGCGCACACCCTATGACAAGTTATTGAAAGCTTCAGAGCCTGATCCCAACTGGAACATCATTCTTTATCTGATGAAAAGCCATTTGCGTGGCGAGAACGTGACCATGTCGTCACTTGCTTCTGCTGCCGAGATCCCATTTGCCAGCGCCATGCGCCGCATTCACAAACTGGTTGATGATGGCGACATTCAGCTGCGCCAACGCGGCACCACGGGAAAATCACACTACCTTGAACCCAGCCGGAAACTGGCCATTGGTTTCACCAACTATGCCGCCAAGGTGAAAGGCCTGTTGGCTGATACCTTCGGCCTGAAGAGTGGCAGCGGCAATTCCGAGGATTACTATTTTGGCGGCTCCTACCTCGCAGGCCAAATCATTCCGCCGCTCGAGATCATGGACAAGCGCGACGTCGCTGGGCCAGAATTGCGCTTTCTGCTTCACGACGACAATTATTTCGCCAGTATGCGCGACATGTGGTCGGATTTTCGCAGCAAGCTTTCGGCGCGGAAAAACTTCAACTTGCTGGCGCTGCCGAAATTGCGCGAAGAAGTGTTTGCCAATGCCATGCGCAGCGAAAGCCAGTATGATGTCATTGCGGTGAACATGCCATGGCTGGGCGAGAGTGTGGCCAACAATGTGGCACAGCCACTGACCGATTTTCTGAAAAGCAGCGGCATCAACCCACTCGATTTCCACCCGAACATCTGGTCCACCGGCAATTGGAACGACACGCAATATGGCGTACCGATCTATTGCACCATTGAAGCCCTGTCATTGCGCAAGGATTTGTTTGAGGAGCGCCGACTCGGCACGCCCACCAGTTTTGAAAAAGTCTTGAGCGCCGCCCAGGCTCTCCACAACCCGAAACGTGGCATGTATGGTGCCGTATGGAATGCCGCGCGCGGCATGCCCATTTCACATTCCTTCATGTTTTTCATGGGTGCCTGCGGCAGTCCTGTCATTGATATTCCCGCACCCCGCCTGCATGTGGACTACAGCAAGCTCAAAGGCGAAGCGATGCGCCCCCGGATTTTGAGTGAGTCCGGTCGCAACACGCTGAAATACATGCACGCGCTTTTGGCCTATTCGCCACCGGACATTCTATCCATCGACTGGAACAAGGCGCTTGATTATTTCATGGGGGGCCACGCCGCCATGATTTATTGCTGGACCATGCGTGCGGCACGTTTTGAGTATGACATTCATTCCTTGGTAAAGCGCAAGGTCTCCTATCATCCGCATCCCGCTGGTCCTGGCGGCACCAGTGTCTCGCCCATCGGTGGTTTTCTGCTCATGGTGCCGGCCAACATTCCACCCGCCCGCGCCCATCTCGCTTTCGAAGCCATCTCCTGGATGGCATCCCCCGCTGCCATGAAAGAACACGTGAAAAA
>CAXTKL010000046.1:0-21566 GCA_964244825.1 uncultured Aestuariivirga sp.
GGCGTTCGACGTTGCGGTTGTTGCGGTTCTCCTCCATGTCGATGAAGTCGATGACCACGAGGCCTGCCAAATCGCGCAGGCGCAGTTGCCGGGCAATTTCATCGCAGGCTTCCAGGTTGGTTTTGGATGCCGTGTCTTCGATGTTGTGTTCGCGTGTCGCCTTGCCGGAGTTGATGTCGATAGAAACAAGAGCTTCGGTCTGGTTGATGACAATGTAACCGCCGGAGGGCAATGTCACTGTTGGCGAAAACAGTGCATCGAGGTGACTTTCCACGCCGTGACGTGTAAACAGCGGCTTGTTCTCGGAATAAAGCTTCACATTCTTGGCGTGGGACGGCATGAGCATTTTCATGAAGTCCTTGGCTTCACGATAGGCTTCATCACCCTCGACGATCACTTCATCGACGTCCTTGGTATAAAGATCGCGAATGGAGCGCTTGATCAGGCTGCCTTCCTCGTAGACGAGGCAGGGGGCCTGCGATTGCAGCGTGAGATCACGCACACTTTCCCAAAGGCGCATCAGGTAATCAAAGTCACGCTTGATTTCGGGCCGGGTGCGCTGGGCACCTGCCGTGCGCACGATAAGGCCCATGCCTTGCGGCACTTCCACCTCTTTGGCGACTTCCTTCAAACGGCGGCGATCACCGGCGTCGGTGATCTTGCGGGAAATGCCGCCACCACGGGCGGTGTTTGGCATCAACACGCAATAGCGTCCTGCAAGCGAGAGATAGGTTGTGAGCGCTGCACCCTTGTTGCCGCGTTCCTCCTTGACCACCTGCACCAGCAGGATCTGGCGGCGCTTGATAACCTCCTGGATTTTGTAGACGCGGCGGCGGGGCCTTCGCTGCTGGCGGCGTTGCGGCACTTCTTCCATGGCGTCTTCAGCGCCGATGGATTCGACTTTGCGATCCTCAGGGTTTTCTTCGATGGCAACGATTTCAGCTGCTTCAGCAGAAGGTACAGGTTCCGCCGGCACTTCGTTTTCGCTGGAGTCTGCGTCTACGCTGGCGAGCGATGGCAGTTCTTCAGCGTCGAGCGCCATGGTTTCGGGTGCAGCGTCTGCTTCGTCTGACCCCTGGTCGTCATCGTGTTCGGCAGAAGCATCGGGTTGGTCGTTGCCGTTAGCCGGTTCGTCATGGTGATCGTCGTCATCATCACGGTCTGCGGCGTCGTCTTCTTCCTGTTCTTTCAACAGGGCGAGACGGTCTGCAATCGGGATTTGATAATAGTCGGGGTGGATTTCGGCGAAGGCCAGAAAGCCATGGCGGTTGCCGCCATAGTCGACGAAGGCGGCCTGCAACGAGGGTTCGACCCGGGTTACCTTGGCGAGATAGATGTTGCCTTTGAGGGGTTTGCGATTGACGCTTTCGAAATCAAATTCTTCAATGCGGTTGCCGCGGGCCACCACAACGCGGGTTTCCTCGCGTTGGCTGGCGTCGATGAGCATTTTGTTGCCCATGGTGTGTAATCCTTAAAGCCGCATGGAACCCACCCCGCGCGCGACCGTTGTCCGGTTCAAGGCGGTGCGAGAGGGAAGGGGACTTGCGTGCAATTGTGGGGGCAAGTGTCACCGACGCGCGTCCAGCAGCAGGCGCGGCCATCTGGCGGCGTGCTGTTGTGCTGGAAGTGTCTGCGTTCAGGTTCATCTGCCCCGCGTTGACTTGATTGTGTCCGGACTCTGGCCCCGGACGGTTTGTTACGCTTTATTCTCGACCCGCTTGATGGTTCCGACCACCCTCACGATGCCGGGGCTTTCCAAGAAAACCCTTATTCACGCCGTTAACGGGTTGCTTTCATGCAGTGAAGCGAACCGGACACCCGTTTGTTGCGAAACTGTCACGTCTCCGACCAAGTTCAAGGTTTCCCTTGAGTCTGGCCTGAGACTTGCCCTTTCTAGGGGGCAAAGGGTGGGGATGCAAGCGGGGATTGGTGGCCAATCCATTGACGTTTGCCGTCGTGTTAGGCTTGATGCGCTGGCAATGGCGACGGAACGTCGTCGACGACCGGAATGCGCAATATGAATCTGGAGGATAACCATGGCTCTTAACATGCATCCCTCGATCTCCGTCCACGCGGGACGTTGGCTCAAGAGCGAAATCGTTGAACCAAGTGGCCGCAGCATCACCGATCTGGCAGCCAGCATGGGCGTGTCGCGGCAAGTGCTGAGCACAGTTCTGAACGGCCATGCCAGCCTGAGCGCAGAGATGGCGCTGCGCTTTGAACGGCTTTTCAAGATCAGTGCTGATACTTTGATGAGAATGCAGACTGCTTACGAACCTGCGCAAGCGCGGCTGCAATTGGCTGGTTGATGTGCGCGTTGCCTTTTCGTCCAACTTAGTTTATCTTACTTCTATCTTACCCACAGGGGCATGAAACCATGCGTGACCCAATCACAACAGTTATCTCGACCAAGGGGCAGGTGATTTTGCCCAAGGTCATCCGTGACCAGCGTGACTGGCCGGCAGGAACCCGCCTGACTGTTGAAGCCACGCCGGAGGGGGTTTTGTTGAAGGCGGTGCCTTTATTTGGGCCAACGACCGTGAGTTCGGTTTTTGGTTCCCTGCGGCATGGCGGTCCTGCCTTGTCACTTGAGGATATGGAAAAAGCTATCGCGCTGGAAGCAAAGCGTCGTGCGCGCCGTTGATACCAATATTCTGGTTCGCTTTCTGACCGCTGATGATCTGAAGCAGGCACAGGCTGCGCGGCGCGTGATCGAAGCGGGTGACATTTTCATTGGGACCACGGTCATTCTTGAAACAGAATGGGTCTTGCGGGCGGGCTATGGGTTTGCTCCAACCGAAATCGCAGCGGCTTTGCGCGGGCTTGGAGGTCTTGCAGGAGTTTCAATTGAGGAGCCAGCAGAGATTGCTCAAGCTCTGGATGCAATGATTGCAGGACTGGATTTTGCTGATGCCCTGCATCTTGCGCGGTCAAGCCATTGCAGTGCCTTTGTCACCTTCGACAAAAAAATAGTGCGCCGTTCCAAAGGTAAAATGGCCATCACCATAGAAACCCTTGACGTTTGACTGGTTTTTTCCGGAGACCGGTTGCTTGGAAATTAGTTTGCTCCAGCTCAGCTACACCTTAGCCTTGGTATAATCCGGCCCCACACTTGTCGGCAGGCCATCTGCCAGTTTCAGCCAGGGGAGTTTTTCTTCGATGGCGACGTGGAGGGTTGGAGGAAAATTTTCCGGGTGTTCCATGGCTGCGGCGTAGAGGTGCATGATGCCTGACATGTTTTGTGAGCGGAAGGACAGGGGTGTGCCGCAGGTGTCGCAGAAGCTTCGCTCGACGCCGGGGGAGGAGTTGAAGACCTTGGGGGGGTTGCTTGTCCATCGCCACTGGCCGTCTGCCACGCCGATGTAGGTTGTCATGGGGGCGGAGCATTGGCGCCTGCAGCTTTCGCAATGGCAGGTGACGCAGGATTGGACCGGGGGATCAATCTCGAAGGTGATGTTTCCGCACAAGCAACGTCCACGCATATTTGACCTCCTGGGGTGGGGTGACTTTGGGGTGGTGCGGGAAAGAGACCTGATCACGGCTTCGGGCAGCTTAACCGAAGGAGGCGCGACTCGGCCTTAGACCCTCCTTACGATATTAAAGCGGACGCTCGTGGATGGTAGCCCCTTTTTCACTCTCAATCCTGTGGCACATAGCGGATGCCGCTTGGTTTGATGGCTGCAATCCGGCCCTGCCAGTTTTTTCGTCCGGCAAGCGCTTCGTGGATTGCTTTTGCGACCCATGAAAAGTCACTGTGTGCGCCGCGCACCAAAACAGCACCCGCATGGCTTTGACCGGAGAGTCGCATGGCGGAGATGAATTCGATGTCGTAGGTGACCAATATGCGCGCCTCCCTGTTTGCCAAGGCAGGGATTTCCGCATCGTCTGTGCCCGGTGCTTGAGTGACCATCCACATCACATCGTGTCCGAAGTCTTTCAACAGAGACACAACTTCGAACTCGATGTTTTCATCAGCCAATCGTCGCATGGCTGAACCACTCACTGTCATTCAGCGGCGACGGGAGGGATTTCGGCGTCCACGGCGTTGTGCGCATGGGCAAGGGCGGCCTGGATGTCTTCGCATTGCAAATGCGGATAGCTCGCCAAAATGCTCTCAACGGTGCCGCCCCAGGCCAATTTGTCGAGGATCAAGGCCACGCTGATGCGCGTCCCTTTGATGGTGGCTTTGCCGCCAAGGATTTTGGGGTCTTGCACAATTCTGTCGAGTTCAGGTGCGGTCATTGTGCAAAATTAGCAGATTTGGCGTGATCAAAAAAGGCTGCAGTGATTGTTAATGCGGCGCAAACTTCAAACGCGTGACCCGGTAGGCACATCGAGACGGAATCGTGGCTTTATAATTTGCACTGCTGATCCCACACACTCAGGCAGGGCTATCGCACATGGCATCGAAAGGACCTCATCAGCCCTTCGGGCAGCTTCTCCGGAGGAGAAGCGACTCGTTGTGGGACCTCCCCCGCCCCCAAAAGACCTCGAAAAATCGTCGACACCTTACATTCTGTTCCTTCCCCTCTGGGGAAGGTGGCCGAAGGCCGAATGAGGTCCTTTCTACTGGTGTGCGAAAGCTCTGGTTAACCATGGGCCTTTAGGTTGCGACTTTGTCGTTTTTCCGGACCTTCAGGCCCCATGTTCAATTTTCACCGCAACTCCTATTACCCGGCCGTCGCCATTCTGGCGCTGGTGACGTGGACTTTCTTGTGGGCGGGGTGGTCGGCGGCTTTTGCGGCCAAGCCTGTTACGACGACGGCACTTGAGATCGTCGCCAAGGGCCAGACCACGCGCTTGTTTGTTGAACTGACAGAGGAAACGGGATTCACGGCGACGGTGGTGGCTGATCCCTACCGGGTGGTGATCGATATGGCGGATGTGCGTTTTGACCTTCCGCCGGGTGCCGGGCACAAATCCAGGGGTTTGATCAAACAGGTCCGCTACGGCCTGTTCGAAAAGGGCAAATCGCGGATCGTGATTGATACGGACGGTCCGGTTCTGATCAAGCAATCGCAGCTGTTGCCCCGGAAAGGCAAGGCAAAGCCGCGCATTGCCATTGATCTGGTAGCAACGACTCCGGACGCTTTTCAGGCTGCCCAGGCACGAGACAATGTACCCTCGTCGCCTGAAACCACGGCCAGCCTTCCGGTTGTGATGCCACTGGCCAAGCCGGGTGATGTTCCGGCGAAACCGCATGGCGACGGAAAACGGGTGATTGTGATTGATCCCGGCCATGGCGGCATAGACCCCGGCGCTTCAAGCCCGTCCAAGACCCGGGAAAAAGACGTGGTTTTTGCCTTCGCAAAGACCCTGGCGCAGACTCTGCAAGCGACGGGCCGCTTTGACGTGCAGATGACGCGGACTGAGGACACTTTCATGTCGCTGACGGACCGGGTGACGTTTGCCCGCAAGGCCGGGGCTGATCTGTTCATTGCCATCCACGCCGACACGGTGCGCGGCAAAACCGCCAGGGGCACAACACTTTACACGCTGTCCAATACAGCCTCTGACGATGAGGCAGCGGCTTTGGCGTCCAAGGAAAACAAGGCCGATATCATTGCCGGCATCGACCTGGCGCAGGAGGAAGGCGAGGTTGCTGATGTTCTGATTGAGCTGGTGCAGCGCGAGTCCAAGAACCACGCCAACCTGTTTTCACGCACCGCTTTGGAGGAACTGAAAGGTGTGACCACCATGACAGGCAAGCCGCTACGCTCAGCAGGATTTGTCGTTTTGAAGGCACCGGATGTGCCGTCTGTGCTGATTGAGCTTGGTTACCTTTCCAGCCGTGATGACGAACGCAACCTGAAAAGCGCTGACTGGCAGGCCAGAATGGCCGCCGCATTCACGAAAGCCATCAACCGGCATTTCACCTCCCTGGATGCCGCCGAGTAGCGGCGCATGCGTTTCGGCGTACCCTTCCAACAACTTTGTCAACGCACCGCCTGCCTCTCTCTCCAGCGCGCTGGCGGCAATCCGTATTCGCGCTTGAAGGCGCGACTGAAGGCTTCTTCGGACTCATAGCCCACTGCATGGGCAAGCTGGGCGATCGTCACTTGTGTCTCGCGCAGCTGCAATCGCGCCGCCTGCAAGCGCAAGGTCTTGACATAACGCATCGGCGGCATGCCGATGAGTGTCGTGAAACGCTGCATCAGTGCGCTGCGCGACAGGCCAACCGCTTTCGCCAGTTCGTGGACTGACCAGGTCTTCGCGATATCGCTGTGGACCAGCGCGAGGGTGGGTCCAATGTGGGAATCTGCGACACCTTTCAGCCATCCGGTTTCTTTCTCACTCAGGCCTGACGCATAATTGCGTACGGCCTCGACGAGAAGCAGTTCAGAGAGACGAGACAAGATGCCGGACGAAGCCAGACCGCCACGCACCAGTTCATCCGCCGCGAACCGCGCGGAAGCCTCCACCCAATCACGTGAAGCACCTTCGCGAATATCAAGTTTCAAAACTTTCGGAAGCGTGTCGATCAAAGGATTGCAGTGCAACTCGCTGCCGAGGAAGCCACAAATAACTCGCGTCGCTTCGCCGCCGCCGCCATGTACAATCCGCATTAACCCGCCGGCTGCTGACGGTTTCAACAAGGAATGGGCACTGGTGGACGGAATGCCAAGTGCGCTGGCCAGGACGTGGGTATCGTTGCGCGGCAGCATCACGATCTCGCCGGCGCTAACCTCAATGGGTGGCTGGTCATCGATGACGATCAGCAGGCGTCCCTCCAGCACCACATGATAGCTGATCACCTGGCCCGGCATTGTAAGGTACGCTTGCCATTGCGCCGACGTTATTTTCGAGATCACACTCCAAGGCGCCGTGAACTGGGCATCCAGGAAAACTCCACCGACGAGGCGTACAGAGCGAAGCACTTCGGACAGGGGATCACTCACAACACCAGTTCCCCGATTTGGACGAATGGTCAGAAGATCCGGAATGGCAGTCATTTCCGCCGCCGCTCTGCCAAGCTAATGGAGCAAGCACAATGTCACCAGCAAAGGGAAATATCATGGCACGCGAACTTTCATTTTTGAGTCACCCGTCCCGGCAATGGAGTTTAGCTGTTCTGCCTGCGGCATTCCTAACTTTGTTTCCGATGCCCGTACACGCTGCTGAGGCCACTCACGGCGCGATTGCTGCCGATGCCGTAACGTGGGGATTGCTAGATCCTCAGCAACCCAATGGCATTCAAGTTGCCGTGCTTTATGGCGACCCCGGCAAGCCTGGCCCGCTTGGTTTGAGGCTGAAGATTCCTGCCGGCCTTGAGATCGGCAGTCACAGCCACACCAACGCAGAGTACATTACTGTTGTGTCGGGCAAGGCCAAAGTGTCATGGGGTATCAAGACCGATGTGATGAGCGGGGATGATCTTGGGCCTGGATCATTCTTTTGGATGACGAATGGTGATCATCACGACTTGAAGGCGCTTGAGGACACCATTGTCGATCTGAATTCAACGGGACCTTTCGACCTGTTGCCCGACAAATGATGCATCTGCCTATGTCGTGCCAGCCGTTTTCAAAACTTGGATGCCGCCGAGTAGCCACAATCCGGGCTTAGTTTTTTGCCGTATTCCCGTTGGAATTGTGCTGTTTCGTGATAACAGGCGGTGCAGCGGAGTGACGCTGGGAATCAGGAAGGCACGCAGGGCTGATGCTCAAATTTCTGGGATGGTTGTTTACCGCCATGTTTATGGTGGTGCTCGGACTGGCGGGCGTCGCTCTTTACGTCATCTGGGATGTGTCCAAGGATTTGCCGGATTACAAGCAACTTGCCGCCTATGAGCCACCGGTGATGACGCGCATGCATGCGTCTGATGGTTCGCTTCTGGCTGAATATGCCGAACAGCGACGTCTGTTTGTGCCGATTGATCAGGTGCCCAAGAAGCTGATCCAGGCCTATCTGGCGGCTGAGGACAAGACTTTCTATCAGCATGCCGGACTGGATTGGCGCGGCATTGCGGCGGCGGGTTTGCGCTATGTGCAGATCAAGATCATGGGGCAGCATGGACAGATCGTAGGTGCGTCCACCATCACCCAGCAGGTTGCGAAGAACTTTCTGCTGAGCAATGAGCAGACGCTGACTCGCAAGCTCAAGGAAGCGCTGATCGTGCAGCGCATTGAAAGCGCGTTCACAAAGGACCAGATTCTCGAACTCTATCTCAATGAAATTTTTCTTGGGTTGAATTCATATGGCATTGCTGCGGCGTCGCTGAATTACTTTGGCAAGTCGCTGGATCAGTTGAGCATTGATGAGATGGCTTATCTCGCCGCCCTGCCCAAGGGCCCCAACAATTATCATCCATTTCGCTTCACCAAACGCGCCACCGAACGCCGCAACTGGGTGCTGCTGCAGATGCAGGAGAATGGCTATATCACCGAAGCCGAGATGAAGGATGCACAGGCCAAGCCTTTGGCCGTGAGCCCGCGTCCGTTCGGGGCGAAATTGTTTGCGGCGGAAGGCTTTGCCGAAGAAGTGCGCCGGGACCTTGTCACCATGTATGGCAAGGAAGCGCTGGGCAAGGGTGGCTATTCCGTACGCACAACGCTGGACCCCAAACTGCAGATTTTCGCCAGACAATCCTTGGCGCGGGGGTTGATTGAGTTTGATCGCAAGCGTGGCTATCGCGGAGCTGTCAAACATGTTGATTTGCAGGGCGGTGACTGGGCCAAATATATGGGCGACATGAAGGTGGCTGATGATGTGGCGCCCTGGCGCCTGGCAATTGTTACAGGTGTCGATGACAAGACGGCGCAGATCGGTTTACAGCCGGCAACCCTGGCAAATGGGACCATGGGTGACGAGCGTGAAACCGGTTCCGTTCCGCTGGAGTTGATGGCATGGGCCGTGGCCTATGTGGACGGCACACGGCTAGGCAAACCGGTGGCCAAGGCGTCGCAGGTTTTGAATATTGGTGATATTGTCTACGTTGCACCTTCCGCCAATGCCCAGCAGTGGCATCTTGTACAAATTCCCGACGTGGAAGGTGCGCTTGTGGCCATGGACCCGCATTCGGGCCGCGTGTTGGCCATGGTTGGCGGCTTTTCCTATTCGGGGTCGCAGTTCAATCGTGCCACCCAGGCCATGCGCCAGCCGGGATCGTCGTTCAAGCCAGTGGTGTATGCCGCAGCTTTGGACAATGGCTATACGCCATCGTCAGTCGTGCTGGATGCGCCGGTTTCCATCAAACTGTCCAATGGACGGGTGTGGTCCCCGAAAAACTATACCGACAAGTTTGCCGGACCTTCGACCCTGCGGCGCGGCATTGAACAATCCCGCAATACCATGACCGTGCGCCTGGCCGATGATCTGGGCATGACCAAGATTGCTGATCTGGCGCAACGTCTCGGGATTTATGACCAGATGCCCCGGCACTTGGCGAATTCACTGGGCGCGTCTGAAACCACGTTGCTGCGCATGACCACGGCTTACAGCATGTTTGCCAATGGCGGTAAAAAAGTCGAAGCGACGTTGATTGACCGCATCCAGGACCGCCGTGGAAAGACAATTTTCCGCCACGACAAGCGCGATTGTTCGGCCTGCGAGGCGACTGATTATGTCGATGGCATGGTGGAGCCTGATTTCATTGACACGCGCGAACAAGTGATGAGCCCCTACACTGCCTATCAGATCACTTCGATGCTGGAAGGTGTGGTGCAGCGCGGCACGGGCAAGAAGGTTCTGGTTGTGGGAAAGCCCGTGGCGGGCAAAACCGGCACGAGCAATGACGAGCGCGATGCCTGGTTTGTGGGTTATACCCCCAATATGACGGTTGGTGTTTATGTGGGCTATGATAACCCAAAGCCCATGGGCAAGAAGCGTACGGGCGGTGAATTGGCGGCACCGATTGTGGCCGATTTCATGAAGCTTGCCTTGAAAGACCAGCCGGCCATTCCCTTCCATGTGCCAAGGGCCATCGAGTTGATCCCCATCAATGCGGCCACTGGCAAACGTGCAATTTTTGGTCAGGAAGGCACCATTCTGGAAGCTTTCAAACCGGGTGATGAGCCGCCGGAAAACACGCGCCTGATTGGTCAGACCGCAAGTGCAGGCGCAGGAGCCAAAAAAGGCGAGGGGCTTGTGTTGGTTCCCGCAGCGCCGAAAACGTCCAGCTCCGGTGCCGGGTTGACGGAGCCGGGTGGCGGCCTCTATTGAGCCGCTGACACCTGAATCACAATCGGACACAGCATGCGCGCGGAAATCGTTAAAATCGTCGAAGATATTGAGCAGTCCGTGGGCCTGCTCAGGAGGCATCTTTGACTGGGATCAATCGATCCGTGATCTGGCGGAACTGAACGCTAAGGCGGAAGATCCAACCTTGTGGAACGATCCGCAGAAGGCGCAGGAGATGATGCGCCGCCGGCAAGACCTGGAAAATCGCATCGGCTCCATCCGCCGCATCCAGCAGACCATCGCCGACAGCAAGGAATTGATCGAGATGGGCGAAGCTGAAGGTGATGCGTCAATAGTCAGCGAGGCTGAAAATGCCATTGAAGCGGTGAAGGGAGAGGTGGCAGCGGCGGAACTTGACGCGCTGCTATCAGGCGAAGCGGACGCCAATGACAGTTTCCTGCAGATCAACGCCGGGGCAGGTGGCACCGAAAGCCAGGATTGGGCCAATATTCTGATGCGCATGTATGTGCGCTGGGCGAATAAAAGCAAATACAAAGTGGAAGTGCTGGACATCCATGATGGTGAAGAAGCGGGCATCAAGTCCTGCACTCTGCAGATCAAGGGCCACAATGCCTATGGCAAGCTGAAAACCGAAAGTGGCGTGCATCGTCTCGTGCGGATTTCACCCTACGATTCAAATGCGCGACGCCACACCTCATTCTGTTCGGCATGGGCCTACCCTGTGATCGACGATAATATTGTGGTCGAAGTGCTGGAAAGTGATTTGAAGATCGACACCTATCGCGCTTCGGGTGCCGGCGGGCAGCACGTCAACACCACTGACTCCGCCGTGCGCATCACGCATGTGCCGACGAATATCATTGTGGCTTGCCAGGCAGAGCGCTCACAGCACAAGAACCGCGCCACGGCGATGAAAATGCTGAAGGCCCGTCTCTATGAAATGGAATTGCAGAAGAAGCAGGAAAAAGTCGATGCGGCCAATGCCAAGAAAACCGATATCGGCTGGGGTCACCAGATCCGGTCCTATGTATTGCAGCCCTATCAGTTGATCAAGGATCTGCGCACGGGCCACACCAGCACAAACCCGGGTGCTGTGCTTGACGGTGATCTCGACGATTTCATTCAGTCGTCCCTGGCACACCGTGTGTACGGCGGTGACGATGGCGTTGTGGAAGATATCGAGTAAGATTATTCCAACGGCAACTTGAAATGACTCAGGACGATAAGCAATAGCCTCGAAGTCACCCCTGTTCCTCTCTGGGGAAGGTGCCGAGCGAATGCGAGGCGGATGAGGTGCCTTTGGTGATCATTTGCGACGGCGTCCCTTATACAGCGAAGGACGAAATTCAAACGTCAAAGATAATTACTTGCGGTTGGACACCACCCGCAGCGGGCCTGGTGGCTCCAGCGGAAGGTTCAACACCGGTGTTTGTCCATTCATGCCATTCAGCGTGGACGATTGCGGTGCGGGTGCTGTGTTGTGGCGGATAGAACCATAGACATAAGCCCCGTTCTCGATGCTTATGGTGTCGTTGAACACATCGCCTTCAACGTGCGCGCCTGCGTGAATGAACACGTTTGAGCCCTGAATCGGACCGAGGACACGGCCCCGCACGTGAACAACGTCGCCGGATACGGTGCCTTGCACAACACCCGCCTCATCGACCACACACATGCCGGCCTGGACAGTACCGCGAATGGTGCCATCGATGTGCAACTCGCCATCGCAGGTAATGTGACCTTCAAATATACAGTTGCGTCCAATAAATGACGGTTCGGACGACGCAGGCATGGGTGCGTTGCGCTGTGGTTGGGCAGACTTCTTTTTACGACCAAATAACATGAACTCTTACCCTGCCACCTTTGACCGTGGAACCCCTGCGAACAAGACTCACCCTAAAGGCTTCGTGACGGCTTGTCATGGTCGAATTGTGGCATGACAAACGTTAACGATTCCGCCATCGATTCGACACGCTTTAGTGGCCTTAAGACCTTGGAAGTCCGCTTCGGGGGCGGCTAAGAGTGTCGGTTGAGAGACCGAATTGAGTCTCACGTGGAGATAGAGGCAAATCAAGCAGGTGCGGCGCAGACCTTGGAGAATTGCGGTGTTCAGCCTGCTGTGGGTTATGGGGTTGCTCATAATCTGCGGGGCGGCTTTTTATTGGCGGCTGCATCAGGGCCCGATCTCGCTGGCCTTCATGGGAGACGCCATAGAGCAGGCCATCAACAAGCAGCTTCCCGGCTTCAGGATTTCACTTGGTGAAACTGAACTGGAACTCGATTCTGATACAGGAACACCCAATGTGCGTGTGCGCAATCTGGTGTTGACCGATGCGGATGGCCAAACGATTGCCAGCGCCCCAAAGGCAGGTGTTGCACTTGAACCATCAAGTCTTTTACGCGGCAATGTCAGCATCCAGTCGCTTGATCTGATCGGACCCCGGATCAACATTCGCCGCAATCTCGATGGCAGCATGCAGCTAGGCATCGCCAATGATGCGGTCGATAGCAATCAGGAAGTTGTGCTGGAACCTGACAGTTCTGCGGCTGATGGCAAATCTGACGTCAGTGGTGAAAACGCTGCCACTCCATCGCCTTTGGTGTCAGGCAGCAAAATTTTTGCCTTGCTGGATGGTGCGGGCGAAAATGGCGCGCTGTCGAAACTCGAAGAGGTGCGCCTGTCACGCGGCAATCTGCGGCTCTATGATGAAGCCAATGACGCAACATGGCTGGCGCCACGGGCGGACTTGGCGTTTCGGCGTGTGGCGTCAGGTTTTGTGTTGGCGGCCAAGGCGGATGTGGCAAGTGGCAGTGAACCATGGAAACTGGAGGCCTCCATCACCTATCGCAAGCAGCAGCGGAATTTCACAGCCAATGTGGCCATTGATCATCTGGTGCCTGCCAGTGTGGCGGACAATGTTTATGCGTTGTCACAATTTGCCCGGTTGAACACGCCCTTGTCTGGCAACTTCCAGATTGAGGCCGAAGAGTCAGGGCAGGTGACCAAGCTTGATGGACAGATTTTTGCCTCGGCAGGTCAGGTGAATTTGCCTGAATATCTGGCGAAACCCATCCTGATTGATGAGGGTACCTTGCGTATCCGGCAGGCGGGAAGCGGCAAGCCTTTTGAAATTCTTGAATCATCTCTGCTCATGGGCGGTTCGCGCGCGGATTTGACCGGCACGATTTCACCCAATCGCGCCGTTGATGGGCGGGTCACATCCTATGGCGTTGATCTCTCGGCCGCCAATGTCAGCGTTGACACGCAGGGAACGGTAAAAGATCCGGTCTTCATTGACAAGGTATCATTCAAGGGCAGCTTTGCTGTCGAAGAGCAGAAGGTTGACATTGACGATCTTGTGGTTCTGGCTGGTACTTCCGGTGTGCGCCTGCGCGGCAACATCACAGGCGGTGACGAGTCACCCGGGATCAGCGCTGCGGGGCGGTTGCGCGATGTGGATGCAGCACTTCTGAAAAAACTCTGGCCGCCGATTTTGGCACCGCGAACGCGGGGCTGGATCAACGAGAATGTTGTCTCCGGCAAGATCGGTGAAGGTGTTTTCGAGATCAATTTTCCACCGAACGTTCTGGCCAAGGCCCAGCGGGACAAACTGCTGCCACCCGATGCCGTGAGCCTGACCTTCGACATGCAAAATGTTGTGACCCGCTATTTCAAGGCCCTGCCGGTGTTGCAGGGGGCAAGCGGCAACGCCGTGTTGAAAAACGGGGCTTTCGGTCTTGATATTGACAAGGGTTATGTCTCGTTGCCGTCAGGTAAAACGCTTGGGCTCGCACAGGGCCGCTTTGACGCCACGGAACTTTTGTCTGGTGCGGTGCCGGGTACATTCCGTTTTGACATTCAAGGCGGGGTGCAGGAGTTGCTGGAATATGCCTCTTTGCCGGATTTGAATTTGGTCAAGGAAGACCTTTCCAAGTTACCCAGGATTGAGGGCAAGGCGCGGGCGATTGTTGGTTTGAAATTGCCGCTGATCAAGGACGTGCCGCGGGACCGTGTGACGATCACCCAGGAGGTCAGTCTGTCGGCTGCTGCGGCGAAAAACATTCTGCCATCGATTGACCTGACGGAAGGCGAATTTGCCATTGACATCAACAAGGACATGCTCGCGGTGACTGGGCCTGCCAAACTGAATGGTGTTGCGGCAAAAGTGGATTGGCGCAAGGCGCGCAGTGGCGGTGAGGCCAAGGTTTTGGTTGAGACCACGATGACAGAAAAGATGCGGGACAAGCTTGGCATCAAGCTTGGTGCATACATGTCCGGTGATGTGCCAGTGAAGCTGGATATTGCAGGAGCGTCAAAAGATAGCCGCCGGATTGCCGTCGAGGCTGACCTTTCGGATGTGGACATGAAGGTGGCGGCAGCGGGCTGGTCACGCGCTGCGACGCGGGGCACCACGGCCAGTTTCAGCTATGCGGACGATCCGAAAACCGGACGCAGCATCGAGGACCTGAAAATTGATGGCAAAGGTCTGAAGGTGCGCGGCAATATCAGCCTCAATGGGACAAATGGCTTGCGGGTGATTGATCTGAACGAAATCCGTTTGAGCGAAGACGATGCATTCACGGTGCGCATGGAGCCCGCTGATGGCGTGACAAAGCTGACGGTGACCGGCAACTCATTTGATGCGCGGCCCTATATCAAGAACCTGATTTCACCTGCCAAGGCGACGGGAGGTTCTGAAGGTCCGAAGGGCGGGGATTTCATCGTCGATGCAAGATTCAAAACAGTCACGGCTCACCGCGGTGAGGAAATCAAGGATGTCAGCGGCAGTTTTGTCAGCGTTGGCGGCAAGATCACGACGGCAGAAATCAACGGCAATTTTCTCAGCGGCCTCCCGGTCCGCATTTCGCTGCTGCCTGTGGCGGGTGGACGCGAGCTCAATATCACCAGCACAGATGGCGGCTCGACCTTGCGCGCGGCGAATTTCTATTCCAAAGTTGCAGGCGGTGCACTGCAGTTCCATGCGCTGATGGCCAACGCGCCTGGCTCACCCATTCGCAACGGCGAACTGCAGATCAAGAAATTCGACGTGCGCAACGAAGCAACGCTGGCCGAGTTGGACAGCCGCGGACGTCCAAAACGTTCAGGTCCCCGCGTTGATGGCATGGCGTTCAAAAAATTGCGCATGCCATTTACCACGGACGGGCAGTTTGTGCGGTTGTGCGGCGTAGAACTGAAGGGCAATGATCTTGGCTTTGTTGCAAAGGGTGTGATCCGCAAGGCTGATGGTGCCATCGATATCACCGGAACCATGGTTCCAGCCCAGGGTATCAACGGATTTTTCAATGACGTGCCTCTGCTGGGTCTGATTTTAGGTGGCGGAAAAGGTGAGGGTATTTTTGCCATCACTTTTGCTGTTGGCGGTTCAATCACGAAGCCGAAGACGCAAGTGAACCCCCTGTCCATGCTGGCACCCGGGGTGTTTCGCAAGATTTTTGAGTATCAGGGGACTTGCAAATAGGATGATGTTTTCACGTCAAAAAAATCAGTTCGTCATTGCAAACGCCTGCCCTATTGCGGGCGATTTGGAAGCCCGCTTTCGGTGCAAGCTGCGCAATGCGTGAAAGAATGGGGGGTTCCAGCTCGCGTTCCGCAAGGGCTGTGCTTGGCTGCAATGACGTCGATTTTTGGGTTGTCTTTGGTCGACAACTTTCCGAACGCGTTCCCTGGTAACAGCGGAATCGCAACCACTCATCTCGGGTTATTCGGCCTTAATGAGAACATGTCTTTTGGCACCAAAAGACAGTTTGATAAATCCGTCTGCGTTACACAGAGATTTGTCGATCATAAAGTTGCCGTCTTGAACAACAGTGCCATTTATTCGAATGCCACCGTTTGCAATTGCTTTCTTGGACTCTCCGTTTGATTTAACGAAGGCGACTGCAACATTGGCAGCATTTGCGCTTATAGGTAGTTTCAATGAATATTGCGGCAATCCTTCAGCGCTTGCACCTTCTTCAAAGGTTTTGCGAGCGGTTTCTGCCGCATCGGTGGCAGCTGCGGGTCCGTGCAAAAGAGCAGTGGCAGCATTGGCGAGTTGCTTCTTGGCCTCATTGATCTCAGAGCCTCCCAGGGCTTCAAGTTTTGCGATTTCATCAAGCGGCAGTGTGGTGAACAGCTTGAGGAAGCGGCCCACGTCGGCGTCTTCGGTATTGCGCCAGAATTGCCAATATTCATAGGGGCTGCGGGCATCGGCGTTCAGCCATACGGCGCCACTCGCCGTTTTGCCCATCTTGGCGCCGGACGCAAGTGTGATGAGCGGGGACGTCAAAGCAAAGAGCTGGTGTGTACCCATGCGGCGGCCAAGATCAATGCCGTTGATGATGTTGCCCCATTGGTCTGAACCGCCCATTTGCAGATTGCAGCCGTAACGCCTGGCTAGTTCGGCAAAATCATAGGCTTGCAAGACCATGTAGTTGAATTCGATGAAGGAGAGTTCGTGTTCACGCTCCAGACGCAGTTTCACCGAGTCCATGGCCAGCATGCGGTTGACACTGAAATGCTTGCCGACGTCGCGCAGCATTTCGATGTAGTTGAGTTTGGTCAGCCATTCGGCATTGTCGACCATTCTGGCATCGCTGCCCGTGTCGCCGAATGTCAGAAACTTGGCAAACACCTGCTGAATGCCGCGCTTGTTGTTTTCAATATCTTCGAGCGACAGAATTTTGCGGCTTTCGTCACGGCCCGATGGATCACCCACGCGGGTGGTTCCACCGCCCATCAACACAATGGGTGTGTTTCCCGTCTGTTGCAGCCAGTGCAGCAGCATGATCTGCACCAGAGACCCCACATGCAGGGAGGGAGCTGTACAATCAAACCCGATATAGGCCGTGATCTCACGTTTGGCCGCCAGCGCGTCCAGTCCGGCCATGTCAGAGCACTGGTGGATATATCCACGCGTCGCCAGTATGTTCAGGAATTCGGAAGAAGGACGTGTCATGTGTGTGGCTCATAAAGACAGGAACGAGACGTGTCAAAACCCTTGACTGCCATTGGACTGATGAGCGGTACGTCGCTCGATGGCATTGACGTGGCCTTGCTGGTGACCGATGGGGAGGCTGTTTCGTCGCGCGGGCCTGCGATGACAGTGGCCTATGACGGCATCCAGCGCAGCCTGCTGAAGACGGCTTTGGCCGATGCAGCAGGATTGAAGGATCGGACAGCCCGACCGGGGATTTTGACCCAGGTTGAAACCCAGTTGACTCGTTGGCATGCTGATGCCGTTCAAAGGTTTTGCAAAACATATGACGTGTCGTTGTCCAGCGTCAATGTGATCGGGTTTCATGGCCAGACTGTGGTGCACCGGCCAGAGATTGGCCTGACGGTTCAGTTGGGAAACGGTCCGGAGCTGGCGCGGCTTTGTGGTGTGCCTGTGGTTTACGACATGCGGGCCAATGATATGCTGAACGGCGGTCAGGGTGCGCCGCTTGTTCCGGTCTATCATCGCGCTCTGGCATCGGGATTGGTCGAAAGACCCGTGGCGATTGTCAATATCGGCGGCGTGGCAAATGTCACATGGATCGGGTTGGATGGTTCGTTGGTGGCTTTCGATACCGGACCCGGCAATGCCTTGCTTGACGACTGGATGAAACAGCACACAGGTGCGGCCCGTGACGAAGGCGGTTCCACCGCATTGGCGGGTTCAGTTGACGAAGCTACAGTCGCGCAGTTTCTGGGCGACGGATTCTTTGAAAAATCCTTGCCGAAGTCATTAGACCGGGATGCTTTCGCAAGTATTTCGCTTGATGGCCTGAGTATTGCTGACGGTGCGGCCACGCTGGTTGCCGTTACGACGCGCGCGATTGCGGGGGCTGCTTCATTGATGGCTGAACTTCCGAAAACCTGGATCATTTGCGGTGGCGGGCGGCGTAATCTTGCGATCATGCTCAGTTTGAAAAAGCTGATGGGAGATGTGCGGACGGCAGAGCAGTTGGGCTTGGACGGAGATGCAGTAGAGGCCGAAGCCTGGGCGTTTCTGGCCGTGCGCAGCTTGCGCGTAATGCCGCTGAGTTATCCAGGCACAACGGGTGTGCGAGAACCCGTTTCGGGTGGAGTGCTCGTCAGACCAGTTTGAGGCCGGCGTATTTCAGGGCCCGGCCATCAATCACAAGCAAGGAAAGGCCGATGACCAACGCGCCGATGATTTCGTGGGTTGAAAGTTTTTCCCCGAGGAACACAGTGCCCAGGGCGATGGCCGACACCGGGACCAACATGGTCACAAGTGAGACGAAGGATGGTCCTGCTCTGGCGATAATGCGGAAGAACAGCAGATAGGCCAATGATGTTGACATTGCAGCCAGCGCCAGCAGTGCAATCCAGGTTTTGGTGGAGATTTGCGCATAAAGTGTCACATTCGACGTCAGCAACACGATCACTGCCATGATGATGGTTGAACCTGTGAGTTGGCAGGTGGCGATGGTAAGGGGTGGAATGTCCCCAAGCATTTTCTTGGACCAGGGGGCCGACAGGCCATAGAACATGGATGCGGCCATGACTGCAATAATGCCAAGGCTTTGCGGGCCGAGGTCGTTGAAGCTGGCACCCTTCAAAATGATGACGCCCGCCAAACCAATCAGCAAGGCAATGGCCTTGCGCAGCGTGATGGCTTCATAGGCTGCAAGTGCCATGAAGACGGCTGCAAACATCGGGGTTGTGGCATTGATGACGGAGGCCAATCCGCTCGCAATATTATGTTGCCCCCAAGAGATCAACGTGAAGGGCAGCACATTGTTCATGATGGACATGCCAAGGCAGGCGATCCACGTCCGGCGATCACCAGGTAATTTGCCGATGGCAACAAAATGGATGGGCAGAAGAATCGCAGCGGCAATGCCGACCCGGGCGAGTACGATCAGCAGGGCTGGCAGTTCCTTGACGATGACGCCAATGAACATGAAAGAAGCACCCCAGATTGCGGCGAGGGCAACGAGCAAGGCCCAGGATTGTGCGTCGGGAGGATTTGTGATTTTGGCCATGACGTTTGCTTAGGCGGGTGCTACATGAAGGACCACCCGAAAATTGACGAAGGGATGATGAGGTCTCTTCCTACCCTTCCCGCGTCATGCGCTTGTCGAGATAATCGGCACAGATTTTCGTCAGGTCTTCGATCTTGTCCTGAAAGAAATGGTTTGCGCCGGGGATCACCTTGTGTTCGATGGCGATGCCTTTCTGGGTCTTGAGCTTTGATACGAGGCTGTGCACAGCTTCGGGTGATGTGACCGTGTCCTTGTCGCCATTCACGAACAGACCGGAAGCAGGGCAGGGGGCGAGGAAGGAGAAATCGTAATGCTTGGCCAGGGGTGCGATTGAAATAAATCCGGTTATTTCGGGACGCCGCATTAGCAACTGCATGGAAATCCATGCACCGAATGAAATACCAGCGATCCAGCAGACCTTGGATTCCTTGTTGAAACTTTGCAGCCAGTCCAGCGCCGAGGCGGCGTCGGACAATTCGCCAGCACCATTGTCAAACATACCCTGGCTGCGGCCAACACCGCGAAAATTGAAACGCAAAACGGAAAAGCCGCGGGTCTGGAACATGCCATAGAGGGCGTGCACAATCGGATTGTTCATAGTGCCTTTGAAGGTGGGGTGGGGATGCAGGATGATGGCAATCGGCGCACCCGTGGCCTTGGCCTGATGATAGCGCGCCTCGATGCGGCCTGCAGGTCCGTTAAAAATCACTTCTGGCATGGGGGCGTCCTTAGATGGCGGGAGGGAGTCTTTATATTTGACTCCGTTACTCGGAATTCTTATATCTCTTCTTAGAATTGTTCCAAGGTGAGACGGCTTTGTGCTGAGGCGTTTAACACGTCACGGGGGGCAAAAAGCAAGCATTTCGTGAACGCAAACAGGGCATTGTCCAATGAAAATGAGCACCAAGGGCCGTTACGCCGTGATGGCCATGATTGATATTGGCCAGCATGGCGGTGAGCGCCCGGTGTCGCTGAACGAAATTGCCGAGCGCCAGGACATCAGCCAGGAATACCTGGAACAGCTTTTTGGCCGGCTGCGCCGGGCGGGTCTTGTGGACAGCACACGGGGTCCTGGGGGCGGTTACCAGTTGTCGCGGCCAGCTTCGGATATTGCTTTGGCGGATGTGATTCAAGCAGCCGACGAGCCCTTGCGGGTGACACGCTGTGAGGGCGATGGTGTCGACGGATGCGTGAAGGGCGAGCAGTGCTGCGCCCATGACCTGTGGTCGTCACTTGGGCGGCAGATGATGTATTTTCTGGAGTCCATTACGCTTGAGGATGTTGTGGAGAAGCGCAATCTGGCGCTGGCGGCTTCAATCAAGCAGGCGAAGGATCGCTTCGTGCCGGGGGTGGCGCGGTGAGAGTCTATCTCGACCATAACGCGACCAGCCCTTTGCGGCCGTCCGTGAAGGCGGCAATGTTTGCCGCTATGGATGTGCATGGCAATGCCTCGTCGATTCATGGCGAGGGGCGGCGGGCGCGGAAAGTCATGGATGATGCGCGGGAGCAACTGGCTTTTGCCCTGGGCTGCCTGCCGCAGATGATGACCTTTACGAGTGGCGGCACTGAGGCCAATAACTTCGCGCTGCGCGGTGTGGGTGCCGAAGTGCTTATTGTGTCCGCTGTCGAGCATCCCTCGGTGCTGGCGGCAGCTAAGGCGTCCGGGAAAGCCGTGGAATTGATTCCCGTTGATGAATTTGGCCGTTTACGGATTGATGTACTCACTGCGATGCTGGGGCGGCCCAACACACTGGTGTCCGTGATGATCGCCAATAATGAAACTGGCGTGGTGCAACCCGTGACGGATGTGATTGAGGTTGCGCACAAGGCGGGGGCTTTGGTGCATGTGGATGCGGTGCAGGCCTTCGGCAAGCGGCAAGTGAATTTTGGCTTGCTGGGATGTGATATGATGACGGTGGCGGCTCACAAGGTGGGCGGGCCTGTGGGCATAGGTGCGCTAGTGGTGCGCGACGGTCTGGTGATCGCGCCACTGCTGCAAGGTGGGGGCCAGGAATTGCGCAGGCGGGCGGGTACCGAGAATATTCCGGCGATTGCCGGTTTTGCAGCTGTGGCGCAGGAGCCGCATCTTGATACCTATGATTTGAACGCCACGCTTGAAGTTGCCCTTGAGGGCGCTGTGATTTTTTCCGATGGGCGTGAACGGCTTTGCAACACGACCTGCTTTGCCGTGCCCGGCATGGCGGCGGAGACGTTGTTGATGAATTTGGATCTGGAAGGTTTTGCTGTGTCGTCGGGATCGGCTTGCTCTTCCGGCAAGGTGGGGCGGTCGCATGTCCTGGATGCCATGGGAGTCGCACCCGCGATCTCATCGGGAGCCATTCGCGTAAGCATGGGGTGGAACACAACGGCGGATGATGTTGCCCGCTTTATTTCCACTTTGAATTCATTGCGGGCGCGACATGTTTCGCGCC
>CAXTKL010000047.1:0-20591 GCA_964244825.1 uncultured Aestuariivirga sp.
CCCATGCGCGCCATCGAGTTTCCGCGCATCAAGGGCGGCAAGAATTTTGATGTGAAAGCGAAGTGGTTTGACGCGCTGCTGAAAGACGTGGGGCAACCGAAAGGGAAGACGGTGGTGGTGGGACATTGAGTTGATCCACTCAACCAAGAGGCTGTTGGTTTGGGCAATTGTGGTGGCAGCTACTGTAGCATTGAATGCAATATTTCATGCAATTGTCCGACTAGATGGCTGTACTCCGGGTGTGGGCTATGGAGTTCCGATGGGTGGAGGAGAGTGCCAAACGTTTAGCGAAGGCTATTTCGGAATGATTGGTTTCTTGACTGGTCTATGGTTTTTTTTGATTGGTTGGCCATTGGCTAATATTCTGTTCGGAATATTTCTTTGCAAAAAATTTGATGTATTAAAGTTACTTGTCTTTCCTGTCATTTTTGTTTTGGCACCCGCCACGATAGCCATATCTAGAACTTTCTATCCTCTGATTTTTCCAGACTAGGTAAGTAAGTCCTAAGTTTTAGAAGGGTGACTTTGACCTACTTGGGGCTCGAGGCGCATGCTTCGAGGCCCGCAAGGGGGCGGGCGCCTCAGCATGAGGGCGATCGGGGGCAGCCATTTCAAAAGGAAACCAACTTTGCACATTCCCTCACCCTGAGGCGCGAGCCCTTGCGAGCCTCGAAGGGTGCACCACGCACTCAATGGTGCTACATCACCACCATGAGCGGCGCTTGGGTTTACATCCTGAAATGTTCGGACGGTTCCACTACACGGGCCTGACGCGCACCGAGATGCCGGAGGCGCTGCGAGCAGCAGCACAATGACGCGACATTAGATCAAGGGCTGATCACGTGCCAAGAAAGATGCGCTGATTGCGGGGACTGGAATCGCGTTCAAATCTTGGCGAAGCGGCGTGGCGGGAAACCGTCCGTAGACTGAGTATGTTGCCGCCAACCCTTCGAGGCTCGCACCTCAGCATGAGGGATACCACACTGACTTCACCCCCTGAGGATTTGGCGCTGATCAAAAAGATGTGCGTCGAAGCGGTTCGCTATTGTTTATGTGGTGTGATGTTTCCGCAATTGTGTATGCTGGTTGCGAAGGAGCTGCGCCCATGCGCCTCACGCAATTGATTTACGCTTCCAAGCCATTCGGTTTTGACGGCCCAACCTTGAACCAAATTCTTTCAGTGGCACGGCGGAATAATTTGCGGGACGGGATTACCGGGGCCTTGATTTGCCGGGCTGATGTTTATGTGCAGATGCTGGAGGGGCCGCGGGCCGCCGTAACGAACACGTTGCATCGGATTCTGCGGGATGACCGGCACATGGATGTGATGTTAATTGGCTGTGGAGATGTGGCAACGCGCTTGTTTCCCGAATGGCACATGCGGGACGATCCAGCGCGGTCGTGGATGTGGACCCAGGACGAGATTGCAAACGGGGCGCTCGACGCTGCTTCCGCGGAAGACGTGCGCGCGGTTTTTGTGCGGCTCAATTCTGAAACATAGTGGGTGTTCGCCACAGCAAGGGAAAGTCTTCTCCCTGCATTTTCGCGCCCGCAGGCAGGCTTTGTTCCAGACCCGGGAATGGCGGCGAGGTGCGCCACTTCCGAGGTGCGTGGGTGATGTCGTCGCCCATGAAGCGGAAGGAGACAACGCGGCGGCGATGGCCGTTGCCGACACCGCCTGCGCCGTGAAGCGTGAGCATGTGGAAAAACACCGCATCTCCCGGTTCGAGGGCCCACGCAAGAATGTTGAAATCATCGGGATGGTTGTCGATATCGGGCAGGTCTTTGAGCGTGCCTTCGGGAAACCATTTGGCTTCATTGGTCATGAAGGAACGCGGCATCAGCCAGCCTTGGCGGTGCGAACCGGCAACCAGGCGGAGGCTGGATTGTTCTGCCACGGGATCCACCGGCAGCCACATGCTGATGTTCTGGTTGCCGTCGATATTGTAATAGGGTTGGTCCTGGTGCCACGGGGTTTTGGCGTTGGTCTTGGGTTCCTTGACCAACAGATGATCGTGATAGAGGCGGACTTCCTGGGACCCCATGAGTTGCCCAGCAACTTCTGCAGCACGGGTTTCAAAAATGAAGCGCTTGTAGGCTGGTATGCGCTGCCAGTTACAGAAATCCTCCAGAAAATAGCCGGGATCTTCAGGGCGGCTAGCGACGATTGCGAGGGAACTGGGTGCGGCCATGTTTTCGGCGATGCCCTGTTCAAGCAACGCTATTTCTTCAGATGTGAACAGATTGCGGACGACGGTTGCACCGTTCAGGTGATATGCAGCAATCGTTTCGGCGTGAAGGATTTTCATAGCTTCAGCACATCCATTTGGATCGGTCCTTCAGCTCTTCCGTGGATGAATTGGTCGACATAGGGGTTGCCGCTGGAGTTGACCTTGTTGGCTTCGCCACGCCAGATGATCTGGCCTTTGTAAATCATGGCGATGTCATCGGCGATCTTGCGGGCTGACGCCATGTCGTGGGTGATGGAGATGGTGGTCGCACCCAGACGTTTCACACAATCGACAATGAGGTTGTTGATGACGTCGGCCATGATGGGGTCGAGGCCAGTGGTGGGTTCGTCAAAGAAAATGATTTCGGGGTCAGCGGCGATGGCGCGGGCAAGAGCGACACGCTTTTGCATGCCGCCTGAAAGTTCAGCGGGGTAAAGTGCGCCGACATCGGCGGTCAGTCCCACTTGTGCCAGTTTTTCAATTGCGATGTCTTTGGCCTTCGTGCGGGACATGCCACGGCCCTGGATCAACCCGAAGCCGACATTCTCCCAGACGCTGAGGGAGTCGAACAAGGCCGCGCCCTGGAACAGCATGCCGAAGCGCGCAAGGTATTCGTCCTTGGCCGTGCCGCGGAGGCCAATGACGTTTTCGCCGCCGACAATGATGTCTCCCGCGTCCGGTGTGAGGATGCCGAGGATGCATTTCAGCATGACGGATTTTCCGGTGCCGGAGCCGCCGATGACAACAAGGCTGCGGCCTTTTCCGACTTCGAGATCAAGTCCGTTCAACACGTGTTTCTGGCCGAAGCGTTTGCGAACCTGATTGAGAACAATGTGCGCCATACTCAGTTCCCGAACAACAGGGTTGTGAGCAGGAAGTTTGATGCCAAAATCAGAATGGCAGAGGAGACAACAGCGTTGGTAGTGGCGCGGCCCACGCCCTGTGCGCCGCCTTTGGAGTGAAAGCCGTGATAGCAACCCATGAGGGCGATGATGAAGCCGAAGACGGCGGCCTTGATCAAGCCTGACGTCACATCTTTCGCATGCAGAAATTCGACTGTGTTCTTGATATAGGCGAAGGCATTGAGGTTGAGTGAGCGGGTGCCGACGACATAGCCGCCAAAGACGCCGATGGTATCGCCAATCGCCACCAGCAGGGGCAGGGAGACGACGGCGGCGAGAATGCGGGGGCCGACGAGATATTTGAAGGGGTTGGTGGAAAGTGTGACCAACGCATCGATCTGCTCGGTCACGCGCATGGTGCCAAGTTCGGCGGCCACTGCCGCCCCGACCCGGCCTGACACCATGAGACCTGCGAGCACGGGGCCGAGTTCACGGCAGATGCCGAGGACGACGATATTCGGTACAAGCGTTGACGCCGTGATGGACGAGGAGCCCTGGTAGATTTGCAGCGCCAGGGCGCCGCCGGTGAAGAACGAGGTCAGTGCGACCACGGGAAGTGACGTGTAACCGATGCGCCAGAATTGCAGCAGGAATTGGCTGAGGTAGTAGCGTGGCGTAAGGCCCTGTAACAAGCCGTCCTTGGCGAACAGGGCGATGCGGCCTGTTTCGCTGAGAAAGTCCAGAACGATGCGACCGAAGATGGCGAGTGGATTCATGATGCCGCAGCAGCATAGACGCGGGCATAGCGCTTGCCCAGATGTGTCAGCAATTCATAGGAAATGGTGCCAGCCCAGCCCGCAGCTTCGTCGACGCTGATATGTTTGCCGAAGAGTTCGGCGTGGGTGGCCTTGGCGAGTTTGCGCTCGGCCACATCGGTGACATCGATGGTCATCATGTCCATGGACACGCGACCCACAATCGCGCAGCGTTGGCCGCCAAGGTAAACCTGCGCGGGGCCACCGGGCTGCTGCGACGAGAGTTTACGTGCAACACCGTCAGCATAGCCTGTAGCGATGATGGCGATGCGGCTGGGGCGGTTGGCTTTCCACGTTGCTGAATAACCAACGGTGTCGCCCGTTTGGATGGTACGGATTTGCAGGATGCGGGCTTCCAGTGTCGCTACAGCTTTCATCGGATTTTTCTGGTAGGGCGTGGGATTGCCGCCGTACAGCCCGATGCCAGGGCGGGTTTCGTCGAAGTGGTAGGGGCGGCCAAGGAAAATGCCCGGCGAGTTTGACAGGCTGGCGGCAATGTGTGGCACGCCATCGCGGATGGCCTTGAAGCGATCCAGCTGTTGCTGGTTCATCGGACTGTTATGATCATCCCCACAGGCGAGATGGCTCATCAGCATACGGATATTCAGTTTACGGAGTAATGTGTCATTGCCCGTGAAGGCCAGCCAGTCCTGGGCCTGCAGGCCAGCGCGGTTGATGCCGGTATCGACGTGAAGGGCGCACGGCTCGCCTCTGCCGTGTTTCGCCCAGTCGTTGATTTGCGCGAGGGTGGTGAGTGCGGGGATGAGTCTGTGCTTGCGGTAGAACGCGGCTTCGCCGTCGTAGAGGCCGTCCAGCACTGTAATGATTGCCCGGGGCAGAATGGCGCGGAGGGTGGCGCCTTCTTCGGGGCGTGCGACATAGAAACTGCGGCAGCCTGCAGTCGACAAGGCTTTGGCGACTGGCTTTACACCCAAACCATAGGCGTCACCCTTGATCGCGGCAGCCGCTGCTGCCTTGCCGGATTTTCTGGCGAGTAATCTGTAATTGGCCTGCAAGGCTGCAAGGTCAATCGAGAGCAGAGCTCCTGCGAGTCTGGAAGATGATGTCATGGTGGTTTGCCGGATAAGGCAAGTGGCGGAGAGGAGCAAGAGGGGGGACCCGTTACACCTCATCCGCCCTACCGGGCGCCTTCTCCCCTTGAAAGAAACGGGAGAAGGCAATTGTCGTCGAATCAAGAACTCGGGATCAACACCTTGTTGATCACGTGGATGACGCCGTTCGATGCTTTGATATCGGCTGTGACAACGCGGGCGTTATCGATGTGGACGCGGCCGTTGGCGCGTTGGACGCGGATTGTGGTGTCACCGCCCCGCTTCAGAGTCTTCACATGGGTGGCCCTGGTTGGAACGTCCTTGGCGTAAATCGCGCCGGCTACGACGTGATACTTCAAGATGGCCGCAAGCTTGTGCTTGTTCTTTGGCTTCAGCAATTCAGCAACAGTGCCGGGTGGCAGCTTGGCGAAAGCGGCATCTGTTGGCGCAAATACCGTGATCGGACCCGGCCCAGTGAGTGCGCCGACGAGGCCTGCTGCCTTTGCTGCGGCAATCAGCGTGTTGAACTTGCCAGTGGATGCAGCAGTTTCAACAATGTTTGCGGCGTGCGCCTGGGCAAGCATTAACGTGGCGGCAAATGCTGCCGCGATCAGTTTCAGTTTCATGATGTAGTCTCCCGAAGTTTTCACTCACACTGTTTGTGTGATGGGAGCGTTACGTTTTGAATTTGCGATCTGGAGCAGGCTTCAACTAAACGTGAGAAATTGAAAATTCCCGTGATCAATCAAACCTTTCCGGATTGTAATGTGGCTTCAATCTGGCGCGACAAGGAATATATCTTGAGCACCGTGTTCCAGTTGCGGGCAGTCCCTGATTGTCTCAGTTTTCGTTCAATGACGCTGGGCAGAAATTTAGAGTGACCAACGTCGATTGGGTAATCAACGTAGATCTCACGACCCTTTGCGGCCACGCGTTCGGGACCGGCATGGTTCAGCACTGTGGCGAGTAACGATGGTTGTGGTGGGCTTTGCATGAATTGCACGAGGAGATGGTGAGGGTGATCTGTAGCGGCATCATGAAACGGATTGGCTGCGACAATGGCCGAAAGTTCAAGAGGCTTGCGGACAAAGACTTCGTTCTGCAAGCCAAATGAAGCAACGCATTTTGAAACTTGTTCTCTCAGCTCGCGCTCGTTTGCTTCGCTTGCAAGAACAAGATTGCCGGTTGCCAAAACGGATTTGACTTTACCCAGTCCTGCACTTTCACATTTTGCGCACAAGTCCGAGAGGGGCATCAGCTTGTGGGTTGCGGGTCCAATGGCACGCAGAAAAATGCAGTGGACACTGACGTTCATCAAACTCAGTCAAACCGTTCTGGTGAATAATCTTCTTTCGCCAAATTCTGGAACTTGGTCAGTTGGGCCTCGAACTGCAACTCGACGATGCCTGTGGGACCATGGCGTTGTTTGCCGATAATGACTTCGGCGCGGCCATGGGCGCGGGCTGCTTCTTCCTGCCATTTCAGATATTCCGGTGTGCCGGGGTGGGGTTCTTTTTTCGATAGATAATATTCCTCGCGATAGACGAACATCACCACGTCAGCGTCCTGTTCGATGGAGCCGGACTCTCGCAAATCGGAAAGCTGTGGGCGTTTGTCGTCACGGGATTCAACCTGGCGTGACAGCTGCGAGAGGGCGAGAATGGGAACATTGAGTTCCTTGGCCAGGCCCTTCAGACCAACGGTGATTTCGGAGACTTCCTGCACACGGCCTTCGGCTGCCTTGCGGGCAGAACCCGCGAGCAGTTGCAAGTAGTCCACGACAATGAGACCCAAACCACGTTGGCGTTTCATGCGGCGGGCGCGCGCTGCCACCTGCGCGATGGTGAGGCCGCCGGTGGCGTCGATATAGAGTGGCAGCGATTGCAAATCTTGGCTGACTTCCACCAGACGCGAGAATTCGTCTTCCGTGATCTTGCCACGGCGAATGCGTTCGGATGAAATTCCGGATTGTTCGGCGATGATGCGGGTGGCCAATTGTTCAGACGACATTTCCAGCGAAAAGAAGGCGACGATGCCGCCGTTCAGGACTTTCAATGAACCATCGGGTTGGTATTCGGCGTTATAGGCTTTCGCAACACTATAGGCAATGTTGGTGGCCAGGGCGGTTTTGCCCATGGCAGGGCGGCCGGCGAGAATGAGCAAATCCGATGACTGCAAGCCGCCGAGTTTTTCATCGAGGTCGCGCAGGCCTGTTGAGATGCCGGAGAGATGACCGTCGCGCTGAAAGGCGGCTGCGGCCATATCGATTGCGTCTGTGAGGGCGCGTCCAAAATTCTGAAAACCCTTCCCGTATTTGTCTACCTCGGCCAGTGAATAGAGCGTGGTCTCGGCCTTCTCGATCATTGCCTTGGCGGAATTTTCAACATCGCTGTCGTAGGACTCATTGACGATCTCGGTGCCGATGCCGATGAGCTTGCGGCGCTGCGCCAGTTCGTGAATGGTGCGGCCATATTCCTCGGCGTTGATGATGGTGGTGGCGGATGCGGCGAGTCGCGCGAGATAGGCGGGGCCGCCGATTTCCTTCAGCGTGGCGTCGTTTTCAAAGAAGGCTTTCAGCGTAACCGGGTTTGCGAGCTTGCCCATGCGGATGAGGGAGGAGGCAGATTCGAAAATACGGGCGTGAACGGGTTCATAGAAATGATCGGCAGTGAGGAACATTGTCACGCGGTCACAGGCTTCGTTATTGACCATAATCGCGCCAAGCAGGGCCTGTTCCGCCTCAAGGTTATGGGGCGGCTGGCGATAGGCGTCCTCAGGGGTAGGATCGACGGGGCGGAGGGCAGTGACAGTGTTCATGGTGCCTGCGGTTTAGCAGCGGCAACCAGTACCGCGCGGTGAATCAGTTGGTTGTCCACATTACAGCGAAAGCTGTGCATAATCATGGCCAGATTATTCTGTTCCCAGGGGCACAGAGGACCTGTAAACGGCGGCCTGCAACCACATATTGGGTCTCATGGACATCAAAACCACAAGTCTGAAATCACCTCCCGCAGCTTCGGCCCAAGACTTTGTCAACGCAATGGCGTCGGCGGCCATGGGTGTGTCGGTTGTGACAACCGAAGGCATTGCTGGGCGATTCGGTTTGACGGTGAGTGCATGGTCCTCCGTGTCGGTGGAGCCGCCGTTGTTGCTGGCCTGCATCAACCGGAAAAATGCCATCGCTGAGGCGATCACTGAAAATCGCGTGTTTGCCGTGAATGCCCTGGATGACAGTCATGAAGATGTGGCGCGGGTGTTTGCCGGGCGTCCAGCAGCGGGCGAGGCATATGTGTTTGATCCGGGGCAGTGGCATGATGCCGATCATACTTTGCCGCTGTTGAACAATGCCTCTGCCTATTTCATCTGTGCGCTGGACTCATGGCATGATGCGGGTACGCATCGGATTTTCATGGGGCGGGTGGAGCAGGCCATTTCAGGAACAGTGTCGCCGCTGCTGTATCATAACCGGACGTTCGGGCGGTTTGAGCCGTTGGGATAGATGACGCTGAAAACCACGCTTTTCAAAAATGCCCTCACCGTCGTGACGATGGATGACCAGCGGCGTGAGATCAAGAACGCTTCGGTGCTTGTTGAGGGCAACCGGATCAGGGCAATCGGTGCGGCCCATGAGATTGTTCAGTCTGCTGACGAAATCATTGATGCGGCGGGGCATGTGGTGTTGCCGGGCCTCATCAATACCCATCATCACATGTATCAGACGCTGACGCGGGTCGTGCCTGCGGCCCAGGACGCAAGCCTGTTTGGCTGGTTGAAGGCGCTGTATCCGATCTGGGCGCGGCTGACGCCGGAGATGATCCAGGTATCAACGCAGACGGCGATGGCGGAACTGCTGTTGTCGGGGTGCACGACGTCGAGTGATCATCTCTATCTTTATCCGAACGGGTCGCGGCTAGATGACTCGATTGAAGCGGCGCATGAGATTGGTATGCGCTTTCACGCGGCGCGGGGTGCCATGAGCGTAGGTGAGAGTGCGGGCGGTTTGCCGCCGGACTCGGTTGTTGAAAATGAAGCGGCTATTCTGAAAGACATGCAGCGTGTTGTCGAGGCGTATCACGACGAAACGGATTGCAGCATGTGCCGGGTGGTTCTCGCACCCTGTTCGCCGTTCTCCGTCAGCCGTGATCTGATGCGGCAGAGTGCTGCGCTGGCGCGGCAAATGGGTGTGTCCCTGCATACGCATCTGGCCGAGAACACAGACGACGTGTCCTATAGCCTGGAAAAGTTTGGGTGTACGCCGGCCCAGTATGCGGAGGATTTGGGTTGGACCGGACATGATGTGTGGCATGCCCATTGTGTGAAACTAGATGATGACGGGATTTCAAAATTCGCCCGCACGGGAACGGGCGTGGCCCATTGCCCATGTTCCAACATGCGATTGGCATCAGGAATTGCGCCTGTTGGAAAAATGCGTGCGGCGGGGGTCGCTGTTGGTTTGGGTGTGGACGGTTCGGCATCCAATGATGGCGCACATCTGTTAGGCGAGGCGCGGCAGGCCCTGTTGCTGGCGCGAGTGGGATTTGGTCCTGCAGCGATGACAGCGCGCGAGGCATTGGAGATCGCCACGCTGGGTGGGGCGAAGGTGTTGAACCGTAACGATATCGGTGCGTTGAAGCCGGGCATGGCGGCGGATGTGGCCGCGTTTGATTTGCGTGGCATTGAGCACGCGGGGGCATGGCATGACCCCGTGGCGGCATTGGTGTTTTCAGCCCCAACGCGCGCGGCCTTTACGATGGTGAATGGCAAGATGGTGGTGCGCGATGGGCGGCTGGCTACAGTTGACGAGCGGGCGCTGGCGGCACGGCACAATGGCCTGGCCAAGATTTTGGTAAATGGATGAGGGACGCCGTCTTTACATTTCCAGTTCAATCAGGAACGGTCCAGATTGCTTGAAGCTTTCAAGCATCAGTGCGGCACAGGCTTCGAGGGTTGAACACTTCGCTGACCCAACCCCCATGCCATTCGCCAGTTTTGTAAAATCAAGGTCGGGGTTGCCAAGGTCCAGCATGTTCATGGCGGTGGGGCCGGGGTTTGCGCCGACACTTCCGTATTCCCCGATGAGAATCTGATATTTGCGGTTTGACAGAATGACGGTTGTCACCGGCAGTTTCTCCCGGGCCTGGGTCCACAGGGCTTGAATGGTGTACATGGCGGAGCCATCGGCCTGCACATTGATGACACGGCGGCCTTGCCCCGCGACGGCTGCACCGGTGGCGCAGGGCATGCCGTAGCCTATGGCACCGCCCGTCACCATCAGCCAGTCATGGGGAGCGGCGGCAAAAGATGACTCGTAAAGTGCCGACCCAAAGGTGATGGCCTCGTCGGCAATGATGGCCTGATCCGGCACAACGGCCGCAAGCAATTGGCCAAAGCCAGCAGATGAAGGCATGCCTTTGGGAACAGCAGGACGTGTGAGGTTTTGAACGGACGCTGGCTTCGCACATAACTCATCGGCCAAAGCTTGCAAGGCAGCTTCGGCATTCTGGTCAAAGTCGCAGAGCATCGTCACTGTTGCCTTCGCAGGGTAATGGTGAGAGGGCAGGCCGGGATAGGCGAAGAACCCCAATGGTGCGCGCGAGCAAACGGTGATGATATGTTCGACATCCTTGAGCATGTTGATGGCTGCCGTGGCCGGATAGGGCACGCGTGAAATCGGCAAGCGCCCTTGCCCGCGCTGGTGCAGGCCGTTGATTGACTCGGCCATGATGCGGCATTGGGTTTTTGCCTGAATGGCCGCCGCATGAATTTGTGGCGCTGCGAACAGCGCGTTGTTGCCGAGCAGGAGCAGCACGTTGTGCTTCTCACGCAGGACTTTTGCAGCTTTGCGAATGTTCGCGGCGTTGATATTGCGTTGTTTGGGTACTGGCAAAGCCGTCGCGATTTTCCCGCCTTCGTTCCATGATGCGTCGGAGGGCAGGATGAGTGTTGCGACTTGCCCTGGTGCGGTGCATGCGGCTTGGATGGCTGTGGCTGCGTCTCTGCCGACCGATCCTGCCTTGCGCGATGTTTTTACCCAGTGCGAAACAGTTTTCGCCAGGGCTTGCGTATCCTGCGCCAGTGGCGGATCAAAAGGCTTGTGATAGGTCGCCTGATCTCCCACGATGTTGAGCATGGGTACGCGGGCGCGTTTGGCGTTGTGGATATTGGCCAAGCCATTGGCGAGGCCGGGGCCGCAGTGGAGCAAGGTGACAGCGGGTTGCCTGCTGATGCGGGCGTAACCATCGGCCATGCCTGTGACGACATTTTCCTGAAGCCCTGGAATGCAGCGCAGACCCGGAATATGGTCCAGTGCTGCTACAAAATGCATTTCACTGGTGCCGGGGTTGGCGAAACACACTTTCAGGCCATGGCCCACAAGTGTGTGGACCAACGATTCTGCACCGTTCATTTTGGGTTTTGTCATGCCCGCAGAATAAGGTCTGCGGCCTTTTCTGCAATCATGATTACGGTGGCATTGGTGTTGGATGAGACAACGCGGGGCATGATGGAGGCATCAATGACACGAATGCCTTTGAGGCCGTGGATTTTCAGGTCGAGGTCTACCACGGAATCATCCTTGATGCCCATGGCGCAGGTGGACGTGGGGTGGTGGTCGGTCTTGGCCATGCGGCAGCCATAGTCAATCAGAGCTTCGTCCGAAATGACTTCGGGACCCGGCACACGTTCACCAATGATGAAGTCCTTGAGGGCCGGTTGCTTCAACACTTCACGCGCCATGCGCACACCACGCAGAGACATGTCACGGTCATGCGGGTCTGACCAGTAGTTGGGGTCGATCAGCGGTGCGTCTTTGAGATTGTCGGACTTGAGACGCACGGTGCCGCGTGATCGCGGCCGCATATAGGCGGAGTTTATTGTGAGGCCGCCATGTTCCAGTTTCGCAATGCCTGTTTCAATGCCGGAGCCCATGCCGACGTGGAATTGCATATCAGGCGTATCCGCATTTTCGTCGACGTACCAAAAGCCGCCGGAGTCAAACAGCGATGAGGCCACGGGGCCGGATTTGGTGAGGAGGTAGCGCAGGCCCGCAAGCGCGGCCCAATGGGGTTTGCCATATTTGTCAAAGGTGTGGTCGCCGCTGCATTCGGCAATCACGCACATGTCGAGATGGTCTTGCAAGTTGGAACCAACACCCTTGAGAACATGCAGCGGCGTTATGCCGGCGGACTTGAGATGATCAGCAGGGCCGATGCCGGACAGTTGCAGCAGGCGGGCGGAGCCGATGGTGCCAGCGCTCAACAATACTTCCTGGGAGGCGTGGACGCGTTGTTCCGGACCGTCCTGGGGGATGATGTCAATGCCAATGGCGCGTTTGCCGTTGAGCACAATGCGCCGCGTGAGACAGTCCAAAACGACCGTAAGATTGGGCCGTGCCATGGCAGGCCGCAGATATTCCTGTGCGGTGGACGAGCGGCGCGCATCGCGTTGTGTCAGCTGGTAGAATCCCCAGCCAGCGGGATCACCGCTGGAAAGGTCAGCATTGAAGGGAATGCCGATCTGTTCTGCGGCCTTTTGTGTGGCACGGGCGATCGGCATAGGAAAACTCGGTTTCGAAACGCCAATCGGGCCGCCCTTGCCGTGGGCCTCGTTGTCATAGGTGTCGTTGTCTTCGGCTTTGCGGAAATACGGGAGTACATCATCATAGCTCCAGCCCGTGCAGCCGAGCTGTGCCCAGAGATCAAAATCCTGGCGGTTGCCGCGCGTATAGATTTGCGCATTAATGGTGGAGCCGCCGCCGATCACTTTCGGCAGGGTGAACCAGAGCACACGGCCCTGCATGTGTTTCTGTGGCACCGTGGACCAGCCCCAGGAGCCGATGCCCTTGGTCATCTTGGCAAAACCAGCGGGCCATTTGTAGAGGATGTTGCGGTCATTGCCACCGGCTTCGACGAGCAGCACCTTGCAATCCGGATTGGCGGTGAGGCGATTGGCGAGGACACAACCCGCGGAGCCACCACCGACGATGATGTAGTCGTAGGATTTTGCGACTGTGGGCATGAAGCGGCTCGCTAAGTTACTGTTTGGTTACTTATAGGGGGAATTGGGTGGAGGCGTCAATCGCGGCCCCTCTCCGTCACTCGCTGCGCTCGCGCCACCTCTCCCGCAAGCGGGCGAGGAAAAAAATCTTCTCCTCGCCCGCTTGCGGGAGAGGTGGATCGCAGCGCAGCTGCGAGACGGAGAGGGATCTTTTAAACCTCACTCACCTTATACTTCGCCCGCTCCAGCCACTCCGGATTGATCTCCATGCCCCAGCCGGGTTCATCAGTAATGGTCGCATGGCCATTCTCAATGACATAGGGATCGTTGCGGAATAATCCGTATTGCCAGGGGTAATAGTCAGCGCCCTCGATGCTGAACTCCAGGTATTTGCCCGCGTTGGGAATGGCCTTCAGAAAATGCATCGTACACAGCGTGACCAGCGACCAGTTGGCGGCGTGGGGGGTGACGGGCAGGCCTGCGGCTTCGGCGAGTTTTGCCACTTCCAGCGCACGGGTGAGGCCGCCCAGATACATGATGTCGGGTTGCACCACGTCCACCACGCGTTGGTTGATCATGTCCCTGAAGGTGCGGATTTCGCAATCCTGTTCACCGCCTGTGACGTCGATGGAAAGTGCATCGGTCACCTGTTTGGTCTGTTCGAACTCCCAATAGGGACAGGGTTCCTCGAAATGGGTGATGCCCTCTTGCTCCAACAACTTTCCGACTTCGATGGCGCGTTTGGGGGAATAGCAGGAGTTGCCGTCCACCAGTTTGTCGATGCCATCACCGAGGGCGCGGGAGACGACGGGAACCACAGCTTCGGTGCGGCCCGGCCACTCGTCCTGGTCGCGGCCGCATTCGGCACCCACGCGCCACTTGAAAGCGGTAAAGCCCTGTTCGTCTCGCAATTTGACGAAACGCCTGGCCTCATCTTCGGGTGTGATGTCGCGCTTCATGGAGGAGGCATAGGCGCGGAGTTTGCCTGGTGTTCCGCCGATCAAGGATACAATCGGCTTGCCTTCAATCTTGCCGCGCAAATCCCACAGTGCCGTATCAAGCCCGGTCATGGCACGGCGGAGATAGGAGCCGGGGAACTTATGTTCACGTTCACCGATGAGGTTGAGTGTGTCAGCGAAGTTCAATGCATCGGTGCCAAGGGCATGTCGCGCAATCTGGCGATGGAAAATGTCGCAGGTGATGTCAGCATGATACGTGGAGACCTGGCCCCAGCCTTGTTCGCCGGAATCAGTCGTGACGCGGACGAAGCCAACGAATTCATTGCAGAAGCTTTCGAGTTTCTGAATCTTCATTGCGCGATACTTCCTCAAACACCATGACGGATTGCGCAGGCGCGTCAAGGCTATCACCCGTCAGATTGCGCCAGCGTTTTCCGGTTTCGGGTGACAGTTTCAAGGCTGTTGTTGTGCTGGTGCCATTGAACAAGACGCAAATGCGGCGCCGCGCCGAGGACAAAACCATGGCGATGGTGCGGTTGTTGTCCTTGGACCAGTCCATCGGCGCACCATCATCGGTAAACCATTCCACGTCTGGATAGGATCCCTTGTGTGGCAGGCCATTCAAAAAGTCGTCGCGGAAAACATCGGTCATCTCCTGACGCAGATGCATCAACTGGGCAAACTGCTGTTCAAGCCTGGTATTGCGGTGTTCCCAGTCAAGCCAGGTGGTTTCATTGTCCTGCGCATAGGCATTGTTGTTGCCGCCCTGGGTGCGCCCGAACTCGTCGCCTGCGGCAATCATTGGCGTGCCATGGGCGAAGAGCAGGGAAGAGAGCAGGGCCAAAGCCCGGGAACCAGGACAGGTTACTTCGTGGGGTTTTCCGTCGCGGTTGTTTTCACCATTCGCGATGTTGTTCTTGTGGGTGAAATGCAAAAGGTCATGCAGGGTAAAGCCGTCGTGGGCCGCGATGAAATTGATGGAACGGGAGGGGCGGCCCTTGCCCTGCAACACATCGGCAGAGCCTGCCAGCCGTGTTGCCATGTTATTGGCAGACCAGACGTCACCACGCCAGAAGCGGCGCACGTCGTCGCGGAAGCGGTCGTTCCATTCGTACCAGTTCTTCGGAAAATGTCCGAGTTGATAACCGCCGGGGCCAATGTCCCAGGGTTCGGCGATGAGTATACGGGACGACAGAACTGGGTCATTGTCGATGGCGAGCAAGAGTGGGGCCTCACGGTTGAAGCCCGGCTGTTCACGTCCCATGATGGTGGCAAGGTCAAACCGAAAGCCATCTATGCCAGCGTTGTTCACCCAATGGCGCATGGCTTCGAGAATCCAATGCACCGTATGCGGACGATCCAGAGCCAGTGTGTTTCCGGTGCCGGCATCATTGATGTTGGTGCCATGAAAGAGGCGGTAATAGCCCGTGCAATCAAGGCCGCGCTGGGACAGGATAGGGCCCAGCATGTCGCTTTCGCCGGTATGGTTGAAGACCACATCGAGGATTACATTGATACCTGCGTCATGCAGGCGCGACACCGTCTCCCGCAATTCGTAGATACCACCCGGTGCCAAACGGGGATCGATGGCGAACATGGTCACGGGATTATAACCCCAGACATTACGCAGGCCGATGTTGACGAGATGCCGCTCATCAATCCACGCTGCGACCGGCAGGAGTTCAATCGTATCCGCACCAATCATTTTGAAGTGATTGATGATGGCAGGTTCTGCAAGTGCGGCAATGGTGCCGCGCTTGGCGTGGGGCACGTCCGGGTGGCGCATGGTGAAACCGCGCACGTTCAATTCATAAATCAGTTTGGGCGGCACCGGGGTTCGCAGCGGCAAGGGTTTGGTGGCTTTGACAGCAATGGCCTTGGGAACGAGATGGGCGGTTTCGTTGCCGTGGCGCGAAAGTTCTGGCGCGTATTTGAACGGACCAGAAATCGATCTGGCGAACGGATCCAGCAACAGCTTGTGGGCATCAAAGTGATGGCCGGCCGCTGGGTCATAGGGCCCGTGGGCGCGCAAGCCATAGCGCTGGCCCTCCATGATTCCTTCGACGAAGGCGTAGTGGGTGTCGCCGTCGCGCAGGGTTAGCTTGTGGTGCCAGATCTGCTTGTCGCCGCCGTCGAAGAGCACAAGATCGATGTGGGTTGCTGTGTGAGACCACACGGCAATGTTGGCACCACCATCCCTGAGCGTCAATCCAAGCGGCGAGGGCGCGGCCTTGGCGTTGCGAAGGTGGAAAGTCAGGTGATCACCGACGGCGCGCTGCGGCCCGTATTAGCTTCGATACCTGCGGCATTGCGGGCAAAGGTGATCATGGATTTCAAAGCATCTTGCGGATCGGCATGGTGCTTGCTGGCATCTGCTTCATATTTTTCAATGTAAACCCGCAAGGTTGCGCCAGCCGTGCCCGTGCCAGACAAGCGATAGATAATGCGGCTGCCGTTATCAAAGATGAGGCGGATACCCTGGCCGGAAGTGGAGGATTTGTCCACGGGATCATTGTAAGAAAAATCATCGGCTGTGACGATGCCATCTTTGCCGACGCGGCCAGGCAGACTGTCCCGCAGGGCTTTCATCAGTTTGTTTGCGCTGTCGGAGTTCACCTCTTCATAGTCATGGCGGGTGTAGAAGTTGCGGCCATACTCCTGCCAATGGGCCTCGACGATCTGTTTTACGGATTGCTTGCGGCGGGCCAGTATGTTGAGCCACATCAGCACGGCCCAAAGCCCGTCCTTTTCGCGCACATGGTTCGAACCCGTACCGAAACTTTCCTCGCCGCAGACGGTGACAAGGTTGGCGTCAAGCAAATTGCCAAAGAATTTCCAGCCTGTGGGGGTTTCGAAACTGTTGATTCCGAGCTTTTTTGCCACCAGATCCGCCGCACAGCTGGTGGGCATGGAGCGGGCCACACCTGTGATGCCTGCGGCATAGCCTGGTGCAAGGGTTGCATTGGCGGCGATGATGGCCAACGAGTCGGATGGCGTGACATACATGCCGCGACCAATGATCAGATTACGATCTCCATCACCATCTGATGCAGCACCGAATTCAGGGCCACCCGACGGCATGACCAAATCAACGAGTTCCTTGGCGTGAACCAGATTGGGGTCTGGGTGGTGACCGCCGAAGTCGGGCAGGGGTGTGCCATTCATGACGGTACCGGCACCTGCGCCCAGCAATCCCTCGAGCACCCGCGTGCCGTAGGGGCCGGTGATGGCACCCATGCCGTCGAACTTCATGCGGAAGCCGGATTTGAACATGGCCGCGATGGTGTCGAAGTCGAAAAGCTTCTGCATCAGTGCTGCATAATCATCAACAGGGTCGATGACTTGCACGGTCATGTTGCCGAGTTTTGATGTGCCGACTTTGGAAATATCAACCGCCCCACGTTCAATATTGTATCGCGAGATTTTCAGCGTGTTGGCGTAAATCGCGTCGGTGATTTTTTCCGGCGCGGGGCCACCGTTGCCAGCGTTGTATTTGATGCCGAAATCACCGTCAGGTCCGCCGGGATTGTGCGAGGCCGAAAGGATCAGGCCACCAAAAGCCTTGTATTGGCGGATGATGTTTGAGGCAGCTGGTGTTGACAGCAATCCGTCACGGCCCACAAGCACACGGCCAAAGCCATTGGCTGCGGCCATCTGAATGGCGGTGACGATGACCTCCTTGTTGAAATAGCGGCCATCGCCGCCAATGACCAGAGTCTTGCCTTCATGGCCGGAGAGCGTGTCGAACACCGACTGGATGAAATTTTCGGCATAGTGCGGCTTGGAAAACACCACGACCTTTTTGCGCAGGCCGCTGGTGCCGGGTTTCTGACCATCGAAGGGTGTGGTTGCAATGATGTCGGCCATGGCTTGAGTTCCGTGTTCAGGCAAGGAGGGATTGATAGAGATTGAGATAGGCCGTCGCGCTGTGGTCCCATGACACATCCTGGGCAAGCCCACGCTTCTGCATGTTGGTCCACACGGGCTTTCTGGCATAAAGCCGCGCCGCGCGTTCCAGTGTGGCCTGTAGATTGGCAGAATTGATCGGCGAGAATTGCAAGCCTGTGGCGACACCGGGTCCCAAGGCTGCTTCATTGGCGTCAATCACCGTGTCGGCCAAACCACCGGTGCGCCCCACCAGCGGCACACAGCCGTAACGCAGACCATAGAGTTGCGTGAGGCCGCAGGGTTCGAAACGTGACGGTACCAACATGGTGTCAGCCCCTGCCTGAATCAGGTGGCTCAGGGCTTCATCATATTTAAAGCTGATGCCAATGCGGGCGGGATGGCGGGCAGCGGCTTCACGATAGGCGTTTTCAAGTCCAGGTTCGCCCGTGCCGACCAAAGCCAGACGTGCGCCGGAGGCGATGAGCCAGTCCAGATGGTCGGCGAGCAAATCAAGCCCCTTCTGCCAGGTGAGGCGGCTGACAACGCCATGGAGAATGCCGTCCGCTTCATCAAGGCCCAAGCGCTTTTCGAGGGCACGTTTGTTGGCGCTGCGTTTGTCGAGGGTTTTGAAGCTGTAATTCTGGGCAATATCCTTGTCCGTTTCGGGGTTCCACACATCAGTGTCGATGCCGTTGACAATTCCCGTCAAGACGCTGCGGCGCAGGCGCAAGAGACCGTCAAGCCCCATGCCGAATTCCGGCGTGGTGATTTCATGGGCATAGGTGGGGCTGACGGTGGAAATCGCATCGGCACAGGCAAGGCCGCCCTTGAGAAAGCTGATGCCGCCATAGTACTCAACACCATCGACGGCATAGGCATGGGCTGGAAGCCCGAGGTCGCTGAAGGTTTGCGCACCGAAGGTCCCCTGGAAAGCGATGTTGTGAACGGTCAGAAGGGTCTTGGGTTTGCGGGTGCCATGGGCGGCATAGCGCACATTTGCAGCGGCCAGGGCGGCTTGCCAGTCGTGCAAGTGCAAAATGTCGGGCACAAAAGCCTTGACCTTGCCTTCACCGATGTCCGACGCGGCGCGGGAGAGAGCGGCGTAACGTTTCGGATTATCGCCCCAGTCTTTGCCGTCCGGCCCGAGGTAAGGATTGCCAGGCCGGTTGAAGAGGTGGGGTGCGTCGAGCACGATGACGTCGAGGCCCTTGGCCTTGGCCTGCACGAGACCTGCGGCACCACCGTAGAATTCACCGTAGAGATGAACGGGTTCAGCATCGTCCAGTGCCGCCATCACCGCGGGGTAACCAGGCACGAGGCTTCGCATCTCCACACCTTTGGGCTTCAGCGCGGCAGGCAAGGCACCTGCCACGTCCGCGAGGCCGCCCGTCTTGATCAGCGGGAAGATTTCCGATGCGACGGAGAGAACCTTCATTACCTCAGGCGGTCCAGCATCGGCTGCGTGATCAAGCATATGCCGCTTTCCGTGCGGCGGAAGCGCTTGGCATCGAGTTCAGGGTCTTCACCGACAACAAGGCCTTCGGGAATAGTGATGTCAGAATCGATGACCACTTTCTTCAGGCTGGCGTTACGGCCGATATTGACGCGTGGCAGCACCACAGCGTCTTCCAGCGACGAGAAGGAGTTGACCCGCACGCCTGTGAACAACAGCGCCCGGCGGATCGATGAGCCCGATACAATACATCCGCCCGACACAAGCGACGAGACGGCGAGACCCCGGCGGCCTTCAAGATCGTGCACGAATTTGGCAGGCGGCGTGACTTCACCATAAGTCCAGATTGGCCAGTCCTGGTCGTAGAGATCAAGTTCGGGTACGGTGTCGGTCAAATCCACATTGGCTTGCCAATAGGCGTCCACGGTTCCCACATCGCGCCAATAGGAACCGGTTTCAAGCTCCGAGCGCACGCAGGAATCTGAGAACAGGTGAGCGACAGCGGTGCCGTTTGTCACGATATAAGGAATGATGTCCTTGCCGAAATCATGGGAGGAGTTCTTGTCCGCAGCATCGCGGCGCAGCAGGCCGGCGAGGAAGTTGGTTTCGAAGACGTAGATGCCCATGGACGCCAGGGCAATATTGGGGTTGCCCGGCACGTGCGGCGGGTCTTTGGGTTTTTCAACGAAGGCAGTGATGTGGCGGCGGTCGTCGATGTGCAACACGCCAAAGCCCGTGGCCTCTTCGCGGGGCACCTCCAGGGCACCGATGGTGACGTCCGCACCGGAACTGACGTGCTGCTGCAACATCAATTCATAGTCCATCTTGTAAATGTGATCACCTGCCAGGATGATGATGTATTTGGGCTTGTAGGTTTCGATGATGTCGAGGTTCTGATACACGGCATCGGCGGTGCCGGCGTACCACTGGTCTTCCGACACGCGCTGGGAGGCGGGCAGAATGTCAAAGCCTTCGTTGCGTTCCGGGCGGAAGAAGTTCCAGCCGCGCTGCATGTGGCGGATCAGGCTGTGGGCCTTGTATTGCGTGGCGACACCGATGCGGCGGATGCCGGAGTTCAAGGCATTGGACAGGGCGAAGTCGATGATGCGGCTCTTGCCACCGAAGGGCACGGCGGGCTTGGCGCGCCGGTCCGTCAGTTCCATCAACCGGCTGCCGCGGCCGCCTGCCAGCACATAGGCCATGGCGTCACGGGCAAGGGGGGCGTTTTTTCTTGGAATGGCCATGTCGTTCTCCCAGTATTATTCTTATTTTTCAAACCTCACTCAAAAAATAGATCGTGGCAAGGGGGGGCAGCGTAATTCTTGCTGAAGCTGGTTTACCCATGAAGGCACCTGC
>CAXTKL010000048.1:0-20448 GCA_964244825.1 uncultured Aestuariivirga sp.
GGCAGGGCTATCGCATATGGCATCCAAAGGACCTCATCAGCCCTTCGGGCAGCTTGTCCAGAGGAGAAGAGACTCATTGAGCGACCTCCCTCAATGCTCACAAAACTTCGAAAAATGTTCGATATCTCACAACGTATTCCTTGCCCTCTGGGGAAGGTGCCGAGCGAATGCGAGGCGGATGAGGTGGCGAGCGTAGCGAGACGGAGAGGGAAAACTCAAAACACCGCCCTTAACCCTTCCATGGCATCCACCTGGGTGAGGTTCATGTGCAGGGGGGTTACGGATATGCGCTTGTTGAACACGGCAGCAAGATCGGTTCCGGCCGGGGGCGTGCCGCGTTCCCGCGCAAAGCCGAGCCAGAAATAGTTGCGGCCCCTCGCATCAATGCGTTCATCGACAGTCAGGAAGTTCTGGTCGCGTTTGCCTTGTCTTGTAACGTCGATGCCGCCCACATCATCCGGACGGCAGTCGGGGAAATTGACGTTGACCAACACGCCGGGGCCGAAATTGAGGCCGAGGAGTTTTTGTACCACGCCAACGCCGTGGGCTTCGGCCACAGCGAAGCTTTCACCGTTGCCGTGGATGCCCGTGACTTGTGACAGTGCAATCGATTTGATGCCAAGTGCTGTGCCTTCCATCGCAGCGGCGATGGTACCGGAATAAGTCACGTCATCGGCAATGTTCTGGCCACGATTGACGCCCGAGAGGATCAGGTCCGGCATGCCCGGCATGATCTTGCGCACGGCCATGATCACACAGTCAGTTGGCGTTCCAGACACTTCGAAGCGGCGCTCGGCGAGTTTCTGATAGCGCAAGGGATTCGACAGGGTGAGCGAGTGCCCTGCCCCAGAACGCTCTTCATCCGGAGCCACCACCCAGACATCATCAGATACGGCCCGGGCAATGTTTTCTAGCGCGATGAGACCCGGGCCGTGGATGCCGTCGTCGTTGGTCACAAGAATGCGCATCACTTCACCTCAATGCGGGTGAGACCACCCATGTAACCGCGCAACACGTCCGGGATGGTGACGCTGCCATCGGCGTTCTGATAATTTTCGAGCAGTGCCACCAGTGTGCGGCCCACGGCGAGGCCGGAGCCGTTCAATGTGTGCACATAGCGTGTGCCCTTGCCTTCGGCGGGTTTGTAGCGTGCGTCCATGCGGCGGGCTTGAAAATCTCCGCACACGGAGCAAGACGAAATTTCGCGGAAGGCATTTTGACCCGGCAACCAGACCTCGAGATCATAGGTCATGCGGGCGCTGAAGCCCATGTCACCGGCGCAAAGCCGCATGACACGGTAGTGCAAACCCAGCCCTTGCAGAATGCTTTCGGCTGCTGCCGTCATGCGCTCCAGTTCGTCGCGGGATTGTTCAGGCGTGGAGATCGATACCAGCTCAACCTTGGTAAACTGGTGCTGGCGGATCATACCACGCGTGTCACGGCCAGCGGAGCCAGCTTCGGCGCGGAAGCATGGTGTGCAGGCGGTGAGGCGCAGGGGGAGTTGAGATTCATCAAGAATGGATTCGCGCACGAGGTTGGTGAGTGAGACTTCCGCTGTGGGGATGAGCCAGCGGCCATCAGTGGTGCGGAACTGGTCATCGACAAATTTTGGCAGTTGGGCGGTACCAAACATGGTTTTGTCATTTACGAGCATGGGCACGTTGTGTTCGGTGTAGCCATTCTGCTCGGTCTGCGTATTGAGCATGTATTGCGCCAGGGCGCGTTCGAGTTTTGCCAATGGCCCCTTGGTGACAACGAAACGTGCACCAGCGATTTTCGCGGCGGATTCGAAGTCCATCAGCTTGAGCGTTTCGCCAATGTCGAAATGCTGGCGCGGTTCGAAGTTGTGTCCGGGTGGATTGCCCCAGCGGCGGACTTCCATGTTGCCATGTTCGTCCACACCGTCTGGCACTTCGTCGAAGGGGATGTTGGGGATGGCGGCAAGTGCGTCGTTGAGTTTGATTGTAAGCTGCCGTTCGCTGTCCTCGTTCTGCGCCAAGGCATCTTTCAGGCTAGCGACTTCGGCCTTGATAGCCTCCGCCTTGTCTTTCTCACCCCTCTTCATCGCTTCGCCCACATCCTTGGACAGCGCATTGCGACGGCTCAACATGTCTTGCAGATTATTCTGCACGGCACGCTTTTGCTGGTCGAGGTCAAGCAGCGAAGACGAAAGCGCTGCGAGGCCACGGCGGGCAAGGCCTGCGTCGAAGGCGAGAGGGTTGTCGCGGATGGCCTTGATGTCGTGCATGGATCGGTCCTGTTACTGGCGCGTTGCCGTGTAACATAGAGAGCCCGTACGGCAAATGTGAAATCGAGACTCACTTTTACTGGTTTTGGCTGTGGGTGTGCGCTAAGAACATCCGGTGAACAATGCGCTGCCACAAGGCTTTTGCCGGGACTGCCTTGCTGACACGCAAGGTGATGAGCAGCGCTGCCTCGCGTGCCATTCACCACGCCTGTTGCGCCATCTGGAACTGTATCAACTCGCCATCGCCCATATTGATTGCGATGCATTTTATGCAGCGGTTGAAAAACGCGACAATCCGGCACTGGCTGATGTGCCAGTTATTGTTGGCGGTGGCACGCGAGGTGTGGTTTCGACCTGTTGTTACATTGCCCGCATTCGCGGTGTGCGTTCAGCCATGCCCATGTTCAAGGCATTAAAGCTGGCGCCCGACGCTGTGGTGGTCAAACCCGATATGGCGAAATATGCCAAAGTTGGAAAGCAGGTGCGCGAAATGATGCTGGCGGTAACACCCGCCGTGCAGCCGATCTCCATTGATGAAGCTTTTCTGGATTTGACTGGCACTACGAAGCTACACGGACAGGTGCCTGCAAAGACGCTGGCCAAATTGATCAATGACATTGTTGCGCGGATTGGCATCACGGCGTCAGTGGGCTTAGCACCGAACAAATATCTCGCCAAGGTCGCATCGGATTTGCAAAAGCCGCGCGGATTTTCGGTGATCGGCACAGCGGAAGCGAAATCGTTTCTGGCATCCAAACCTGTCAGCCTGATCTGGGGCGTGGGCAACGCGTTTCAGGACAAACTGAACAGCGACGGCATACAGCTGATCGGCCAATTGCAAGGCATGGAGCGAAATGACCTGATGGCGCGCTACGGCTCCATGGGGTCACGTCTTTATTACCTGTCGCGCGGTGAAGACTTGCGCAGTGTCGACACCGATGAAGAGTCAAAGTCGATTTCGGCAGAGACCACGTTCAACAGCGATGTTTCGGATGCCGAACAACTATCGGCCATTCTGTGGCAGTTGAGTGAGAAGGTGGCACGGCGGGCCAAGACAGAAGGCGTTGAAGGGCATACGGTGACACTGAAACTCAAGACCAAGGACTTCAAAAGCCGCACCCGCTCCATGTCGTTGCACGACGCCACGCAACTGGCGCACCGCATTTATGACGTGGCGCATCCCTTGTTGTTGAAGGAAGCTGTTGGGCCGTTGTTCCGGCTTATCGGCGTGGGTATTTCAAACCTACAACCGGCGACCCATGAGGATTATGAAACATTGGATGTGAAGCAAACGGCTCAGACGAAGGCGGAACTCGCCATTGATGCGATTAGAAACAAGTTTGGTACGGATGCGGTGGAGAAGGGCTTGGTATTGCGGAAGAAAGAGTGAGCGTGGTGCGAGCCCTTGCGGGCCTCGAAGCATGCTCTGACGTCACTCATCCATGCTCATCAATGCCGCGTTGCCACCCGATGCCGTTGTATCTTGTGACATCACGTGTTCAACGGCAAAGCGGTGCAGATAATGAGGCCCGCCAGCCTTGGGGCCAGTGCCCGACAGACCTTCGCCTCCAAAGGGCTGCACACCCACAACAGCGCCGATCTGGTTGCGGTTGACGTAGAGATTGCCGACGCGGGCCAACTGGCGGACCATGCTGACTGTTTTCTCAATGCGTGTGTGAAGACCCAATGTGAGGCCATAGCCTGTGTTGTTGATGGCTTCGACAACTTGCGGCAAGCGACTTGATTCAAAGCGCACCACATGCAGCACCGGGCCGAAGACTTCTTCGGTGAGGGGTTTCAGGTCCTTTAATTCATAGGCGGCAGGAGACACGAAAGTACCTGCTGCGCATTCCGAAGGTAACCGCAAGTCGAGAACAGTTTTCGCCTCTCGCTTCATGCGCGCCTTGTGGGTGTCAAGTTTCGTCTTTGCCTCTTTATCGATCACCGGGCCAACGTCGGTGCGATAGTCCATGGGATCACCGACGCGCAATTCCTCCATGGTACCTTTCAACATTTCGATCACACGTGGAGCCACATCATCCTGCACGAACAGGATACGGGCGGCGGAACAGCGTTGACCAGCGCTGTCGAAGGCGGAAGCCACCACATCGCGCACGGCCTGTTCGGCCAGCGCCGAAGAATCCATGATCATGGCATTCATGCCGCCGGTTTCGGCAATCAGCGTGGCCATGGGACCGGGCCGCGTGAACAGCGACCTGGCGATGAGTGCTGCCGTTGCATTAGAACCGGTGAAGGCCACACCGGCGAGACGCGGGTCTTGCAACAGGTTTCCACCGATCCTGGCACCGTCACCCGGCAGAAAATGTAACACGCGGGGTGGCACACCAGCCTCAAGTAACAACTTTACAGCTGCATGGGCCACCAGCGGTGTTTGCTCGGCGGGCTTGGCCAACACGGCGTTGCCGGATGCCAGGGCTGCGGCCACCTGGCCTGTGAAAATCGCCAGCGGGAAGTTCCACGGAGCGATGCAGGCAAACACGCCGCGGCCATGCAGGGTCAGTTCGTTGCGTTCGCCCGTGGGGCCGGGCATGATTTTCGCTTCAGTGAATTCAGCGCGGGCCATCACGGCATAGTAGCGGAGGAAATCCACAGCCTCACGCAAATCTGCTTGCGCGTTGTCGAGAGATTTTCCGGCTTCGCGGATCAACAAGGCCAGCAACAGGTCACGGTTCGCTTCATAGAGATCGGCTGCGTTGTCCAAGATCACAGCCCTCGCCCTGCCCTTCACGTCACACCAACTGCGCTGGCCTTCGACAGCCAGTGACAAGGCGCGGGCAATGTCAGAATCGGCAATTTCACAGACAGATCCCACGCTGACAGCATGATCATGGGGCGATACAATTTTCCGCATGGGCCCGGTTGACAGCGGCTTACCATCGACGATTGCAAAAGCGTCATGCGTGCGGGACGCTTGCGCCGCAATGCCTGTTATGAGACTTTCACGCAAAGGGCCATGCCACGTCGGCACGCCTTTTGAATTCAGGCGATCTGAGAACAGGTGTTGCGGAGACGTGATGCGAGGATGCGGAATTGAAGCAAGCGACCGCACCTCGTCCACGGGGTCGGCAATGATGCTATCAATAGGTGCGGTATCATCGGCCAGGCGATTGACGAAGGAGGTGTTGGCACCATTTTCGAGCAGACGCCGCACGAGATAGGCCAGCAGGTCTTCATGGCTGCCGACCGGCGCATAGATACGGCAAGGCAGATTGATATCACCTTTGCCCACCACGCCCGCATAAAGCGCTTCACCCATGCCATGCAGGCGCTGGAATTCGTAACGCTTGTCATTGCCCGCCATGACGGCGATGGCTGACACCGTGTGGGCATTGTGAGTTGCAAATTGCGGATAGAACACGTCACGGTGCGACAACATGAACTTGGCGCAGGCGAGATAGCTGACGTCCGTGGAGGCTTTGCGCGTGAACACCGGATAGGTCTCAAATCCACCCTCCTGGGCGCGTTTGATTTCCGTATCCCAATAGGCACCCTTGACCAGTCTGACCGGCAACACGCGATCCGTATCCTGCGCCACCTCGGCTAAAAACTGCAATACTGGTTTGGCGCGGCGGCCATAGGCCTGCACGGCAAGACCGAGACCATTCCAGCCCTTCAGTTCAGGTGCGGAGGCGAGGCGTTCAAACAACTCCAATGAAATATCCAGACGAGCCACTTCTTCCGCGTCGATGGTAAGACCCGCGTTATATTTCTTCGCCTGCAACGCCAGTGCAAGCGCCATGTCGTAGAGTTCGGACAAGCAATGCGCCTTGGTTTTTTCCTCATAGCGCGGGTGCAAGGCTGACAGTTTCACCGAGATCGAGGGTTGCACGAATACGCTGCCCGTCTTCGCGGTGGACCCAATGGCATCCACTGCCTTCTCGTAGGCTTTCAGATAGCGCGCAGCATCACCGCGCGTCATGGCGCTCTCGCCCAGCATGTCATAGGAGAAGCGATAGCCCTGGGCCTTCAATGGTTCCGATGTTTCCAACGCTTCCCTGATCGTGCGGCCCAGCACGAATTGCTTGCCCATGATGCGCATGGCCTGTTTCATAGCGGTGCGGATGATGGGTTCACCGGATTTGGTGATCAGCCGTTTCAGCGCTGACATGGCATCGGACTTGGTGCCGCGTCCCAGTTCGACAATGCGGCCCGTCAACATCAGGCCCCAGGCCGAGGCATTCACAAACATGGATTCTGACTTGCCCACATGATCGGCCCAATCCCGGTCGCCTAACTTGTCTGAGATCAGAAGATCGGCGGTCTCAGCATCGGGAATGCGCAGCAGGGCCTCGGCCAGGCACATCAACACCACGCCCTCCTCCGACGACAGTGAAAACTGCTGCATGAACGCGTCAATGCTGCCCTGGGCGTTACGATTGTCGCGGACGGATTTGACGAGGCTGCGTGCGAGGTGTTCAACGCGTTGCTTGTCTGGTGCCAGTAACTCCCCCTCTGCGGCCAGTTTCAGAACCAGTGCTTTTTCTTCGGCAAACAGGTGATCTGCAATAGCGGCGCGGGATTGGGTCATGAAAAGGCTCCTGAATGGCCGAACGATAACCAAAATCTGCTTTTGTGTTTCACCAGATTTGACCTTGCTGGCGGCATGTTATAACTACCAAAGCAACAAATATCGCGATAATTTCTCAGTTTGAGAGACGAATATGGTTGAACTTGATTTCATTGATCACAAGCTTCTGGATGTTCTGCAGCAGGATGGGCGCATGTCGGTCACCGACCTGTCGAAGCGCGTCAATCTCTCCCCAACACCTTGTACGTTGCGCATGCGCAAGCTGGAAGATGTCGGCGTCATCGCCGGTTACCACGCACGGATTTCGCCACAGTCCCTTGGCATTTCACTGCTGGTGTTCGTGACGGTCAAGCTGCGCGGTACCGATGAGGCGACCCTTCGCGCTTTCAACGCAGCGGTCAAGCCCGTCAAACAAATTCTGGAATGCCACATGACTGGCGGTGGCTTCGACTATCTGCTGAAGCTGCGGGTGAAGGACATGGTGGAGTATCGCCAGATCCACGGAGGGGTTATCGGTGAACTGCCCATGGTGGAGGGCACCCATTCCTACTTCGTAATGGAAGAGGTAAAAGAGACCACGCTGCTGCCGATTCCAAAACACAAATCTACAACAAGTATGGACAAAGCCCGCTGATGCCCAGCATCCTTCGCACTGTTGCAGAGTTGCGCGCACACGTGGCGCAGTGGCATGCGCGGGGTGAAAAAGTCGCCATAGTGCCAACAATGGGTGCCTTGCATGAGGGCCATCTGACTTTGGTGCGGGAAGGCTTCAACCATGCGGACAGGGTTGTGGTGAGCATCTTCGTAAATCCCAAACAATTTGCCGCCCATGAAGACCTTGGGAAATATCCACGCGACGAGGACAAGGATGTGGCCATGCTGGCGGTGGAAAAAGCAGATCTGGTTTATGCACCTTCACCGGATGAGATGTATGCTGCGAATTTCGCCACGATGGTACATATGTCCGGCCCTGCGCTGGCAAAGCTGGAAGACAAGTTCCGCCCGCATTTTTTTGATGGCGTGGCGACGGTCGTGTCAAAACTCTTCATCCAGGCGCAAGCTGATTTTGCAATGTTTGGCGAGAAGGATTACCAGCAGCTGATGGTGGTACGGCAGATGGTTGACGATCTCGACCTTCCCATTGCGGTGATCGGCGTGCCCACGGTGCGGGATGATGATGGCATGGCCAAGTCCTCACGCAACCGCTACCTGACTCTGCACGAAAGGCACCAGGCCACGGCCATCATCCTGTCGCTGCAACAGGCTGCCGAGAAAATTCGCAACGGCGTTCATCCGCAGAAAGCCACAAGAGCAGCATCACGCTCGCTGACCACGCTGGGCTTCAAAGTGGATTATGTGGCAGCGCGCAACGCGGAAACACTGGCAATACCGGAAGAGGCCGATGAGCCCATTAGATTGCTTGCTGCGGCATGGTTAGGGACGACACGGTTGATTGATAATATCGGGGTTTGAGGTGCGTGCTTCGAGGCCCGCAAGAGGGCGGGCACCTCAGCATGAGGGACATCGTACCTGTGGCTTTCTCCCATCTCCCTCATGTTGAGGTGCTCGGCCTTCCGAGCCTCGGAGCACGCACCTACAACAACCCCAGCGCCGCCAGTTCCCGGCGCATGATTTCCGGCATGTCTGCCACGGCCATTTCGCCTTGTTTCAAGTCTGGCGGGGCGTCTTCTTCCGTCAGATAGCGCCAGCCCTGAAACGCCCGCCGTGGTGTAGGCCGCACACGGATGATTCTGGGTTTGAACACGATGCGGCAGCGTTCAATGCCATCGCCTCCCCGGACAGCTTCCAAATCAGCAATCGGTTGGCGGCACAGGATCAATCCACGAATGACCCAAAACAATGATCCATGTGGGAGGATTTCGTCCTTTCGGCGCGGGAACATGCGAGTGACATGGTCAAGTGTATCCTGACCCTTTCTGGTCATGGCCACCCAGGCTTTCATCTCTTCCACTTCACTCACGCCCACGCAGAGTTTGACCAAATTCAATGCCATTGCAGTTTCAACACCTGTTCATCTGTCCTATAGTTCAGGCCACGGCCTGGAACCAAAACAACTTATCCACAGGGAGCCTTCATCATGTCCACCGTTGCCAAGATCATTGAACTCACCGCATCCTCGTCCAAATCCATCGAGGACGCTGTAGAAACCGGCATTCGCCGCGCCGATGACACCCTCGAAAATATCGAGGGTGCCTGGGTGCAGGACATCAAATGTGTTGTCAAAAACGGAAAGATTGCCGAGTGGCGCGTCAACTTGAAGGTCACTTTCCTGCTTAAGGAGTAAACCCGCCTTCACAAACTCTTGATGGCACTGACCTGCCTGTGATTGGCATGTGCGGCAAACTGCGGCCAAGTATCATCTCGGCATGCGATCCGCTTTCAACCAGCACCTGGCAAATGACTACAGCGTTCTCCGGCGCTATATGGGTGAAATCCGTTTCAATGCTCTGGCAATGGAATGCATCGCGGGCGTGGGGCCTGGCCTTTCCAATGTCCGGTCCCAGTGTGCCAATTTGCCGGAACTGATTGCCGCTGGTGGCAAATCGCGTGCGGAACTTGCTGAACTGGCCATGCTGGAACGCGCCATGACCGCAGCCTTCAGCTCGCATGATGCGGGTGTATTGTCACGGCGCCAGTTTGAACAGCTCGCGGCCGACGCGGTCAGACAGTTGCGCCTGGAGCTGCATCCTTCTGTTTGGCTTCTGAGTTTCACCCAGAATACACTCGGCATCTGGTCGTCACTCATGTGCGATGAGCCACCGCCACGGCCTTTCAGGCTCGATGCGCCTCAGCACGTACTTGTATGGCGGCAAGGTGAAAGAGCGCGAATGCGCATGTTGGGTGAAGAAGAGTGTTTCGCCGTTGAAATCGTGAAGGCCGGTGCAAGTTTTGAAAAGCTCTCCGACACGCTGGCCAAGTATGACTCCGGCGACCACCCGCAAGCAAATACTTTAACTTATGTGCGCGGCTGGCTCGACAGCGGTGTTTTGGCGGATACGAGCATCGGTGTGGTAAAGTAGCTGCGGTCCAAAGCCTTGAAAATGAAGCTTTGGGTTGGCACCACACCGAGATTGTACCTTACCATCAAGGCACTCAGGTGTTTGCCGTCAATGAGCTTTATGCGATGTGAAACGTTCTGAACGGCTGCATGGGCTTGCATTGAAAACGCACCCGTTGTGACGAAGGTGCCCTGGCACGCCTTTTTGGTTTCCAGGCTGCCAATGAAATCGCGGACCTGTGATGATGATATGGTGGTGCTGGGTTTCAACCTTTTTGTTTGCAACAGGATGACATCGAGATTCAGTCAGTCCTGCGAAATCATGCCGTCAACACCACCGTCGTGGCTGCGGCCAAGCTGATGTGTCAGATCACGGCTGCGATTGGCATATCCCAAGGCCAAAAGCAGATCGACGATCATAGCCTCGAAAAATCGGGGGGATTGCGCATAGACGTGGGCCAAAATCTGCTCTTCCAGCAAATGGGTTTCCAAGCGATGCGCAATGGCAAGCAACGGATGCTTTTCTTCCCGCGCTTGGCTGGAGCCGTTTTGCGGCATGTACTGGGATGCTAAGCATTGCTCCGCCATCAGGTGTTCACCATCACCCCCCAAGCGAAGGTAGAGAGGCACCATCAGTTGCCCGTAGCTTTCAGGCATATCCAGCGCCTCGCCATACCGCCCCCGGTCGCGAGTCCTAACTTACACACGCAAGTTTAAGCCGTCGTAAGGTGAGCGACACAAATTGACCGAAGGAGAGTGGTAAACTGTTAACGAACAAGACCCGCACACTGGCGGGTCTTTGAAACTGGAGACGTCGGGACGAGGTTCAGCTGCCAACCTTGCTGATGTAGCACGACACGCCACCAGCCTTGAGTTTGGCGCAGGCTTGCTTCGCGGCTGCCTGTTCTTCGAATCCACCCAACCGCACACGGTAGAACGTGCCCTTGGCGCCAAGGTCAGCTTTCACAACATTGGGGGACTTAGATTTTAGAACACTGTACCGGCCTTGCATTTTCTTCCAGGTCGACCAGGCCGAGCTTTCCGTATCGGCGGACGCAATCTGCACGGCCCAACCCGTCATGGCTGGTGCTGTTTTTGCAACTGCGGGAGGATCAGCAAGCTCTTCCTGTGCGGCGATTTCGACAGGGGAAGGAATGGCCGGAACCTGTTCAACTGCGACGATTTGTTCATCCTGCGATGCGGCGTCTTGAGCCGCTACCACCTCTGGCGGCACAACTTCGGGAACGCGGTCCTCAAGCTTCTTGGCCTTGTTGCCGAAGGCAGCCTGCAACACTTGCGGCGGTTCTACAGCAGGAGGAAGGCCCGGCTTGCTGGCCACCGTGCCACCGGTATAGGCGCCGACAGAGCCCGTCAGGATGGGGTCAACGGTTGCCTGCACGCTCGCATTCTGGTCGCCCAGAAGCACAAGCTGAGCGCGGGCTTGGCCATAGTCCGGATTGATATCGAGGGCTGCCGTGAACTCGCGCTTGGCATCCAGCGGACGCTTCAGGGCGAGATAGGCCGTGGCAAATCCGTAGTGAACTTTCGCCTTGTCAGGATGATTGAAGCGAAGAGCGCGTTCATAATCTGACAGTGCGAACAACAACTGGCCACTGTCGCGCAAGGCATTGGCGCGGCAGTAATAGGCCTGGGCAAATTGCGGATTGATCAAAAGTGAGGCTGTGAAGTCTTCAACTGCCCGGGTGGTGTTGCCCAGTTTCTGGTTGGCCAGACCGCGATTATAGAGTGCCGTGGAACGCAACGCTGGTGCCATGACATTGAGCGCAATGGCGGTGTCATAGTCCGCAACGGCTGCGGCCTGGTCCTGCAACTGCTGTTCGGCAAGTGCGCGGTTGAGCAAGGCGTTGACCAGCATTTCCGGTTCAAGCAGCTCTGACGCGATGGCATCAGAATACTCGCCGACTGCCGTCTTGGCATCGCCTGATTGGAGGGTGGCATAGGCCTTGCGCACAAGGGCGACATTGGCTTCATCCGGACTGGCGAGAGCAGTGCCACATGTCGTGGCAATCGCGGCAAGATACGCGGCACTAACTAACGCAAACGATACACAACGAACTTTCATAGTTCGTCATCATGGATTGTTAGGGTTAAAACTCCCTTTCGCGGAACTGGTTTTTTTGGTGAACAGCTGATTAAGCAAGTGGTTCAAATCGGCAGTTTGACCGTGGCGCGCAATCCGCCCATGGGACTGTCCTCCAGAAAAATATCACCACCATGGGCGTGGGCAATATCAAGGGCAATGGCCAGGCCAAGGCCTGTGCCGGTCTCATCAAGGTTACGCGCATTGTCCAGACGCACGAAGGGGCGGAAGGCATGTTCGCGCTCAGGTTCCGGAATGCCGGGGCCATTGTCATCCACATGCAGCCACAGGCGGCCATCCCTTATTTCACCTGTTACATTGATGCGCGTCCCATAACGCGCCGCATTGCCGATGAGATTTGACAGCAGGCGGCGAAACGCATTGGCTTTCAGCATCACGCGCTGTGCCGGCAAAACGCCAACTTCAAACAGCGCTTCTGAGTCCGGCCTGTCACGCTCCACGGATTCAATTGTCGCGGCCACAGCCTCTGGCAATGATACCGACGCGATATGTTCTCCCCCATCGCCTTTGACAAAAGCCATATAGTCTTCGAGCATATGCTGCATCTCATCCACATCTTCTTTCAGCGGATGAACCTTTGGATTGTCGCCAATAACGGCGAGCTCCAGTTTGAAGCGCGTGAGAATGGTGCGCAGATCATGGCTGACACCGGCCAGCATGGCGGTGCGCTGTTCCACATGGCGGGCAATGCGGCGGCGCATGTCGAGAAAGGATTGCCCTGCTTCGCGAATTTCGGCAGCCCCCCTTGGCCGAAACAATTTGGTGTCGCGGCCCAGACCAAAATCATGGGCGGCATTGGCAAGTTCCAGAATGGGTCTGATCTGGTTGCGCAGAAACAGCGCCGCGATGGAGAGCAGTAGTGCGGTGGACCCCAACATCAGGAACATCAAAAATGGCGTGTTGCTGGCCCAGGCGCGATCAGCTTCTGCCTTGACCTTGAAAATCAGTCCCGGCTCCACTTCCACCTGGATATCCACCATGCCGTCGGGGGCATTGCCAACCACGGTGAAAGGCTTCTTGGTATCACGGGCCAGGTATTTCTGCATCTTCACGTCGAAGAGCTGGTACCAGGCGGGTTCCTGCACAACCGGCAAGGTGGAATTGGGCAAGACCGTCAATTCCAGATTCAAACGGTCCTTCGCCAGCTTTTCAATGTCCCGTGCTGCAGCATCAGATTTGTCTGACCGGTTATAAAGTTCAACGAGAATGCCGACTTCACGCGACAGGGCCTTGGCCAGAACCTTGGTCACATTGTCCCAATGGCGATCCAGAATGAACCCGGCAACGATCACCTGCATGAGCAGCACGGGCACAATCAGGATGAGCATGGCACGGCGGTAAAGCCCCGCAGGCGCGTAGCGTTCCAGCAGGCGGTTGAAGCGGTGATAAAGGCTGGGGGATTGATCCATCGGCGCTATGCGGTCTCCGCAAACAAACAATAGCCCTGCCCGCGCATGGTTTGCAAATACACGGGGTTGGTGGGGTCGTTCTCGATTTTCTGGCGCAGTCGGTTCATTTGCACATCGATGGCGCGCGCATCATCGGAAACGGCCTCGGGCTGCAACAAAGCACGGGCGACGGCCTGTCCAGGTGTCGCGGCGAGTAAACGCAAAATCTCTTTCTCGCGCCCCGTCAAACGAATGGCTTGACCGGATTTGGACAGGCTGCCGTTTTCAAGTTCAAAGAGGCAATCGCCAAATTTGACCGCAGCAATTTTTTCCGGTCGAGCCAGGCTGCGGCGCAACAGATTGCGCAGGCGTAACAGCAATTCCTCGGGTTCAAACGGCTTGCCCAGATAATCGTCGCTGCCACTCGAAAGACCTTGAATGCGATCCGGTGCATCAGAGCGTGCCGACAGCATCAGGATAGGCACAGCGTTTCCAGCAGTGCGAATGGAACTGGCAAACATCAGACCGTTTTCCCCTGGCATCATGATGTCGAGAACAATCACATCGAACGCCAGACCTTCAAGGGCCGTTCGCGCTTCTGCTGCATTGCTTGCGGCCGTGACGCGAAAGCCATTGGTTTTCAGGTAAGCGGTAAGCAATTCACGAATGCGCCTGTCGTCATCCACCAGCAGGATATGGGCCGCGAGGTCACTCATGCGGGTTCCGCCGTGCGTTCCGCCCAGTGTTCCGCAGCATCCCGGTTCTCGGGGTTGATAAGTTGCAGGAACAACTCGCGGTAAAGGCTGCCATCATCTTCGCCCAGATGTTGCGCTGCGTCGCGAAACCGCCGCATCTGCGGTGTGATCAGTTTCTGCCACAGGGCTGTGCCTTCTGCTGTCAGATAAAGCAGCCTTTGCCGACGGTCCTCTGGCCCTTCTTTTTGGATGACATAGCCCTGCTCCAACAGGTCCTTCAGCACACGGCTCAATGATTGCTTGGTGATTCTCAAGATGTCGAGCAACTGCGCCACGCTCATGCCGGGACTGCGGCCGACAAAATGCAATACGCGATGGTGCGCACGGCCGAAGTCCAAGGCTTCCAGAAGATCATCCGCGTCAGCCACGAAATCCCGGTAGGCAAAGAACAGCATTTCCACCAGTTCGGCAGCTTCGGAATCAGTCATCGTGGAGTGTGATTTTTGCATGGTTGCATTTATGTCAGCCATGTTGACATATTTTTCCTGTATGTTAGCGTCGCGACCAACGGACGAGTCAGATAGGTTGTATCGCACGTCCTTGGCCAGCATGGCAAAACATTGGGAGAATATTATGAGCATCATTCCGTTTGACAAGCGCGAGGGCGTCATCTGGTTCAACGGCAACATCATTCCTTGGGCTGAGGCCCGGGTGCATGTGCTCACCCATGGTCTGCATTATGGCTCGTCCGTGTTCGAGGGCGAACGGGCCTATGCCGGCAAGATTTTCAAGTCAGCCGAACATACCAAGCGCTTCCGCAACTCCGCGCAGATCATGGACTTCGACCTGCCGTTCAGCGACGAAGACATCAATGCCGCCAAGGACAGGGTCGTGGAATTGATGGGCGGTGGCGACCAGTATGTGCGGCCTGTTGCTTTCCGTGGCTCCGAGATGATGGCGGTGTCTGCCCAGAACAATACCATCCACGTCGCCATCGCCGCTTGGGCATGGCCTTCGATGTTTGATCCCGAAACCAAGATGAAGGGCATCCGGCTCGATATCGCCGAATATCGCCGCCCGGACCCGATGTGCGCACCCGTTCATGCCAAGGCGGCGGGGCTTTACATGATCTGCACCATCTCAAAACACAAAGCTGAGAAGAAGGGCTATGCCGACGCCATGATGCTCGACTGGCAGGGCCGCGTTGCGGAATGTACAGGAGCAAACATCTTCTTTGTGCGAGATGGCGCCATCCACACGCCGATAGCGGATTGCTTCCTCAATGGCATCACCCGCCAAACCGTCATGGCACTGGCCAAGACCGAAGGCCTCGACGTCATCGAACGCCGCATCCTGCCGGAGGAACTCACGACGTTTAACGAATGCTTCATCGTAGGGTCGGCAGCAGAGGTAACGCCAGTGGCGGAGATTGGGCCATACAAATTCAAGCCTGGCAATATGAGCCGGGCAATGATGGATGCCTATGCGACTGCGGTGCGGGCGTAAACTTAAATGGGTTGACCCGCCTCGTTGGCAAAACATCCTTTGTCATTGATACAGGCGGACAGCGCCTTCCTGGTCTGGTCATCAAACTTTCCGGTGATTGTCAGGTCCTTCTGTGAACCGTTTTTGAGTTTCACCTGCAAGCTCAGAACTTGTTGCAACGTCGCACCATCAAAGAGATTTTTGGCGAGAAGAAAACTTTCAACCGGTTTTCCGGCGCGCGCCAATGTGATCACTTGCAGAAGCTGGAATCGAAATCTGTACTCAGCTTGCACACTGGATGCGGCATTTCCCTGGGATTTTGCAGCACCAGCCAAATCTCCACTCTTCTCTTGAATTTCGGCAAGGTTGCGCATGGCCATGGGATGAGATGGCTGCTTAGCAGCAACCATTTCATAGAATTTTACTGCGTCCTTGCCACGTCCCGTTTCGACAAGGAGATCAGCATAATCCTTTGATGGTGCTCCAAAGCGAATATCCAGAAATCGATCAGAGTGATCTGTTTCAAATTCCATTGCCGCTTTATAAAGATAGATTTCGGCGATATCGAGCAGACCAGCTTTTCGGGTGGCTCTTCCGCAGGAAAAATAAATATTTTGGCCAGCAATTGGCGATGCTGTCGCCTTCACACAGACTTTTCTCGTTTCCTCTCTTGTTTCAGCAGACGCTGAGTATTCCGCACGCTTGGCTAAAAGCCGCGCGTCATCAGGTGAAGTCTTGAGGCCCTCATCAAGGCTGGAAATCGTTCTTCCGTACTTGCCTTCCAGACGATACACGTCAGCCATGGCGAGGAATGTATCGCCAAATGTATTATCAGCTTCAGAAGAAGCTTGCAGATAGCGAAATACTTGAGCCGTTTTCTGCGCTGCATCCATTGAATCGGCGGGGCGCGCAAAGTAAGCCGTAATCGCAAGCTGGAGGTATATTTGTGCTTGCTGCCGTGCCGTCAGATTTTTCTTCTGCGCAATTTTTTCACATTTTGCGACATCTGCCTTGTCTATGCGCTCACTGTACGACCCAAGGCATGATTTTACATCTGCAGCTTGTGCAGTTGATGCAACCAACGCGAAAGCCAGACAAAAATATTTCACAATTTGCGTCATATGTTGGCCTTACACGTTACGTCCAACAAACAGGCTTCGAGGCCGTTGAGGAAGCGCTCGTCAATTTTGCTTTCCCAAAGCCCATCATAGTATCCAAGATGCATCATGGGGTCCGAAATAAGCCCGAGAACGCGAGGATCAAGTTCGCCCGTCCTGATGAAAGCCGCACGTGCTTCATCTGTTTTCCCGAGAGATTTGTAAGCTTGCGCCACGGTAAGTGACATCAACGCACGCATGCGGTTGTTGTTGCGATGATTTTCAACTTCATCCTTATTTTTGATAATGTTTTCGAATTGGGCCAAATGAAGGTCAGCCTCCATAGAAGCCGAGATGGCTGTGCCGCACTTGTCGAAATAACGGTTTTCCATGCATATATTGTAAGCGGTTTCTGCAACACGCGCTGCAGACGTGTAATCTTTGAGCCGCAATAGGGCTTCCGCTTCCTTCATATATGGCGTTGGATGTTTGCTATACAGCTTTTGGAGTTTTCTAAAGACTTGCAATGCCTCGTCAAATCTTCCGAGGTCATAAAGCACGTCGCCACGCTTAAGGAGGATATTATCATAGTATTCTTTCGTCCCCAGCTGACCGAAGAAATAAGCAAACTTTACAGTATTTAACTTTTTCTGGCCCTGGCTCAACAGGAAATCAATTCTATCAAGCGCAACGTCGCGGGTATCGGAGGAATCACCGTCCATGTCTGACAAAGCATCGTGCGCAAGGTAATAGTCAGGCGTGAGTACAATTGCCTGTTCTATCAGTTTGCGCCTTTTGACTTGATCTCTTTCGATAAATCCAAGCGCGTAAACTGCACGGCCGCTCTTGGGATTTCTCTCAAAGGCATCTGTAAAATCGGAATAGGCCCCACTTGGGTTACCTGTTCGCCATCTTGCCCAACCCCGTTGGATGCGAGTCTCATTTAACTCTGGGGCAATGGCAAGTGCTGCATCAAAATCTGAAATCGCCTCTAACAAGTGATTGACCCAGTAGTAAGCTTCGCCGCGCTGGGCGAGCAAGGATGCCTTTTCTGCGTCATCTTTGGTTGAGGCGATGATTGCACGGTTGCACACATCATAGGTCTTTTGTTCATCACGGAACGGATTGGAGGCTTGGCAAAGGGCAACATCGTCGGCTGCTTGTGCGGGACCCAAACAGTTCAAAGTCAAACACATGGCAACGGCATAGAAGAGGCGCAACTGACGCATTGCTTTCATTCCCAAGCAAAGATTGAGATTGTAGAGCTTGCCAGAAGAAAACGAAATCCACTTTATGTGAATGAGTTAACAATTTCCTAACGCGATTCACTGAAGATTGAGGTCATGCCCGAAACTGACCTTTACCTTCCCGTGAAACGTCACCTTGAAGCCCAGGGGTACACTGTCAAAGCCGAGATCAAGGGTTGTGACGTCGTGGCCTTGCGCGGCGATGAGCTGCCCGTGATCGTGGAATTGAAACAATCGATGACGCTCGCTCTGCTCTATCAGGCAGTGGATCGTCTGACCGTGGCTGAACATGTTTACGTCGCGGTGGCACGGCCGAAGCGCGGGGTGGCAATGGTTGCGGCGAAGCTGTGTCGCCGGTTGGGGCTTGGGCTGATTGTTGTCACCGCTTCAGGCAGCGTTGAGGTGGTGGCCGACCCTGTGCCTTATGTGCCGCGCGCAAATACCAAGAGGCGCGGGTTGTTGCTGAAGGAATTCAACGCACGCAGTGGCGACCCTAATCTGGGTGGATCCACCCGCAAACCCGTGATGACGGCCTACCGACAAGATGCAGTGAAGTGCCTTGAACATTTGAAAATCAATGGCCATTCCCGGCCCCGGGATGTAAAGGCTGCAACACAGGTTGACAGGGCGGCGGCGATCATGCGCGACAATGTTTATGGCTGGTTTCAGAAACTGCAACGTGGAATTTATGGGTTATCCGACTTCGGACATGCTGTTCAAGCACCCATCCCGACAAAGCCGCACAGTTGACTTAATTTGTTCGCCGCCAAACACAACACATGCAGTGCGGGTGTCATTCGGCCTCGCCCTCTTCCGTGTTCAACGCGCCAATAATTTGTTCGAAATCTTTGGCCTCGCGGAAATTCTTGTAGACGGAGGCAAATCGCACATAGGCCACATCATCGAGGTTGCGCAGGCCCTCCATGACGAGTTCGCCCACTTGTTCTGACTTGATTTCACTTTCGCCCAGACTTTCGAGCTGGCGCACTATTCCGGAAACCATGCGTTCCACCCGTTCAGCATCCACGGGCCTTTTCCGTAAAGCGATCGACACTGAGCGCGCCAGTTTATCGCGGTCGAAAGGCGTGCGGCGGCCCGAGCGTTTCACGACCATCAATTCGCGCAACTGCACCCGTTCAAATGTGGTGAAGCGGCCGCCGCAATCGACGCAGACGCGGCGGCGGCGTATGGCTGAATTGTCCTCTGTGGCACGCGAATCCTTGACCTGCGTATCAGCATTTCCACAGAAGGGACAGCGCATGTCGCCCTGCTCTCAGCTGTAGATCGGAAATTTTTTGGTGAGCGCCAAAACCTTGCTTTTCACAGCGCGCTCAACCCTGGCATTTCCCTCTTCGCCATTCTTCGGCAGACCGTCCAGCACTTCGATGATCAGATTGCCGACGGTGCGGAATTCCGATTCACCGAAACCGCGCGTGGTGCCCGCAGGTGTTCCCAACCGAATGCCAGAAGTGACGGTGAAAGGTGCGGGGTCAAAGGGAATGCTGTTCTTGTTGCAGGTGATGAATGCACGGCCCAGGGCCTTTTCCGCATCCTTTCCGCCGATGCCCTTTTTTCGAAGGTCCACCAGCATCAGGTGCGTGTCAGTGCCACCGGAGGTAATATCACAGCCGCCTTCCACCATTGTGGCGGCCAGGGCTTTGGCATTCTTCGCAACTTGTGCCGCATATTTCTTGAAAGCAGGCTTCAACGCTTCGCCGAAGGCCACAGCCTTGGCCGCAATGACGTGTTCCAGCGGACCGCCAATGATGCCCGGGAAAATGGCCGAGTTGATCTTCTTGCCCAAGTCTGCATCGTTGGACAGGATCAAACCACCACGCGGACCGCGCAGGGTTTTGTGGGTTGTGGTGGTGACAACATGGGCATGCTCGACCGGATTGGGATGCACACCACCGGCAACGAGGCCGGCAAAGTGGGCCATGTCGACAAACAGATAGGCACCCACACTGTCAGCGATCTCACGGAAGCGCTTGAAATCCAGAATGCGCGGATAGGCAGAGCCCCCGGCAATAATCAACTTTGGTTTCACCTCCAGGGCTTGCTTGGCCACCGCATCATAATCGATCTGGTGGTTGTCTTCGCGCACTTTATAGGATGCAACCTTGAACCACTTGCCTGACTGGTTCACAGGTGAACCGTGAGTCAGATGGCCACCACAGGCCAGATCAAGGCCCATGAACGTATCGCCCGGTTGCAGCAGTGCGAAGAACACGCCCTGGTTTGCTGTGGCACCAGAATGCGGCTGCACATTCGCAAAGTTCGCACCGAACAATTGTTTCGCCCGGTCAATTGCAAGTTGTTCCGACACATCAACATACTGGCAGCCGCCATAGTACCTGCGTCCGGGATAGCCCTCGGCATATTTATTGGTCATGACTGACCCTTGTGCTTCCAGCACAGCGCGCGAGACGATATTCTCGGAGGCGATCAGTTCGATTTCATTTTGCTGGCGCAGCAGTTCCGACTGAATCGCTTTCGCAATCTTCGGATCAGCCTTGGCGAGCTTGTCCTTGAAGAAACCCGGGAACAATGGTTTGGCCTTCTTGGCAGTTTTCTTCGCGGTCTTTTTCTTCACTGCTG
>CAXTKL010000049.1:0-17615 GCA_964244825.1 uncultured Aestuariivirga sp.
CGATGTGGGGCGGTTCGATTGATTTCCGTCCGCCCATGGTCTGGGCCATCGGCTTTATTTTCCTGTTCACCGTGGGTGGTGTGACAGGCGTGGTGCTTGCCAATGCGGGCGTCGACCGTTCCTTGCATGACACCTATTATGTGGTGGCGCATTTCCATTATGTGCTGTCGCTCGGTGCCGTGTTTGCGATCTTTGCAGGCTGGTATTACTGGTTCCCGAAAATGTTTGGCTATCTCTACAACGAGAAGATTGCGCACCTGCATTTCTGGGTCACCTTCATTGGCGTGAACCTGGTGTTCTTCCCGCAGCATTTTCTTGGCCTTGCCGGCATGCCACGCCGCTACATCGACTATCCTGAGGTTTACGCAGGATGGAACATGGTATCGTCCATTGGCTCTTACATCTCGGCCGTCGGCGTCGTGATATTCCTTTACGGTGTGTTCTCGGCCTTTGCCAAGAAGGTGCCAGCGGGTGACAATCCCTGGGGTGAATATGCAACGACTCTGGAATGGACGCTGCCGTCGCCACCGCCCTTCCATCAGTTTTCGACATTGCCTGTGATCAAGTAAGCATGACTGCTGCAAGCCATATCACTTCGGCTTTGGCCGTCCCTGCGGGCGGCCAGGGTGAGGTGGCTGACTACTGGGCTTTGATGAAGCCCCGCGTGATGTCGCTTGTGGTGTTCTCGGGTATTGTAGGGGCCGTTGCAGCGCCGGGCACCATCCATCCGTGGATGGCCTTCATCATCACCCTGTGCATTGCCATCGCGGCAGGGGCCTGTGGTGCATTGAACATGGCCTATGATGCCGATATCGACGCCATCATGAAGCGCACGTCCAAACGCCCCGTGCCGCGCGGTGCCTTGACGGCAGCAGAAGCTTATGGCTTTGGCGCGTTCCTGGCAGTTGCTTCAGTTTTGTTTTTGGGATTGTTCACCAACATCTATGCGGGCGCATTCCTGGCCTTCACCATTTTCTTCTACGTCGTGATTTACACGATGTGGCTGAAGCGCTGGACGCCGCAAAACATTGTCATCGGCGGTGCTGCAGGGGCCTTCCCGCCAGCCGTGGCCTGGGTTGCGGCTTCCGGACATCTGGGGGCAGGGGCGATTGCCTTGTTCCTCATCGTGTTCATGTGGACACCGCCCCACTTCTGGGCGTTGGCGCTGTTCCGTGAAGGTGACTATGGCAATGCGGGTGTGCCCATGTTGCCAAACGTTTCGGGCCGCACGGAAACCAAGCGCCAGATTCTGATTTACAATCTATTGCTTATGCCAACTGTGCTGTTGCCGCTGGTCACTGGCATCGGTGGCTGGTTCTACGGCATCGGTGCTTTTGTGCTGACGTCGAAATTCCTCTGGCATGCCATTGTGCTTTACCGCACCACAGAACGCAGCGCTGAAGAAGACAAGGCGTCCAAGAAACTGTTCGGCGTGTCGATCTATTGGCTGTTCGCCTTGCTGGGCCTGATGTTGATCGAACAGCTGTTCAACCTCCCGGTTTTTCCCGCGTGGCTGTAATGGAAAAACCTGTGCCGTTTTCTCCCGAAGACCTGGCGCGCCGCAAGCGCCGCGCCATCGCAATGGGTCTCATTCTGGCGGCGGTGGCGCTGTTGTTTTTCGTCTCGACACTGGTGCGCCTGGGTGGCAACATCATCCATCGGGCCGTTTAAAATGCAGATCGACGGCAACAAGAACCGCCGCGTCGCCCTGATGGCCGCAACCGTTTTCTGTGCCATGGTGGGGCTGGCCTATGCGTCGGTGCCGCTCTACCGCATCTTCTGCCAGACCACAGGCTTTGGCGGTACCACGCAAATTGCAGCAACTGCACCGGCTTCCGCAACGGCAAAACAGATTTCGGTGCGCTTTGATGCCAATGCGTCCGATGAGATGGGCTGGAATTTCCGCGCCGCCCAAAGCACGATGACGGTCACCATCGGTGAACCCACCATGGCCCATTACCGCGCCACCAACATGTCATCGCGCACAGTCACAGGCACGGCCAAGTTCAACGTTACGCCCACATCGGCTGGCATCTATTTCAACAAGATCCAGTGCTTCTGTTTTACCAAGCAGACTCTGAAGCCCGGGGAAACCGCTGATTTTCCGGTGCAGTTTTTCGTCGACCCGGATATTCTCGACAATGCAGACACCAGGTCCATTCACGAGATTACGTTGTCCTATTCCTTTTATCCCACCACGCCTGATCTGCAGGCCAGTAGCAAGACCAATTGAGGAGCACCGCCATGGCTGACACCCACGCGAAAAATCACGACTATCATCTGGTTGATCCGTCAGCCTGGCCTTTCATCGGCTCCATGTCAGCCTTCGTCATGGCCATCGGTGCGGTGATGTGGATGCATGGCTCCACATTTGCCGTCATGTTCCTGGGTCTCGCGGGTGTGCTCTACACCATGTTCATGTGGTGGCGTGACGTCATCAGCGAAGCCCACAAAGGTGACCATACGCCGGTTGTCAGCATTCACCTGCGCTATGGCATGCTGATGTTCATTGCCTCCGAAGTCATGTTCTTCGTGGCCTGGTTCTGGGCATTCTTTGATGCTTCGCTGTTCTCAGGCGAAGCCATTCAGCAGGCCCGTTCGCTGGCCACAGGTGCTGTCTGGCCACCTGCACCGGTGGTTGATGGTGTGATTGAACACACCAAGATATTTGACCCCTGGCATCTGCCGCTGATCAACACGCTGATCCTGCTGACGTCGGGCACCACGGTCACCTGGGCGCACCATGCGCTGTTGAAAAATGACCGCAGGGGCTTGATCTGGGGCCTGGTGCTCACCATCATTCTCGGCCTGCTGTTCACCACGCTGCAAGCCTATGAATACGCCCATGCCGCCTTCGCCTTCAACCGGGACCACGGCGGCAACATCTACGGCGCAACCTTCTTCATGGCCACGGGCTTCCACGGGTTCCACGTCATCATCGGAACCATCTTCCTGGCCATCTGTCTGTTCCGCGCCATGAAGGGCCATTTCACGCCGGAACAACATTTCGGGTTTGAAGCGGCGGCCTGGTACTGGCACTTCGTGGACGTTGTGTGGCTGTTCCTGTTTGCGGCGGTTTACATCTGGGCATCGTTTGGCGCGGTGATGCCGGTGGAATAGCGCGAGGTCCCTCTCCGTCTCGCAGCTGCGCTGCGATCCACCTCTCCCGCAAGCGGGCGAGGAAATCCATTTTGTATTCCTCGCCCGCTTGCGCGAGAGGTAGCATCTGCGGAGCAGATGACGGAGAGGGCACTTGCCGATGACCGAAAACAACTACCCGCCCCTTTCCCCCTTCAGCACCGGCATGCACGGCAAGTGTCCGCGCTGTGGACGTGGCAAATTGTTTGATGGTTATCTCACAGTCGCGAAAGCCTGCACCGCCTGCGGCCTCGACTATTCCTTTGCTGATGCGGGCGATGGAGCCACATGGTTTGTCATGCTCTTTGCAAGTGTGTTCGGCGTGGGCTCCATCCTCGGCATCGAAGTCGCCTATTCACCCGTCTGGTGGGTGCATGTGCTGATTGCCATTCCAGTGCTGATCATCATTCCCATGATCTTGCTCCGCCCGGTGAAGGGCCTGCTGCTGGCGCAACAGTGGCGCACCGGAGCGAGTGAAGGGCGGATCGCAAAGTGAAACCACGGATTTGGCCGATACTGCTGGCGTCCGGGGTTGGGCTGGTAATTTTGCTGGCGCTGGGTGTGTGGCAGGTGCAGCGCCTGGCGTGGAAAAACAATCTGATAGCCGCAGTTGAAGCAAGTTTGAACGCTGAGGCTGAACCACTCGCCATCGTTCTCGCCAAAGCCTCGGAAGGTAAATCCGTCGCCTATGCCAAGGTGCGCATGACCGGACAGTTTGATCCATCTCCAGCTTTACTGGTCTTCAGCACAGCCAATGGTGGAGCGGCGTGGACTGTTGCGCGTGTCTTCAGGGCGAAAGACGGCTCTGCACTGCTGATAGAAGCAGGCAAAAGTGTGAACCAATCGCCACCCCAGCCACCCCAAGGTGAAGTGACGGTTGAAGGCGTGGTGCATGTTCACCCCGGTTACAAAGGCTACTTCGACCCCGACAACCAGCCGGCCAGTGGACAATGGTATTGGTGGGATGTGCCTGCCATGTTGAAGCCGGCCGCAGGTGAAAAACTTGATCAGTTTACGGTGTCGCTGCTGCCCGGCAGTCCGGGTACGGAGGGTTTGCTCGTTGAAGCCCCGAAGGTGGAGCTGCGCAATAATCACCTGGGCTATGCCATCACGTGGTTTGGATTGGCGGCGGCGTTGCTGGTGATGACGGCGGTGTTTGTGATGCGGATCGTTCGGACCCGTTGAGCGAAAGGGACCTCATCAGCCCTTCGGGCAGCTTCTCAACAGCAGAAGCGACCGGTTGGTAGGCCTCCCTCACTGTTGATCGTTTTGCGAGGTATTACACCATGTCGCTTCTTCCCTGGAGAAGCTGCCCGAAGGGATGATGAGGTCCTTTGGCAGCGCACGCGATCTCACCCTTGCCGCCCCCTGCGCAACGTCCTATGAGCGCCGCCTATGAAATATATCTCTACGCGGGGCGCTGCCCCTGTTCTTGATTTCGAAGGTGCCATGATTTCCGGACTTGCCCGGGATGGTGGCTTGTATTTGCCGTCGCATTTCCCGACGTTCTCCGTGGAAGAGTTGCGGGCTTTGCGTGGCAAGCCATTTACGGATGTGGCCTTTGCTGTTGCAAAACGTTTTGCTGATGGTGCTATCCCCGATGCGGAACTCAAAGCCATGGTCGTTGCGGCCTATGGCACTTTCGGCCACCAAGCCGTAACACCGCTGAAGCAACTCGACGCAAATCTGTGGCTGCTCGAACTCTTCCATGGCCCCACCATTGCCTTCAAGGACGTGGCCATGCAATTGCTGGCGCGGCTCATGGACTGGTCGCTTGCGAAGTCCGGCACACGGGCCAATATCATTGGTGCGACGTCGGGTGATACGGGCGGCGCTGCGATTGAGGCTTTCCAGCATTCGAAGCACGCCTCCATCTTCATTCTGCATCCCCATGGTCTGGTGTCAGATGTGCAGCGGCGGCAGATGACCACCGTCATTACTCCCGCCGTTACCAACATCGCAATTGAAGGGAATTTCGACGACTGTCAGGCCATCGTCAAAGACCTCTTCAATGACCACAGCTTCCGCGATTCCGTTCAACTTGCTGGAGTCAACTCGATCAACTGGGTGCGCGTCATGGCGCAGATCAGTTATTATATCTTCGCGGGCCTCGCCCTTGGTGCGCCCGAACGCAAGGTGAGCTTCACTGTGCCCACCGGCAATTTCGGAAACATCATGGCGGCCCTTGTCGCCAAGCGGTTGGGCCTGCCCATTGACCGGCTCGTCATTGCTACGAACGCCAATGACATTCTGGACCGCACGTTGAAATCCGGTCGTTATGAAGTCACAGGCGTTCACGCCACCACAAGCCCCTCGATGGATATTCAGGTGTCGTCGAATTTCGAGCGGCTGATTTATTTGGCCAATAACAACAGTCCCGAAGCTGTGGTCCGTGCCATGGCAGGCCTCGAGCAATCAGGCTCCTTCACGCTGGACAATGCGGCGCTGCAAGCCATCCGTCACGAATTTGACTCAGGCCGTGCCAGCGAAACCGAAACCGCTGCCACCATGAAAGCCATGCTGGCCGCTACTGGCGAATTGCTTGACCCACATACGGCCGTTGGCGTTCACGTGGCGCAACACCATATGGGTGAAAGCCCCATGGTGGTTCTGGCCACGGCGCACCCGGCCAAATTCCCCGATGCCGTGTGCAAGGCCACGGGCGTTAACCCTGACCTGCCGGAAAAGCTAAAAGGCTTGATGGACGCCCCAGAAAGTTTCACAGTGCTCCCCAACAGCGCAGAGGCCGTCAAGAGCCTGATTTTGGAGACACAAAAGCGCTGACGAGGGAGTACCGTATGACTGTCGAAATCACCAAGCTGGCCAATGGTTTAACCGTCGTCACCCACAATATGCCCCACATTGAAACCGTGGCTTTGGGCATTTGGGTGAAGGCTGGTGCGCGCGATGAGTTGCCGGAAGAAAACGGAATTGCGCATTTTCTTGAACATATGGCCTTCAAAGGCACCAAACGCCGCACGGCCCAGGGCATTGCCGAAGAGATTGAAAATGTCGGCGGTGAAATCAACGCCGCCACCGGCATGGAGACGACCACCTATTATGCCCGCGTCATGAAAGACGACTGGCAACTGGCCCTCGACATTCTCTCTGACATCTTCATGGAATCCACGCTTGACGAGGATGAGATGGAACGCGAGCGCGATGTCATCCTGCAGGAGATTGCGGCCGCAAAGGACCAGCCTGATGATCTGGTGTTTGACCTGTCACAGGCCGCAAGCTTCGGCGACCATCCGCTCGGACGTTCGATCCTTGGCCCCGCCAGCCTGATTGAAACCCTGTCGCGTGACCAGATGGCGGCCTGGCGGGATCGCAATTACTGGGCGTCACGCATTGTCGTGTGTGCGGCGGGCAATATCGACCATCAAGCCTTCGCCAAGGAAACTGAAAAACTGTTTGGCCACATGGAGCGTGGCTCGGCACCGCAGCGGCAGTCACCGATTTTTGCATCAGGCTCCAGCATTGAACAAAAGCCCCTGGACCAGACGCATATTGTGCTGGGCTTTGATGCACCAAATTATCGTGACCCACGCATCTATCAGTTGCAAGTCTTGTCCAGCGTATTGGGCGGCGGCATGTCTTCGCGGCTGTTTCAGGAAGTGCGGGAAAAGCGCGGCCTCTGCTACAGCGTCTTCGCCTATGGTACGTCCTATGAGGATGTGGGCCAGCTTGGCGTCTATGCCGCAACCTCGCCTGACCACACGCCGGAACTCATCGACGTGACAGCCGAAGTGATGCTGTCCATGGGGCGCGGTGTGACCGAAAAAGAAATTGCCAGGGCCAAGGCGCAGCTCAAGACATCACTGGTGATGAATCTGGAAAGTGCCTCGTCCCGTGCCGATCAGATAGCACGGCAATATCTCGCCTTCGGTGAAGTGCCGCGCGTCAGCCATCTGGTGAAACGCATCGAGGCTGTGGAAGCGGAAAATGTGCGCGAATTGGCCCATGATATTTTTGCAGCAAAGCGGCCTTCCCTCAGCGCTGTCGGGCAGCTTTCCACCCTCGCGAGTTATTCTGACATTGCGGCACGTTTCGCCGCAAAATCCTGATGGCGTGCCGTGGGATTGCTGCAAGGCCTGCTGACGTCACGGCCTGACCACTCCTGTTGCGGTGCGAAGACCTTTTTGCGCACACCCCGCATGGAGGACTTTGAGCAGTGGCGCGACCTGCGCCGCGACAGCCGCAGTTTTCTGGAGCCCTGGGAACCACTCTGGCAGGACGACGAGCTGCTGCTCTCGTCGTTCCGCAGGCGCGTGGCCCACTACGCAAAACTGGTGCACGACGATGCGGCTTACCCGTTTTTCATTTTCACGAGGGACGGCAAGACGCTTCAAGGAGCGGTAACAGTGTCTCACGTCCGCCGCGGCGTGGCGCAAATGGCAACACTGGGCTATTGGACGGGGGCGGAATTTGGCAATTCCGGCGTGATGACCGATGCACTGGGGGCTTTGATTGGCTTTGCCCGGGATGGGCTGGATCTCAACCGCCTCGAAGCCGCCTGCCTGCCAGCCAATCGCCCGTCCATCCGCCTGCTGCAGAAAACCGGCTTCGAACAGGAGGGTTTTGCGAAGAACTATCTGAAAATCAACGGCAGGTGGGAAGATCATATTCTGTGGGGGCGGAGGGTGTAGCATGAAGTGACCTCATCCGGCGTGTCGCGCCACCTTCGCCACGAAGAGGCTTGGAGAAGGTGCCCGAAGGGGGGATGAGGTCTCTTTCTGTTGGATAAGCAAAGCTAGTCCTCTTCCAGCTTGCCGACTACGATAGGGCATGATTCGCGGTCGACGATGTGATGGGGTTGGGGGCAGCCTGCGCGCAATTTTGATTTTTATGCTGCTGTGCGTGGGACTGAATGTCGCCCGGGCGGATGAGCTTGTCAATTTACCCGACGGTTTCAACACCATTGACTTGACGGTCCACGGAACCCGTGTTGCAGCCCAGCGCCGCAATTTGCAATTGGAAGTGCCTGGCGAAACTGACGGTTCGCGTGCCGTGCTGGAATTGCGCGGTGCCGGACTTGGCCCCGAATTCAACTGGACGGTTTTTACGTTTCGCAATGCGGGCAAAGACAAGGCTGCGTATGTGCTCGCCGTCGATACCCAGCGCCTTGCCGCATCCGGGATTGTGGAGGTTGAACCCTTCGGTTCGCAGCTCACCAGCGTGCAGTGGTTGGCAAGTTCCATTGACCATGCAGAAACCACTTCGGCTACCGCAGATGCCTTTCGCTTCGAACTGAACCCAACGCAAAGCATAACGCTGGGCCTGGAAGGCCGCACGGTTTTGAGTGGTGCACGCATCTACACCATCTCAACCTTTGCGCAGCGCGAAGCGTCGCTGGCATTTCTGCGCGGTGCGGTGCTGGCTGTGGGATTTGTGCTGGCCCTCAGCATTCTGTCGCTCTATGGCATCAGGACCAACCGGGTGTTTCTTGTGGGTGGATTTTTTGCCTTTGCGGCCTTGCTGTTCATGGCTCTGGAAGCGGGGTATCTCGACAAGCTCTCCTTCACCCAAGGCAATGTCATGCTCACCCTGCAGCATGTGCGGGCTATTGTCGAAAGCCTGCTTGCCCTGGGCATTGGCCTGCTGTTCTGGGGCCTGACCAATCTCTACCGCCGCTCGTTCAAGGCTGAACTTCCCTACATTCTGTTGATTCTCGGCCTGGTGGCGCTTGTGAGCTTCGCCGCTTTTGCGCCAGATTACGCCACCAAGGTGGCACGCTGGGCGGTTGTCGCACTCGCCATTGTCGGCTTTGTGGCGGCTGTGCTGTCAAAGCGCAACGGTGTCGAGGTCATGGACAGTGCCACCCTGTTCTGGGGTGCCCTGTTGCTGTGGGTCTTTGTGGCAACCATCGCGACAGTGGGGGATAGTCAGTCGCCGGTGTGGCACTCCGCCGTGCTCGCGGGATTGACCGCAGTGGTAGGCTTGCTGGCCTTTGTGTCGTTGCGTCTGGCTTTTGCCCAGGGCTTTCTGTCCAACCCCTACCAGCAGGATTCCACCCGCCGCAGCCTCGCCCTCACCGGAGCGCAGCATTTTCTCTGGGATTGGCAGCCCCAGGAAAATGCGCTTGATGTCGGTGTTGACCTCGCCCGCAGCCTCGGCCACCCCACAGACAAACTGAAATCCACCGCTGCGGCCCGCTGGTTTGCAGCACTCGTACATCCCGCCGACGAACTCGCCTATCGCAAGTCACTCGATCTGCGCGGGCAGAGGGCGGGTGATTTTGTTGAACAGGAACTGCGCCTGCGCGATGTTAGCGGAACTTACCAGTGGTTTTCCTTGCGTGCCCGGGCCTTGCCGGGTGCTGGGGGTGTGCCCGCCCGGTTGATCGGCACCTTGACCGACATCACGCGCAACAAGCAAACCGAAGACCGCCTGATCAATGAGTCCATCCATGATCCCGTGACCGGCCTTCCCAGCCGCGCCCTGTTCGTGGACCGGGTGGAGCAGGAAGTCACCAAGCCGCTTGCCTTGCCGCGCCGCATTTTGCTGGTAGGGATTGAGCGGTTCAAGATTCTCAATGAGGGCCTGGGTCCTGACCTCGGCGACCAGTTGCTGATGGCGGCGGGCCAACGCATCACGGAATGCCTGCATTCGGAAGAAAGTGTGGCCCGCATGTCCGGTAGCCGCTTTGCCGTCATGCATGTCGAAACCATTTCCGGGCGCAACGCCCAAACTCTCGCCGAGGACATCCTGTTAAAACTTGCAGAACCCATTCACGTGCTGTCCCAGGATGTTTATCTCTCGGCCTCCATCGGTATTTCGCTCAGCAGCAGCAAGGCCACTTCGGCGGCTGTCTTGCAACAGCAGGCCGAGACCGCCTTGCAGGAAGCCCAGGCCCAGGGTCCCCGCAACATCGCTGTCTTTCACCAGAAACTTACGGATGAACGTGCGACCAACGTGGCGCTGGAAAATGATTTGCGCCGCGCCATTTCACGCCATGAGATCGAAGTCCACTATCAACCCATCCTGCATTTGCAGACGCGTGAAGTGGCGGGCATCGAAGCCCTGGCCCGTTGGCGCCACCCATCACGGGGTTTGTTGCAGCCCTCCGAATTCATTGGCATGGCCGAGCAGGCGGGGATGATCCGCGACATCGGCGATATGGTGATGACGGAAGCCGTGCGCCAAATGGGCATCTGGCAGCGCGTGTTGACACGCAACCGGCCCGTGTTCATGTCCATCAACGTCTCGGCGGATCAACTTTCTGACACGGGCTTCATGGACCGGTTGAACAGCATGATCGCGCGTGAGGGGGTGCTGCCCCATGCCATCAAGATTGAAATCACAGAATCCGTGGTGATGCGTTTTCCCGAGCGGGCGCGGCAGCTGATCCAGCGTTTGCGCAATCTGGGCATCGGTGTGGCCTGCGATGACTTCGGCACCGGCTTTTCAAACCTCGCAAGCCTGCGCGAACTCGCCTTTGACACCTTGAAAATGGACGGCAGTTTCATCACCGGAAATGGACTGGATGGCCGTGGCGGGGTGATCCTGCAATCCGTGATCAGCATGGCCCATAGCCTGGGCATGATGGTGGTGGCGGAGGGTATCGAGAAAGAAGAGCAGGCCCATCAATTGTTATTGCTGGGTTGCGAACTGGGACAAGGCTTTGCCTTGGGCGGCCCCATGACGGCCCGTGATATCCACGGGCTGCTTGCCGTCCTGCCGGTGGTGATCACAGCTCCACCCCCTGCCATCGGTGCTGCGCCAATGGCTCCGCGCCCGTCCTTCGGCATGGAGGAGGACTATGCACAAGATGCAGAGCCTGAGGAACTGCCCTCCATTTACTCAGTCTATCACCCGGCATCACCCACAAAGAAGAAGGCCAAATCAAAGCCAAAAGCAAAAGCCAAAGTTCCCGTGAAAAAGTCCTCCGTAAAAGCCGCACCCAAACCCGCACCAAAAAAGAAACGCATGGCAGGGCGGAAATAATCTAACCACGTGCATCGGATGGTCGACGGGCTGGAAATCATTTTCTACGGTTGCCGGTTCCATTCGCATGTGCGATCACTTTGCGCATGACAGTCGGAAGCGCCTGCATACCGACGTCCGCCGCCGCCACCCAACGATAACTTTCATCCGGCAAACGCAACCCCACATCCCTGGCCACCCACACGATCAATTCCAGATGAAAATGGGTGAAGGTGTGTTCGACGCTGCCTGGACGCTTTGTCCATTTGGCTTTGATCGGTGGCCGCATTTCCGCAATCATCGTGGCCCATTCCGATCCCGGCACTTCTGTCATGCCACCGAGAAGGCCTTTTTCGGATCGGCGGCGAAGCAGGACTTCGCCATTTTTGTTTTGCGCGAAATAGGCGTGGCCCTTGCGGGTTGGAACCGGCTTCTTCGCCAGCTTGCGGGGCAGCGTTGCGGCGATGCAACGTTTGCGTCCCGCGCAATCGTCCAGCCACGGACAAATCAGGCAGTTAGGGCTTTTGGGTGTACAAATTGTGGCCCCCAAATCCATCAGGGCCTGCACGAAGTCACCCGCCGGTTGCGACTGCATCAAGGCCTGGGCACGGACTTTGATCTGCGGTTTTGATTCGGGCAGTGGTGTTTCGATCGCGTCGAGGCGGGAGATGACCCGTTCCACATTGCCGTCCACAGCGGCGAAGGGTTTGTCAAAGGCAATTGCGGCGATGGCCCCCGCAGTATAAGGTCCAATGCCTGGGAGTTTCAGGAGACTGTCAATGTCGCTCGGAAATGCCCCGCCGAGATCAGCAACAATGGTCTGTGCGCATTTGTGCAAATTGCGGGCGCGGGCGTAATAACCGAGTCCGGCCCAGGCCTTCAGAACATCCTCCAAAGGGGCGGAAGCGAGGGCTTCAACGCTGGGCCAGAGTCTGGTGAATTTGATGAAATAATCCTTGACCGCAGCCACAGTGGTTTGTTGCAGCATGATTTCAGAGAGCCAGACTTTATAGGGGTCCATGCGGGCGGGACTGACCGCGCGCCACGGCATCACGCGGGCGTGCTCGTCATACCAGGTCAGCAGCTTCACGGCCAGGTGATGATCTGGCCCTTGTTCTGCCACGAATATCCTTGAGAATCTCGCCATAACAGTGGACATTTCACGAATGCAGACACTCGACAAGCATTTCCGCAAACTGACGGAACCCGTGTTCAAGAAACATGGTTTCGCGCAGGGTGATGTGCTGGCACACTGGCCACAGATTGTGGGAGAGCAGGCGGCTGCAATTTCCAGCCCGGAGAAAATCCGTTGGCCTCACGGCAAGGACGCGAAGTCCGGCGGCACACTGCACGTCAAAGTGCAGACGGGACGTGGCCTTGATGTGGAATATGCCGCGGCAGGTATTCTCGAACGGGTGAACCAGTTTCTGGGCTATCAGGGCGTGGTGGCGCTCAAAGTTGTGCAATCCCATGATTTCAGGCCGTCGATCAAGGTGGCCCGCAAGGCTGCTGAACCCAGCCCCGCCATTCTTGCCCGCGTTGCCCCTGTCGCCGACATTGAACTGCAAGCCGCTCTCGCCCGCCTTGGGGCCGGCGTGGCCACGCTCACCCCACGTTCTCCACAGGCCAAATAAGGCCGTGGAAATTCACCCCCTTATTCGAGTAGGAAAACTCCATGATCAAGATGAATCGCCGTAATCTCCTGGCCAGCGCTGCCATGCTTGCCCTGACCAGCGCCGCTTTCGCCGAAGACGCCACGCCGCCTGTTGTGGTGGACAAAGCCGCTCTCAACGCACCGCCCGCCATGGGCGAAATGAGTATGGGCAAGGATGATGCCAAGGTTGTGGTCATTGAATATGCCTCGGCCTCGTGCCCGCATTGCGCGGCATTCAATAATGAGGAATTCCCCAAGTTCAAGACGGACTTCATCGACTCCGGCAAGGTGAAATACGTGTTCCGCGAATTCCCCCACAATGATGCAGCCATGGGAGCTTTCATGATTGCCCGTTGCGCGCCAAAGGAAAAATATTTCCCGCTGGTGGATGTGATGTTCAAGACGCAGAAGGACTGGGTGCCAAACCCGCTCGAGGGTCTGAAAAAAATCGCGTTGCAGTCCGGTTTTACCGAAGAGACCTTCATGGCCTGCCTGAACAACAAGGATGTGGCCAAGAGTATTTTTGAGGTGCGGCAAAAGGGCGATACGTTTGGCGTTGAGGGCATTCCAACCTTCTTCATCAACGGCGAACATTTCAAGGGTGATTACACCGTGCAAGGCCTGAAGGCCGTGATTGATCCGCTGCTGGGCTGAAGTCTTGTCGCGCATTTAGGGTAGGGGCATATGAAGTTTGACAAGCTGCGGCTGACGGGATTCAAGTCTTTCGTCGAACCGACGGAATTGCACATCCAACCGGGCCTTACGGGCATTGTGGGGCCGAATGGCTGCGGCAAGTCAAACCTGCTGGAAGCGCTGCGCTGGGTGATGGGTGAAAACTCATACAAGAACATGCGCGGCTCCGGCATGGAAGATGTGATTTTCTCCGGCACGACGCAGCGGCCCTCGCGCAATATGGCGGAGGTCATGGTTTACATGGCCAATGAGGACCGCACAGCTCCCGCCCAGTTCAACGACAACGAGCACCTTGAAATCAGCCGTGCCATTGTTCGCGATGCGGGTTCCACTTACCGCGTCAACGGCAGGGAAGTGCGGGCCAAGGACGTGCAGCTGTTGTTTGCCGACGCATCAACGGGTTCGCGTTCGCCATCATTGGTCCGGCAGGGTCAGATTGCGGAGATCATCAATGCCAAGCCCCAGGCCCGCCGCTTGATTCTGGAAGAAGCGGCAGGAATCACCGGTTTGCACACGCGCCGTCATGATGCCGAGTTGAAGCTGAAGGCAGCGGAACTCAATTTGTCGCGGATTGATGACGTAATGGCGCAACTTGAAAGTCAGTTGAACAGCCTGAAGCGCCAGGCCAGGCAGGCACAAAAGTACAAAATCGTATCAGCCGAAATCCGCAAGCTGGAAGCTGCCGGATTGTTCGTGGCATGGCGGGATGCGACGGCAGATGCAACGCGCGATGCTTCTGCTTTGGATGAAGCCACCCGGGTGCTGGCGGAGCATACGCGATCAGCATCAGAAAAATTGCGCGCCCGTGATGAGCTGGGCGAAACCCTGCCTGCCTTGCGCGAACAGGAAACCGTACGTGCCGCAGTGTTGCAGCGGATAACGCTTGAGCGGGCTTCTCTCGATGAAGAAGAAAAGCGCGTGGAAGGCCGTATTGCAGAACTCAAGCAGCGCCGCCAGCAGGCCAATGCCGATGTCGCGCGCGAAGAAGGCTTGCTGGCCGATACGGATGGCGTGATCGCGCGTCTGGGATCCGAGAAGGAAACATTGCTGGCTTCGGCCCATGATGGCCAGGATGTGCGGGCTGAGGCGGCGGCAGCTGTGCAAGAAGCGGCGGAAGCCTTAGGGCGGGCCCAGGAAGCTTCCGATGAAGCCTCAAACCGGTTGTCACAACTCTCGGCCCAGCGCGGTGCGTTGGAGCGGGCCATTGGCGAACACAAGACACGGGTGCAGCGGCTGGACACAGAACTCAAGTCACTTGTGGGTCGCCGTTCCCACTTGATGTCATTGCTGGGTGATGCTGGTGATGGCTTGACGCTGGCGAGCGCTGTTGAAGCGGCGGTGAAAGTGGCGCAGATTTCCGAAACAGATGCCGGGCATTCAGAAACCGCGCTGCGTGTGGCCCGTCAGGTGGAAGCCGACAAACGCCAGGCCTTTGACGAGGCGCGGCGCGGCGCGGAACAGTTGCAAACAGAAGTCCGTACACTGACGAATTTGCTACGCAATGACGCCAGCGATTTGTGGCCGGCGGTTGTTGATGCCCTGATGGTGGATCCCGGATATGAAACCGCACTGGGTGCAGCACTGGGGGATGATATCGAAGCGTCCTCCGATGAGGGTGCGCCGGTTCACTGGCGCGGACTACCGCCCCTTGGTGATGCGGCCGCCTTGCCGGGTGATGCAACTCCGCTTTCGAAATATGTCGATGCACCGCCTGCCTTGTCGCGGGTTTTGAGTCACGTTGGCGTGGTGTCGAAAGCGGTGGGGGCAGCCTTGCAGGCGCAATTGCTGCCGGGCCAACGTCTTGTCTCCAGAGAAGGCGACGTATGGCGCTGGGATGGATTTGTTTCGGCTGCCGATGCGCCATCGGCTGCCGCCAAGCGTCTGGCGGAACGCAACCGGCTGGTGCAACTGGAATCCGGCTTGGGCGCGGCCCAGGCGAAAGCAGAAACCGCCAAGGCTGAATTTGATCAGGCCCGTGTTGCAGTGGAAAATGGTGTACGGTCTGAACGGGACAAGCGCGAAGCCTGGCGGGCAGCAGGCGCTGCCCTTGAAGTGGCACGCCGTTCACTCCAGGCATTTGAACGCAAGCAGGCGGAACAGACCGCCCAAACGTCGGCCCTGGATGAAGCCCAGCGCCGCACCGATGCACAGTTGCAGGACGTGAACCAGCTCTGCGCTGCGGCTGAACTTGAATTCGCGGCCCTGCCCGCGCTGGATGGTCTGTTGACCGATGCCAGCACATTGCGCGATGCCCTCAACCGCGAACGGGCAAACTACGGCGAAGCGCGGGCGCGGCATGACAGTCTGGAACGGGAAGCCAGAATGCGGGCGGACCGTCTCGCTGCCATTGATGCGGAAACCCACCAGTGGATGACCCGGGCGGCCAAGGCACGCGAACAAATGGAGGCGCTGACAGCGCGTGCATCCGAAGCCGCCGCCACTTTGACGGAACTGTCGGCCATGCCGCAACAATTGGCGGACAAGCGGCTCAAGCTGATGAACATGCTGGCGGAGGCTGAACAGGCGCGCAAGGTGTCTGCCGATGCGTTGCAACTGGCAGAGAACAACGTGAAGGCTGCCGACCATGCGCTGCGCGAGGCGCAGGAGCGCGCTGGCTCCGCGCGGGAGGACCATGCGCGGCTGGGAGCGCGGCTGGAGGCGTCACAGCAACGGCAGGACCATTGCCAGACCCGCATCACAGAAACGCTGAATTGTGCGCCGGAAGATATTCTGGCACAGGCGGGCGTCGAGGCCGGGGCATTGCCTGGCGCCGATGAGATTGAGAAAAAGCTGCTGGGCCTGCGCGATGACCGTGAACGGCTGGGGGCCGTCAACCTTCGCGCCGACGAGGAAGCCGAAGCCGTCGCCACCCAGTTGAACAGCATGACCACGGAAAAAGATGAACTGGTGCAGGCCATCAACAAATTGCGCGGCGCCATCGGCTCTTTGAACAAGGAAGGCCGGCAACGCCTGCTTGATGCCTTCGGCACTGTGAATGCCAAGTTCACCGAATTGTTCACCACACTGTTTGGCGGCGGCGAAGCCGAGTTGCAACTGATCGAGTCAGATGATCCGCTGGAAGCGGGCCTTGAAATTCTGGCAAAGCCACCCGGCAAGAAACCCACCACGCTGTCGCTGTTGTCGGGCGGTGAACAGACCCTCACGGCCATGGCCCTGATCTTTGCCGTATTCCTCACCAATCCATCGCCGATTTGCGTGCTGGACGAAGTCGATGCGCCGCTGGATGATCACAATGTTGAGCGCTTCTGCAATCTGCTCTACGCCATGATGGACCGCACCGATACACGCTTCCTGATCATCACCCACCACCCCCTCACAATGGCCCGCATGAACCGCCTGTTCGGTGTGACCATGATGGAGCGTGGGGTGTCACAACTGGTGTCGGTCGATCTGGAACAGGCGACGGAACTGGTGGCAGAAGCGGGTTAAATACCTATATTTGCTGGATGTTATGTAAAAAGTGGTTGTCATGGGAAAAAACGCTTGACACCGCGCGGTCATTGCGCTAGTTCTCGCTACACTCCAGAAATGGGTCAACCATTCCCCTGCATTCAACAACAGTTTTGAGCCGATCAGGAAAACGACGTTGAAGGCGGGAGTTTTTGGCGCACGTTCTGACCACAATAATTGTCACCCCGGCGAAGGCCGGGGCCTAGCTAGCGGCGTGTTCAGCTTGTGGCTAGCTGGGCCCCGGCCTTCGCCGGGGTGACGGACTGCAAGGCGGTTGACCTCAGAAAGATTGAATGCAAACCTGAGTTATGCATGACGAAAAAGCGCCTGCTGTTTACATCATGTCCAACCGCTATCGCGGTATTCTCTATGTTGGGGTGACGAGTGCTCTGTGGAACCGGGTTTGGAACCACAAGAATGAGTGCTTTGATGGCTTTACGAAAGACCACAAACTCAAGACATTGGTTTGGTATGAACATCACTTGAATATGGAAGATGCAATTCGGCGGGAAAAGTTGTTGAAGAAATGGCACAGGCCATGGAAGTTTCGGATTATTGAGGAGATGAATCCTGATTGGTTAGATTTGCATGGGAGTATCGATACACTTGCGACACTTGTGCAGCCGCCAGCGGGGTCCCGGCCTTCGCCGGGATGACGGTTGTTGGGATATGCAAAGCCACATTTCCAAACCCCTGTACCGGTCGCCCTTGCGGTTGGTGCTCGGCAAGTTGT
>CAXTKL010000049.1:17715-19962 GCA_964244825.1 uncultured Aestuariivirga sp.
CACATTTCCAAACCCCTGTACCGGTCGCCCTTGCGGTTGGTGCTCGGCAAGTTGTTTTACATCAACAGGCGGCGGATTGCCTGGTATTTGACGCGGACGCGTTATGCCACCGCGCGGTCGACCGGCACACTGCCGCACCCACATTTCACCCACGGCACGCCAATGCTGCGGGCCTTGTCCGGTGTGGATATGCAGTTACAGGTCAACAAGAAGGCGTCACTGGAAATTGCTGCGGGCTGCATTGATGGTTTGTTGCTCAAACCCGGAGAGACCTTTTCGTTTTGGCGGTTGGTGGGGAAGCCTACGGCGGGGCGTGGATTCAAGACTGGTTTGGTTTTGCGTAATGGGTCGATCCAGCAGGATATTGGTGGCGGGCTGTGTCAGATGACCAATCTGATTTACTGGATGACAATACACACTGAACTTACGATTGTTGAACGCTGGCGGCATGGCTTTGACGTGTTTCCAGATGCAGGGCGCACCCAGCCTTTCGCGTCAGGTGCCACCTGCGCCTATAACTATATCGACCTGCAAATCCGCAATGATATGGACAGGACCTATCAACTGCGGGTTTATTCGAAAGGCGATTGGTTGCGTGGTGCGTGGTTGTGTGACGCGCCTGCGCAATACCGTTACGACGTGATCGAAAAGGACCATGCCATTAAAATGGAATACTGGGGCGGTTATTCCCGCCACAATGAAATCTGGCGGAAAAAGTTCGATGTCACATCAGGCGAAAAACTGGACGAGGAATTCGTGGCTGCCAATCATGCGATCATGATGTATGAGCCATTGTTATCGGCACCGCAGGTTAAACCGGCACTTTAGCAATGACCGCATTGACGCAGAATTGGCTTTCATATAAGTATTGATATGATAAAATCTTTGAAATTCGTCGGTGGCAGCAAGAGAGATCTGTCGGTCTTCCCGGACACGGTGAAACAAGAGATGGGGCACGCCCTGTTTGTTGCGCAGGAAGGGGGACGTGCACCCAGCGTAAAAACCTTGCAAGGCTTTGCTGGCGGACGCGTTGTTGAAATCGTGGAGGACCATGTTGGGGACACCTATCGTTGCGTCTACACCACGAAGGTTGATGATGTGATTGTGGTGCTGCATGCCTTTCAAAAAAAATCCAGGCATGGGCGTGAAACTGCAAAGCATGATATCGAACGCATACACGCAAGATTGAAATTGGCAGTGGCCAGAGAATGGAATTGACGACATGACAAAAACTGCTTTTCACGAACTGGGTTTCAGCAATGCCGATGAATTGGTCACGAAATCGCAACTGATCCGTCTTGTCTCATCTGAAGTCCTGAGGCGCGGCCTGACGCAAATTGCTGCCGGTGAAATTCTGGGGCTTGACCAGCCCAATGTCTCGGCTCTGGTAAATGAAAAAATCACCCGCTTTTCGGTTGAGAAGCTGATGATGTTTGCCAGCAAACTGGGTTTTGCCGTCAGCATTCATGTTGAGGGGCATGGTATTGCGGTCGATGTGCCGGTTCAAACTGCGGCATGATCGCAGCAAGGGATACTTTGATGAACATCGTCTTCGACCTCGGCATGGTTCTGATCGACTGGGATCCCCGGCATCTTTACCGCAAGGTGTTTGCAGACCCCGTGCGCATGGAGTTTTTTCTGGAGAACGTTTGCCACGGTGACTGGAACCTGGACCAGGACAGGGGGCGGTCTTTTGACGATGGGGTGAAAGAGGCGACGGGTCGTTACCCAGAATTTGCCACCGAGATTGCCATGTACCGGGACCGCTGGATGGAGATGGTGCCGGGACCGATTGAAGGCAGTGTGAAGGTGCTAGAGGACCTGCATGATCGCGGCGTGCCGCTTTATGCCATTACCAACTGGAACGGCGACACGTTTCGCGCCACGCGCAGCCGCTTTCCGTTTCTGGCCCTGTTCCGCGATATTGTGGTGTCTGGCGATGAAAAGCTGCTGAAACCTGAGCCTGCGATTTTTGAACTGCTGGCCAGGCGCAATGGTATTGACCTCTCCGATTCCATGTTCATTGACGACAGTCTGAAAAATGTGAAGGGAGCCGAGGAGGTGGGCATGACCGGGCATCACTTCACGTCGCCGGACTCATTGCGGGCAGCACTTGTCTCGCTTGGCGTGCTGTAACCCCCGGGCGGATTGCCACAGTGTTGAATTCAGACTTTAAATCAGAAGCTTATATGGCAAATCCATTTCTTGACACATTTTCGCCCCGTGGCTAATGAGGTCGCGCTTTGG
>CAXTKL010000050.1:0-19435 GCA_964244825.1 uncultured Aestuariivirga sp.
CCGGATCGGTCATGATGGTGGCCGGATTGGAGTTGACGAGGATGACGCGATAACCCTCTTCTTTCAAGGCCTTGCAGGCCTGCGTGCCGGAGTAGTCAAATTCGCAGGCCTGGCCGATCACAATTGGCCCCGCCCCGATGATGAGGATGGATTTAATATCTGTACGTTTTGGCATGTCGGATCCCGATTTGGGGTGTCCTAGCGGAAGGGCACAGCGATTCCAACCCTGTTTCGGGCGGGTGGGGGATATGCGGGCAAGTGTCCGGGAAAAGAGAAGGCACTCGAAATTATGTACGCAATGTTGTACGCGACCAGGCATGCGCATCACATCGTCAACAGACCTCCGCAAAAACCTGGCCAAGTTTCTCGACCAGGTTCACGACGATCATACGCCCATGATTATCACACGTGACGGTGGCAAGCCTTCGGCCGTCATCATGTCGTTTGAAGATTATACGGCCCATGAAGAAACCATGTATCTGTCGCGCAACCCCAACAATGCCAGGGATTTGCTCGACTCAATTGCCGAACTTGATGCTGGCAAAGGCGTGGTGCGGAAACTTGGCAGGTGAAGATCACTTTCTCGGCGAGTGCCTGGGCTGGTTACCTGTATTGGCAAACACAGGACAAGGAATTTCTGAAAAAGTTGAATGCCCTGATTGACGAAGTGAAACGCACGCCGTTTGAAGGAACAGGCAAGCCCGAGCCGCTGAAACATGAACTGGCGGGCTGGTGGTCGCGACGGATAACCGACGAACATCGGCTTGTGTATCGTGTCAGGGATGGCGGGGTGGAGATTGCGCAGTGCAGGTTTCATTATTGATGTTGGCCTGAAGCTTTGGGGGGATGCAGAGACGCACTTTTGTTCCGCGCAACTGAGATTCATGTGCGTTTCCGTTGAAATGATTTTCACCCCTCCACGTAGAACACTTCCACTGGGCCCGTGATTTTTACTGTCATCGGATTGCCGTAGCGGTCCTTGGACTTTCCGCCTGCTGGCACGCGCACCCAGTTTTCCGAGATGCAATATTCCTCCACATTGGTTTTTTCCACGCCCTTGAAGCGAATGCCAATCTGGAACTGCAACACATCCTGGCGAAAATGCGGGCTCTTGGGGTCAATGCTCAAGCGGTCTGGCAAGGCCGGTTTGATGTCCGGTATTGAGTCTGTCATGCAAATCACTCCCTTGGAATTTTCTGCTCGCGTTTAGACCATCTTGCAAAGTCTTGCCAAGACGCCGTGCGTCATGGCGTCTGCATGCGTGATCATTGCTGCCAATTGTCACCATCATGACATAATCCAGGAACAGCCTCACGTCCATGCAGTGCCGCAAATCCGGATATCCACTGCCGTTCAACACACCATGAACAGGAGCGAAAGCATGTCTTTTTTCAGTCATCTGTTTGATCATATTTTTGAAGACGGTGGAAGCAGCGGCGGTTTTGCATTGGGCTTCATTGCCCAGGGTCCAGGCGGTATTTCCTCGCTGGGCACACAATTCTTGAGTTTCAGCATTGCCGAAACGCTGGCCAGCCAGAACAATTTTACATTCGATTTCAGCGGTATGTTGAATGATCTGCCGGTCGAGCAAGATACGCCCGGCGGACCCATCATGCGCGAATATCACCCTTCAGACACAGTGCCGGATGTGCTGGACCTGCCGCCATCACAGAATATCCACATCCCCGCACCCTGGATCGACGAGCACGGTCATCTGACCAAGAACGTTTCCTTCGACGCTTCAGATCAATTGAATCCCGGCTGGTTGTCTGACTATTTTGCAGCAAGCGGATATGACTGGGCGTGAAGTAAGCCTCGCACATCCGATGATTCAAGCGCACCGGACTTTCTAAATCTTCCGAATGTAGAGTCCGCCACCGGAATAGGTGCCATTGTCACCTGACAAGGCCACGCAACGCTGCTTGCCCTTGAGCCAGCGGTTGAAACGGATGCAGAGTTTTTCGCCACTGACCGACCAGACACCGGAGTCTGATTTCATCTTTGATGTGGTGCCGGATATGCCACCGCCGGAATGCAGGCTGACATTCAATTTCACCAGGCCATAAATGCTGACGGCATAGCTGCCGGGGGCAAGGCCGCGCAATTGCTGCGCATTCAATTTTTCACCGGCAACGCTGGGTGTGGCAAGGGCGGCAACAATCAGGGCCGCAGCAAACGGTGTTTTAAAGGTCATCTCGTGTCTCGTCTGGTTTTGACAGCCACACGCAAACCACGCCGCCATCAGGTTTATGTTGCAGTGCAATAAAAGAGGAATATGGGGAGATTATGGCAGCAGGTCAAGCCCCTTAAAACGGCACTTCGTCGTCCAAATCCCGTGCAAAGCTCTGCTTCGCACCGCCTGCCGCAGCCCGTGGCCGGTCCATGGGTGATGATGCGCCAAAGCCGCTGTCACCCGTGCCATAACTGCTGCCGGCACCTTCACCGCCGCCTGGTTTGCCGCCAAGCATGGTCATTTCACCGCGGTATTGTTGCAGCACGATTTCTGTCGAGTATTTCTCAGCGCCATCCTTGTCGGTCCATTTGCGGGTCTGCAATTGGCCTTCCACATAAACCGATGAGCCCTTTTTTAGATATTGCTCGGCCACCTTGGCAATGGCTTCATTGAAAATCACCACGCGGTGCCACTCGGTTTTTTCCTTGCGCTCGCCCGTGCCCTTGTCGCGCCAGGACTCGGTTGTGGCCAGGGAAAAATTCACGATGGGCTTGCCATCCTGCGTGTGGCGCACTTCCGGGTCCTTGCCCAGGTTGCCCACCAAAATTACCTTGTTCACTGATCCAGCCATGACTCGTCTCCCTTTGCACCGTTGTGGAACTCATAGGCCAGCGCACCACGCGCCGCACCTGCCAAAGAAAACCATCCACAACTTCATGTTCTTAATATGTTCCACGTGTAGACAAAAAACAAGACCCCTTTTTCCGGAGCCTTGCTTAAATCTGATGAGTCTGGATGAGCCTTCCGCTGGCCTTAGCCACGGCCGAAAAGACGGGCCAGAATGGGCTTGCGGTCGGTTTTGGACTTTGGTGCAGCCTTCATGTCCTGCATCATCGCAGTGGTATAAACGTTTGAATATGTTTCAAAAACCCAGTTCATGATGATCTCCTTTTGTGTGATCCGGTACGCCGAAGATATCCTTGCAGCTCCAAAATCACAAACGTTGAAAACTGACATGACATGTGAGGAAAAGTCACATGAGATGTGTTAAGCTTGGGCCATGGCCAGACGACTCCCCTCCCTCAACGCCCTCAAGGCTTTCGAAGCCGCCGCCCGCCACGAAAGTTTCTCGGACGCTGCGGTAGAGCTGTTTGTGACCCATGCTGCCATCTCCCGCCACATCCGCGATCTTGAGGAAGCACTGGGCACGGAACTGTTCACCCGCACCGGGCGCGGCGTGGCATTGACCGAAGCAGGCTCGCGGTTCGGCGCACGGCTGACGCCGCTTTTTGACCAGATCGCTGACGCTTCGCGTGAGGCTGCGGCCGTGGGCGCAGCGCGCACCTTGCGTGTCTCAGTCGAACCTGCCTTTGCGTCACGTTGGCTGGTGGGAAGGTTGGCACGGTTCAACGATCTGCACCCCGACATCGAACTCACCATCGATTCCACAAATCGCCTCGTTGATTTCTACGTCGATGATGTCGACATCGGTGTGCGCTATGGCAACGGCTCTTGGGAGGGCGTGGAACCGGCCAAATTGTCTGATGTCGTTATCTTCCCGGTCTGCGCGCCACAGCTCATCGCAGATGATCCAAAGCTGACGCCGGAGGGATTGGGTGGGTACACGCTACTGCATGAAAATCGCAAACAATGGTGGGCCGATTGGCTGGCCGCCGCAGGCGTCAAAGCCGAAATGGATTGGCGTGGCACGATCTTCCAAAATCACCTCGCAATCGAAGCAGCAGAAGCCGGGGCAGGTTTTGCTCTGGGAGACCAGATCTTATGTACGGATGCGCTGGCGGAAGGCTGGCTGGTCAAACCTTTCGCCACAGACATGAAGGATCACGGGGCGTATTTCATTGTCCGGAAAAAGGGATCGAAGGAAACACCCGTGGTAAAAGCGTTTCGGGAATGGGTATTGAGTGAACTGGTGGAGACAAACAGAAAATTTGCGGGGATGAAGGGGCGGCTGATCTAGATGAATGCACTGTCACCGTAATTACCGCAATTCGTAACATTGCTGTTGTGTTTTTGCCTTCATCGGATAGTCTGGCGGCCTGGGGAGCGATCAATTGTGGTGAGGATGTCATGCGATTAGCCTGTGTTTTTGTGGCCCTTGGTTTGCTTTTTCCGTCTGCCCTGCACGCCAGTGAAGTGGGCCGTGCCACGATCAACGGGCGTCCGGTTATTCTCGATTCGGCAGGGACATGGGCCTATGCCGATGCGGTTGGTGCGGGTGCAGGTGCCAAGGCCGCTGCCGTGACAGGATGTGACAATGGCAACGCCATTGCCAGTAAAAAGCTGCCAATTTCCATGTGCATCTTTACGCCCTGGCGGGTGGACAGCACGCCGAGCAGTGCAATGGAATTGCAGGCGGTGCAGCCTGACCTTGACCTCTACGTCGGCCTGATTACCGAGCGCACACAAATGCCCATCAAGTCCCTGCGCGACGCGATTCTTTACAATGCCGCAGGTGCGGGAAGTGTGCGGCCCGAAGATGTGCCGGTGCTGAAGGAAAGCGTTGAAACGCTGAATGGGGCGGAGTGGAACTATATTGAATATGAAGTTGTGATTTCCGGGGCCAAGTTCCGCTTTGGCGATTACCACAAGTCGCTGGGTGAACTGGGTGTGGTGCAGGTGGCCTTCTGGTCGTCAGCAGCCTATTTTGAGCAAAGCAAGCCTGCGATTGTGGCGATGATGAATGGTGTCAAACTGAAAGCTGCGCAATAGCTTCAGAACAACTTGCCGCCGTCCGGCACGGGGATTGAAGGGCCGATGAGCACCACGCCGCCTTCGGTATCGGGGAAGCCCAGCGTCAAGACTTCAGACATGAAGGGCCCGATCTGGCGGGGTGGGAAATTCACCACGGCTGCCACCTGACGGCCGATGAGGCTTTCCGCCGTGTAGTGCTTGGTGATTTGCGCCGAAGATTTTTTCACACCCAGTGTCGCGCCGAAATCAATGCGCAACTTGAAGGCAGGCTTGCGGGCTTCGGGGAAGGGCTCCACGGCGACGATGGTGCCCACGCGGATATCCACATTTTCAAAATCGGCATAGCTGATCATTGTGCCAATTCCCGGGAGCGGCGGGCGGCTGCGGCGACGGCCCTTTCCATCAGCGGCTTCAGGCCATCATCGGCCATCAGGATTTGCAAGGCCGCATAGGTGGTGCCCTTGGGCGATGTCACATTCTGCCGGAGCGTTGCAGCATCAACACCGCTCTGGCGCATCAGTTCACCGGAACCAGCCACGGTGGCACGGGCCAATTGCTCGGCCAGTTTCGGGGCAAGGCCGAGTTTTTCACCGGCAGCAGCCAGACATTCCGTCAGCAAAAACACATAGGCCGGGCCTGAACCTGAGACCCCGGTAACCCAGTCCATCTGCGCCTCTGTGTCAACGCGCACCACTTCGCCGATGGTTGAAAGCAATTGTTCCGCCAGGTGCAGTTGTGCTGGTGAGACCTGTGTATTGCTCACCATAGCCGTGATGCCGCGGCCAATGGCAGCGGGTGTGTTGGGCATGGTGCGGATGATACTTGCATCGCTGCCAAAATGCGCGGCCAGGGTTGCCATGGTCTTGCCAGCGACGACGGACAGTACCAGAGGTCTGGACCGTCCAAGACCGTGCAGTGGCGTCAACACCTCGTCCATGATCTGTGGCTTCACGGCGACGAGCACCACCTCCGCATCGACAATGGTATCAACCGGGGGATTGTGGCGAATGCCATGTCTTGCAAACAGGGCCAGAACTTCCGCCGGTGGACCAGGGTCCAGGGCCACGATTTTTTCCGGATCAGCGCCAGCCTTGAGCCAGCCTTCCAACATGGCGCCGCCCATCTTGCCAGCGCCGACGAGCACGAGGGTTCCTTTGAGTTTCAGTATCATGCGCCCGAAACTGTCACGCTTCCCCCTGGGTTTCAAGCAGGGCATTTTCAAGCGCGGCACCGGCGGTTTGTCCGGCCCAGATGACGAATTGCATGGCGGGGAAATAGCGCTGGCAGGATTCGACACCGGCGCGAATGAGCGTATCACACTGTGCATCGTTGGCTTCGGCACCGCCCGCCAGGATGAGACTGTGACGGAAATTGACCGTGCCATCTGACGCCCAGAAGTCAAAGTGGCCATGCATCATCCGCGCATTGATGAGGCTGATCAGGCGCAGCACTTCGGTCTGCCGGGACTCCGGCACTTTCAGATCATAGGTGCAGGCAAATTGCAGGGCTTCCAGATCATCGCGCCAATACAGCGAGAGTTGAAGATTGCACCAGCCACCTGAGATTGACATCACAACTTCATCTTCGCCCGTGCGTTCCAGGGGCCAGCGGCGGATCTGTGCCAGCTTTTCCACCCGGTCCAACGGGTTCTGCTGTTCGTCGTAGTTCGCCGCGAATGTGCCCATCAATTCCTCCGTCAACGGAAGAATCACATCCGCGACAGGCTGAAATTGCATGGGCCGCACAGCGGCGGCAATGCCACCACTGATTCCTCCACATCTATTTTATGTGAGTGATTCTTATGCTTCGGGTGCTGCCGGGTGCAATTTTGATTCGAGATCGGCCAGGCGCTTTTCCAAACGCTCATTCTCGAGCCGGGCTCTTTCTGCCATATCGCGCACCACGTCGAACTCTTCACGCTTCACGACGTTGAGATTGTTGAGCACGCGCTCGACCTGCGCTTGCACCAAACCATCCACCTCCTTGCGCACACCCTGGGCAGCACCCGTCGCATTCGTCATCAGCTTGGCGAGTTCGTCAAAGAATCGTGAGGAAGTGGCAGTCATGGCAGAAGACCTTTCGAATACGCTGTAGCTATGGGCTTGCAGCGCCAAATTCAAGGCCCACCTCGCCGCAGCGTTAAAGTTTGACCTTGACCACGGCCGCCGCCAAATAGGGCCATGATGTTTGCGGTCCTTGATTTCCCACACGTTCGCCCTATCGCATTTTATGTTGGTCCGCTGCCAGTGCATTGGTACGCGCTGGCCTATGTGGGTGGGCTGTTGTTTGCCTCGTGGTATTTGAAGCGTCTTGTCACCTTTCCCAAACTCTGGGGTGCCTTCCGGCCCACCATGACGGTCGAACAGGTGGACGACCTGTTCCTGTGGTTTATGTTCGGTGTCATCGGCGGCGGGCGGCTGGGTTATGTGTTGTTCTACAAGCCGGGCTTTTACCTCTCGAACCCGCTTGAGATTTTTAAAACCTGGGACGGTGGCATGTCATTTCACGGCGGGTTTCTGGGCGTGGTCATCGCCTGCTGGATATTTGGCCGCAAGCACGGCATCGGGCTGGATCGCCTATTGGACCTGGGGGCGGCAGTTTCTCCTGTGGGGCTGGGGCTTGGGCGGGTCGCGAATTTCGTCAATGCAGAACTCTGGGGTCGACCTTCTGATATGCCGTGGGCGGTGATGTTTCCGGGCGACACCGTGGGGCGGCATCCTTCGCAACTGTATGAAGCGCTGCTGGAGGGGCTGCTGCTGTTTGTGCTGGTGCGGCTCGCCACCCATCGCTTTCAGGCCTTGCAATATCCTGGTCGTGCCTCCGGCATGTTCGCGCTGGTCTATGGGATGTCGCGCATCCTGGTGGAATTTTTCCGCGAGCCCGATGTTGGCATTGGCTACACGGCGGGCTTTGTCACCCGGGGCATGTTGCTTTCGCTGCCTCTGGTCGGCGTCGGCATCTGGCTTCTGCTGCGGTCGCGCCGCTCCGCATGACAGCGCTTGCCAATATTATCAAGGCCGTGATTGCGGCTGAGGGGCCAATGCCGCTGGACCGTTACATGACACTGTGTCTCAGCCATCCGGAACACGGCTATTACATGACGCGGGATCCCCTCGGTGCTGCCGGGGACTTTACAACGTCGCCGGAAATTTCCCAGGTCTTCGGTGAGCTGATCGGTGTGTGGGTGGCCCAGGTGTGGCAGCAGATGGGATCGCCCCGGCATTTCGCACTGGTGGAACTGGGCCCGGGACGCGGCACACTGATGGCCGATGTGCTCCGTGTGCTGATGAAAATATCTGCCTGCGTGAAGGCGGCAGAAGTGCATCTGGTGGAGACATCACCGGTGTTGCGGGCGGCCCAACTGGAACGCATTCCAGAAGCCACATGGCATTCATCCGTCGTGTCGCTGCCGGCTTTGCCGACCATTCTTCTTGCCAATGAATTTTTTGATGCCTTGCCCATTCGCCAATTGGAAAGGAAGCAAGCCTACGTATTTGAACGCTGTATCGGAATTGAAGCAGGTGAACTTGCAACGGTGCTTGTTCCGTCACCCGTTCGCTTGCCCTTTACTGGGGACGGTGTTTTTGAAGACGCCAGCATTCGTGACGCGTTGGCCGTGCATCTGGGCAATCATCTCAATCAGGTTGGCGGCGCGGCGCTGGTCATAGATTACGGACACATACGCACTGCAATTGGTGATACATTGCAAGCCATGAAGGCGCATGGATTTTGCAGGATCACGGAACATATTGGAGAGGCTGATCTTACATCACATGTGGATTTTGAGGCCCTGGGCCGTGGCTTTTTGAAAGGTGGTGCGCGTATGGGAGGTCTGATGAGTCAAGGCCAGTTCCTTGAAGCCATGGGGCTTGCGGCAAGAACCAGAGTACTGGCTGGCAATGCAAATGGTGAAAAGCAGCGTGAGATCATTGCGGCGTCAGAACGGCTTGCAAACCCGGTGCAGATGGGCGAACTTTTCAAGGTGATGGCGGTCACAGGCAGGCTTGATGCGCCGCCTTATCCATTTTGAGGCCCTATGATTGAATCTGAAGACTTGAAGTTGAACGGCGTGGGGCATGGTTTTTTCACGCGGGCGGGCGGGCACTCCACGGGTATCTTCGCGTCGCTGAATTGCGGGTTGGGTTCAGGCGATGACACTGACCTGGTCAAAATGAATCGTGATGTGGTGGCAAGATCCTTGGGTGTTGCGGAAGGCGGCGTGCTGACGGCACATCAGGTGCACAGTGCTGATGTCGCGGAGGTAACAGAGGTGTGGCCGCTGGACGCGCGGCCAAAGGTTGACGGTCTGGTGACGCGCACAAAGGGGCTGGCCATCGGTGTGCTGACAGCAGATTGCGGACCCGTACTTTTTGCTGATGAAAAAGCGCAAGTTGTGGGCTGCTGCCATGCGGGCTGGAAAGGCGCCTTGACGGGCGTGACGGATTCAACGGTTGCGGCCATGGAAAAGCTGGGTGCGACGCGGGACAACATCGTCGCGGTGCTTGGTCCCACCATTTCGCTCGCCGCCTACGAGGTGGGGCCGGAATTTCCAGAACCCTTTGTCGCACAATCCTCCGCCCACGGAGTGTTTTTCAAACCTTCGGTCAAAACCGGGCATTTCATGTTTGATCTGCCGGCCTATCTGCGGCAGCGGCTGAAACGCCTGGGGCTGAAATCGGTGCGTGACCTTGCCCTCTGCACCTATTCCGATGAGTCGCGTTTCTACAGTTATCGCCGCGCCACCCACCGGGGTGAAGCGGATTATGGCCGCCTGCTTTCGGCCATTGCGCTGGTGTGATGGTGCAAAAGATTTTGGCCGTTGCTTTCGCTTTTGCATTGGCGGCCTGTTCAGGGCCGCGGCTTCCGTTTGAGAAAGATGAGCCTGCAGAAACCGCCATGGTCACTCCGCCGTGGGAGGCGCTGGTGAAAGCGGGGCCGGGGGCCGACAAGGAGCTTGACCTTGAAACATTGAATGGGCCGGGCGGGCAATTTGCCAGTGCTGCAGCACCCCCACCACCACCCGCAGCACCCGCGCCGGATCAGTCTGCTGTTGCAGCACCGCCTGCTGAAAAACCTGCAAGCCAGGCGCAACAAAAGCCGGGAATTGTCATCAAGGCCGTGGCCGTGCCGTCGGTGCAGGGTGCCACGGGCCAAGGCAATGATGAACTGACCAAGGCCATGCGGCAGGTGTTGCGCGACGCCGGCTGGACCGTGGTGAATGCACCCGCACCTGACGCTTTGACCATTCAGGGCAAGGTAAAAACGGCAGCAGCCCATGGCCCCACGCAGACGGTGAAACTGGAGTGGGTGGTGACCTCACCTGATGGCAAGCGCCTCGGAGATATAGCCCAGTCCAACGACGTGTCAGCCGGGTCGCTGGCACAGGGCTGGGGTGAAAATGCGCGGATGGCCTCTGAAGCGGCGGCGACGGGTATTTTCAAGCTCATTCAGCAGTTTCGCTGAACGCGTTCACAATAATTGTGCACTGCGACAGGCAACCCCTTCTCAGGGCGTCATGCGGTTGTTATAGACCCCCGCAACGCCACGCCCAGAAAGCCTTCCGCCCCATGATGAAAATCATTTCCGGCAACTCCAACCGTCCACTGGCCGAGGCGATTTGCGCCTATCTGCATATGCCCATCACCAAAGCGGTGGTGAAGCGCTTCAATGACATGGAAATTTTCGTCGAGATCCAGGAAAATGTGCGCGGTCAAGACATGTTCATCATGCAGTCCACCTCGTTTCCGGCCAATGACCACCTGATGGAATTGCTGATCATCACAGACGCGTTGCGCCGCTCTTCCGCCAAGCGCATCACTGCTGTCATCCCGTATTTTGGTTATGCCCGACAGGACCGGAAGCCTGGCCCGCGCACACCGATTTCGGCCAAGCTGGTGTCGAACCTGATCACCCATGCGGGTGCTGACCGGGTGTTGACCATGGATCTGCACGCCGGGCAAATTCAGGGCTTCTTCGATATTCCCACCGACAACCTGTTTGCAGGTCCGGTGTTTGAGCGGGATATCAAGCAGCACAATGACGTGGCCAATACTGTTGTGGTGTCGCCAGATGTGGGAGGCGTGGTGCGGGCCAGAGCCTTGGCTAAACGCCTCGACTCACCGCTGGCGATCGTCGACAAGCGGCGCGAACGGGCGGGCATGTCGGAAGTCATGAACATCATCGGCGAAGTGCAAGGAAAGAGTTGCATCCTGATCGATGACATCGTTGACTCGGGGGGTACACTCGTCAATGCCGCCGAGGCCTTGCTGGTCAATGGCGCAAAAGATGTGACGGCCTATATCACGCATGGCGTATTGTCGGGCGGTGCGGTTGCGCGCATCACCTCGTCAAAATTGAAAAATCTGGTCATCACCGACTCGATCCAGCCCACCGAAGCGGTGCGCCTGGCCAAGAACATCCGCGTCATCTCCATCGCCTCACTGATCGGAGAAGCCATTGGCCGCACGTCGCGCGAGGAAAGCGTTTCGAGTCTTTTTGAATAATTGTCTATCCGTGCAACGCGTGGCGCACGAACATGGCGAAGAGTTCGGCTTGGCTTGAAATCGCTAGTTTGGCGTAGATGCTCTTGCGGTGGTTTTTTACTGTACCTTCTACGATGCCGAGATGATTGCCGATTGAAAAGCTTGAATGTCCACGCAGGATCAGGCTGACGATATGTTGTTCGCGCGCTGACAATCGATCCCGCTCGAATGTTGAAAATGCAATTTCGATCGGGTCGTGCGTTGCTGTTTGTGTCGCACGATAAGCTGAATGAAGTTCGTGCCAATGCTTGGCGATGAGTGCATTCACAAGGGGCGCTGCCTTGTGCAATACCGCAAATTCATCCTCAGTATATCTTTCGCGGTCTGCAGACCGCATCAACGAGAAACAGAAAAAGAAACCCGGAGACGGTTGGCTGAGATAAAACAGCTCCTCGGCCAGCGATCCTGACTCCATCGAAATGCAGGGATGAACGTCGGGCGAGTTATAGTAATTGGCAGAAAAGAATTCATCCGGGGCAACGTCACTCAGACGATAGAAGCCATCGCTGGAATTCTGCGTGCAGGCCACATAGCACGCGTCGAGCAGATAAGTGCCACCCAGATAGGTTTCCATGACGGTGGGCGAAGAGACGCCTTTCAGGCCATCATGAAGCAGCAGTGGCGTGTTTCCCAAGGGATAGGCCAGGATCGCCGTGAGGTCTGATTCCACCAACTGGTTCAGTTCCTGGCAGATCAGGGCCGGGAAGGCGGGGCTGTTCAGTTGGCCGATCAAACGGCTGGCACCATCGGCAAAATTGCTGTCACGTATCTCCATGGGCCAATTGTGCAAGATTTTTGTGCGGGCGCAAGCGCCAATGTCCCTTTGGGGATGTTGTATCTGGTTCTGAATGTGACAAGTCTGTTGCAAAATCAGTGCTGGGAGGCAAACGTGACAAAAACAAACGCCAATCATGAAGACGCGCGACTGCGCGAGCTTGGCTATCAACCACAGTTCAAACGGGCTTTGGGACTGTTCGGGGATTTTTCCCTGGGCTATTCCTACATGAGCCCCATTGCGGGCTTTTACGCCTTGTTTGCTTATGCACTTACAACGGCTGGGCCATCGTTTTTCTGGACCATGCCCATCGTACTGGTTGGCCATACGCTTGTGGCTTTGGTCTTTGCTGAGGCCTCCTCACAATATCCAATTGCGGGTGGCGTTTATCAGTGGGCGCGGCGTCTGGCGGGGCCGAAATTCGGATTTCTGACGGGCTGGATGTATTTGCTGGCCTTGATCGGCACCATTGGGGGGTTGGCGGCTGGTGTGGCACCTTATCTTGCACCATTGTTGGGCGTTGAGGCCGGACCTGTGTTCAACGCAGTAGCTGGTATTGCCATGGTTGTTTTGGCGGCAGCCCTCAATTTGATCGGCACCAAAACGCTGGGCCGTGTCACTGAATTGGGCGTGTGGGCGGGGCTTGCAGGTTTGCTGGTCTGTGGTGTTTATCTCCTGCTGTTCTCGCGGGTTCAGTCGGTGAGTGTTCTTTGGGAAAGTTTTGGCGCAGGCGATGGCAACCGCACGGGTGCACTGCTGGCGGCAAGCCTGATCGGCATCTGGATTTTCTTTGGCCATGAATCCTGTGGCGATCTGGCCGAGGAAGTGCAGGATGCCAGTGTCAAGGTTCCCCGTGCCATGATCCTCACCATGGTTGCCGGAGGCATCAGTGCCCTGGTTATCGCACTTGGCATGATTCTGGCTGTGCCGGATATGGCCGCTGCCGTGAGTGGCAAGGCTGGCAATATTGCCGAAGTTGTGTTGACCAATGCGTTTGGTGCCTATGGTGCCAAGGCCATGTTGGTCTGCTTGTTGCTTGTGGTTTTGAGTGCAACGGTTTCGGTGGTTGCTTCAGCCAGTCGCCTGTTGTTCTCATTGGGCCGTGACAATCTGATCTTCGGCTCGAAGCTCATGCGCAACATTGACGAAAAGCGTGGACTTCCTGTGGCGGCCGTCATTGTGGCCACTTTTGTACCGTGTTTCATTGTGTTCTGCGGGTTATTTGCGCCGGATGCAGCCACGGCGATCATTTCCTTCGCAACGGCTGGCATTTACACGGCCTTTGCCATGGTGGTGTTGGCGGCGGTGATTGCGCGCATGAGGGGCTGGGTTCCCGCCGGGCCATTCAAGCTGGGTGTGTGGGGCTGGCCGATCACAATTGCAGGCCTGGTGTTTGAAGTGCTCGCCGTGATCAATGTGGTCTGGCCACGTCCTGCGACGCCTGATACATCCATGGTCATGACCTTTCTGATCCCTATTGTATTGTTGATTGTATTTATCCTTGGTCTCTTGCAATTGGGAAAACCGGAATTGCAGAAAAAGGCGCATGCATGAGTGAACGGTTGAAGGGCAAGGTGGCACTGATTTCAGGTGGCGCCACCGGCATGGGGGGAGCGTCGTCAAAGCTGTTTGCGGCTGAGGGCGCAAAGGTCGCAGTGGTGGATCGCAATATGGAAGCGGCCCAGGCCACTGTGGACGAGATTGTGAGGGATGGGGGCGTGGCCATTGCCCTGCAGGCCGATGTGTCGAAGGCCGAGGAAGTAACCGCCGCGGTTGCCATTGCCCAGCGCATGCTGGGGCCTATTACAGTTTTGTTCAACCATGCAGGCACCATCGTCATCAAGCCATTTCTCGAAACCACCGAGGAGGAGTGGGATTGGCTGCATGCTGTCAACGTGAAATCGATGTTCCTGATGACCAAGGCTGTGCTGCCGCAAATGATCGCAGGTGGCGGCGGGTCGATTGTCTGCACATCTTCGATTTCGGCTGTTCTGGCGACACCGAACGAGGTACTCTACGACACCACCAAGGGGGCCGTGCACATGTTCGCCCGCGCCATTGCGGTTGAATTCCGTGACCGCAACATTCGCTGCAATGCCGTTTGCCCGGGTTTCATCCGCACGCCCCATGGTTTGCGCGAGGTCGCGGAGTTGCGGGCGCTGGGGGTGGATGTATCGGATGACGCGATCAAGGCCCAGCAGGGCCGCATCGGTGAACCTGAGGATGTGGCGCGGGCTGCGCTCTATCTGGCGTCAGATGAGTCTGCTTTTGTGACGGGGCAACAGCTTTTCGTGGACAATGGTTTCTCTGCCATCTAGCAAGCGCCCATGGGTCGTTTGCTTTTATCACTGAAGAATATCGGATTGAGTTTTGGAGGGCGGCCACTGTTGGTGGGGGCCGAACTGTCGCTGGCCGATGATGAGCGGCTCTGCCTGGTGGGGCGCAATGGTTCGGGCAAATCCACCTTGCTCAAGATTGTGGCAGGGCTGGTTGAACCTGACAGCGGCGAACAGTTTCTGCAGCCCGGCACCACCGTGCATTACCTGCCGCAGGAGCCGGATTTTGGTACCTTCTCCACTGTACTTGCCTATGTCGAAGCTGGCCTTGGCCCGATGGGAGATCATTGGCGCGCCCAGCACTATCTGCGCGAGTTGGGGTTGAGTGGCGATGAGGACCCATCGCAACTTTCGGGCGGAGAGATGCGCCGCGCAGCCCTGGCGCGGGCGCTGGCTTCTGACCCCGATATTCTGCTATTGGATGAGCCCACGAACCATCTCGACCTCCCCGCCATTGAATGGCTCGAAGCCGAGTTGAAATCCATGCGCGGTGCCCTGATCCTGATCAGCCACGACCGCCGCTTCATGGAGGCCCTGTCCAACTGCACCGTATGGATTGACCGTGGTCAGACACGGCGGATGGAGCGTGGCTTTTTGCATTTCGAGGCCTGGCGCGACCAGGTGCTGGAGGCAGAAGAGCGCGAACAGGCACTGCTGGCGCAGAGCATCGCACGCGAAGAGCACTGGATGCGTTATGGCGTGACGGCGCGGCGCAAGCGCAATATGCGGCGCGTGGCTTTGCTGGGCAGTTTGCGCACGCAACAGAAGGAACATGTCGGCAAACAGGGCAGCGTCAAACTTTCGGTGTCTGACGCAAACCTCTCCGGCAAGCTGGTGGCGGAAGTTACCAGCCTGTCGAAATCATTCGGTACACGGATGATTGTGAACAATCTGGATGTGCTCGTGCTGCGGGGAAACCGTCTGGCACTGGTGGGTCCCAATGGTGCGGGCAAGACCACGCTGATCAAACTCATTACCGGGCAATTGGAACCAGACTCCGGCACGGTGAAACTGGGAACCAATCTTGATATCGTCACGCTGGACCAGAACCGCAACAGCTTGCGGCCTGATGACCTGCTGGCAGATGTGATCACGGGGGGCAGGGGGTCATCGGTCACCATCAATGGCGAGGTCAAACATGTGATGACATACATGAAAGATTTCCTGTTCCGGCCCGAGCAGGCAAGAACACCTGTTTCGGTTTTGTCGGGTGGAGAACGGGCGCGGTTGATATTAGCGCGGGAATTGGCGCGGCCTTCAAATGTTCTGGTGCTGGACGAGCCGACGAATGATCTCGACCTGGAAACACTGGATCTGTTGCAGGAAATGCTGGCGGATTATCCGGGCACAGTCATCGTGGTGTCGCATGACCGTGATTTTCTTGACCGGGTCGCGTCATCGGTGCTGATGCATGAGGGAGACGGCAAATGGGTGGAGTACGCAGGCGGCTATTCCGACATGGTGGCCCAGCGCGGTGAAGGCGTAACGATACGCCGGGCCGAAAAAGCGAATGCCAAAACACCCGTGGCCACAGACAAACCCGCACAGGCACAGACCCAGCGGAAGCTGACCTTCAAAGACAAGCACGCCCTGCAAACCCTGCCTGCAAAAATCGAAGAGCTTGCAGAAGAACTGAAGGGTCTTGAAGGCCAACTTTCTGATTCAGGGCTGTTTTCCCGTGATCCGAAAGCCTTTGAAAAATCATCGCGCCGCCATGCTTCTGTTTCCCAGGAACTGTCAGCAGCAGAAGAAAAATGGCTGGAGCTGGAGGTTTTAAGAGAAGAAATGGAAAATAGTCCTTGACTTTTTAATCCTAAGACACTATGTGAACGCCATGACATCAATCATCTCAATCCAAAACCTCTCCAAGACCTACGCCTCCGGCCTGAAGGCCCTGCAAGACGTTTCGTTTGACATCAGGCGTGGCGAAATTCTGGCTTTGCTGGGTCCAAATGGGGCAGGCAAAACAACGCTGATTTCAATTGTGTGCGGCATCGTCAACAAGACATCTGGCACGGTTGTGGTGGACGGCCATGACAACGTAACCGAATTTCGTGCCGCGCGAACATTGATTGGTCTTGTGCCGCAGGAACTGCACCTGTCGATTTTCGAGACGGTGTGGGACACGGTGAATTTCAGCCGCCATCTCTACGGCAAGAATTCCGACCCGGTCTATATTGAATCCATCCTGACAAAACTTTCGCTGTGGGACAAGCGCGATTCGAAAATCGTGGCTCTTTCGGGCGGCATGAAGCGGCGTGTGTTGATTGCGAAGGCGCTGGCACATGAACCGCGCATTCTTTTTCTTGATGAGCCGACGGCTGGCGTTGATGTGGGCTTGCGGCAAGATTTGTGGAACGTGGTGCGCGGGCTGCGGGATGACGGTGTGACCGTGATCCTGACCACGCATTACATTGAAGAAGCGGAAGAGCTGGCGGACCGGGTGGGCGTGATCAACAAGGGCGGGCTGGTGCTGATTGAAGACAAGACTGCGCTGATGCAGAAACTTGGCAAGAAAAAGCTAACACTTGATCTGTCGAAGCCGCATAAGACATTGCCAAAATCATTGGCAAAATACGGGCTGGAACTGAAAGACGAAGGCAGGGTGTTGTTGTATGCCTATGATACGCGCAATGATGCGGGGGCCATTTCGGCCTTGATGAAGGATTTGGCGACGGCCAAGATTGATTATAAAGATCTGCATACGGAGCAATCTTCACTTGAAGACATTTTCATGGGACTGGTGACACAATGAACTGGCGCGCTGTCCAAACCATTTTTCAATATGAGATGAAGCGGTTTTTCCGCACCATCGGTCAAAGCCTGATTTCGCCAGTGATCTCGACTGTGCTTTACTTTGTTGTGTTTGGTGCGGCCATTGGCTCGCGCATTCAGCAGGTGGAAGGTGTGGCCTATGGCGCTTTTATTGTGCCGGGGCTGATCATGTTGTCGCTGTTGACGCAATCGATATCCAACGCGTCCTTCGGTATCTACTTTCCACGTTTTTCCGGCACCATCTATGAATTTCTGGCGGCACCCATTTCCGCCATTGAAATGGTGCTGGGCTTTGTGGGGGCTGCCGCTGCAAAGTCGCTGCTGATTGCTGTCATTATCCTCGTCACCTCATGGTTCTTTGTGCCATTGGAAATTAGGCACCCGTTCTGGATGGTGACATTTCTGCTGTTGACGGCCGTAACCTTCAGCCTGCTGGGATTCATCATTGGTCTCTGGGCGGATGGATTTGACAAGTTGCAAGTCATTCCCCTGCTCATCATCACACCACTGACATTCCTGGGGGGCAGTTTCTATTCCATCAAGGTGCTGCCACCGGCTTGGCAAATCGTGTCGCATTTCAATCCCGTTGTGTATCTCGTATCCGGTTTCCGCTGGAGTTTTAACGAGGTTGCTGATGTGGATGTGCGGGTCAGCATTGTGGCGACTCTACTGTTCCTGTCGCTGTGTCTTGGGGCTGTGATGTGGATTTTCAAAACCGGGTATCGCCTGAAAACCTGAGGAATCGGCCATGCGATTGATTATTGCAATTTGTGTTCTGTTGTCTGCCAGCATCCAGGTCTTTGCCAATGACAGTGAGGCGGAATTCGCCGTCGGCGGCCTTGCCTTGAAGCAATCTGAAGCCGTGTCGCTCGACAGCGAAGACCTGTATATTTCTCGTGACGCTGTGAGGGTAGATTACACATTCACCAACACGTCGGGCAAGGATGTGGAAACCCTGGTGGCATTCCCGTTGCCGGATCAGGCCTATGTGCCGGACATTGATAATTTTTACCGCGACCTGCAGAAGGATCTGGACTTCAAGACCACGGTGGATGGCAAGACAGTTAATTATGAGGTTGTGGTTCAGCCCATCTTCAAGGAGCAGGATATCAGTGCAAAGCTGAAAGCGGCCGGATTGCCGCTGAATGGACTGGAAGATACAGACGCTTTTTCAGCGCAGGTGGCAGCCTTGCCCCCGGCCACACGCAAAGCCCTTCTGGCGGAAGGTCTGGTGGATGTGAATGGTGAGGGTGCGGAAGCTTATTACTGGACCAAATGGGTCCTGCGCACGTCGATTACCCGCAAGCAGATATTTCCCGCTGGCAAGACGGTGTCCGTGCATCACAGTTACAAGCCCCTGGCGGGCGGCAGTGTGGGGGGTGGACTCTCGGCTGAGTATCGCAGACAAGACTGGGGACAGCAGCAACTGGCGAAATATTGTGTGGAAAAAAGCTGGCTCAAGCGTTTCGACAAGGAAGTGCCCAAACATGTGACCAATGCAAATCCAACCGGGTACAATGAAGTGTGGTTGGGTTATGTGCTGAAAAGCGGTGCGAACTGGAAGGGACCGATCAAGGATTTTCGTCTGCTGATCGACAAGGGCAAGGCGGATTCACTTGTCAGTTTTTGCGGAGACGGCATCAAAAAAATTTCACCCACGCAATTCGAAATGCGCAAGAAAAATTTTGAACCGGCGAACGATCTGAATATATTGATCGTGGATTGGTGGAAGCCGGAGTGAATGTGCGTTTTGCCAAGGCACGGTTGAAATGAATTTGTGTTTTCGCAGTCCTTTCGGGTGCTGCTGCATATGGCACCAAAGTGACCTCATCAGCCCTTCGGGCAGCTTCTCCAGGGGAGAAGCGACTGGTTGGAAGACCTCCCTCAATGTTGATCGTTTTGCGAGGTATCACATCTTGTCGCTTCTCCCCTGGAGAAGCTGCCCGAAGGGCTGATGAGGTCTCTATGGCGACCGCATGCATGATGTCTTTCTGAAACTGTTGGCATCGTTGCAGTCACTACGGCTTGCTGCCTCATAACAAGGGCACCGTCTCAATCAGGCGCAAGGGATATGCGCAACCCAGACCTTCAGTTTTCCGGGTGGTGTGTGTGTGGCTTCACG
>CAXTKL010000051.1:0-19362 GCA_964244825.1 uncultured Aestuariivirga sp.
GTGCTGAGGGCGGCAAGCACTGCGTTCCAGTCCGTAATATACTGTCCCAGAAATTGCTGCACACCCAGGGTGATGGTCTGCTTGCCGCCCGTGGGGGCCAGCAACAGCGGAAACCACAGGTCATTCCAGACGGGTATCATGGTGAAGACGGCGACGGTGGCCATGGCGGGGCGCAGCAAGGGCAGTACGATATAGAAGAATATGTTGTATTCGGACAGGCCGTCGCATCGTCCGGCTTCACGCAGGTCCTTTGGAATTTGTGCGATGAACTCTGACAAGATAAACACAGCAAGCGGCAGGTTTTGCGCGATATAGACCAGCATCAACGCTGTCAGGGTGTTGATCAGGTTGAGATTGGCCACGAGTTGAATGATGGAAACTGAGCCCAACCTGATGGGCACCATGATGCCGATGGCCAGGAACAGGCCCAGGGCCGTGTTCATGCGAAACTTGTATTCGCTCAAGGCCCAGGCTGCCATGGCGCCGAACAGCAGGGTGAAGATAATCGTGCCAACGGTCACGACGATGGAGTTCATGTAGTAGGAGGCAAGGGCACTGTCGCCGAAGACCTTGGTGTAGCCGATGGGATCGAAGTTCCACGGCATGGGTGGTTGCAGCGGTGTGTTGAAAATCGCCCGCTTGGCCTTGAATGAATTCATGACGACGAGGACGATGGGGAACAGGGCCAGTATGGTATAAAGGCCGAGGATGCCATGTACGATGAAGGCTGAAACCGGCTTGCGCATCAGAAGGAATATCTTTGCAAGCGCCGCTGCACGAGGAAGAGATAGATCATCACGCCACAGAGAATGATGAGCAACATCATGGTGGCAATGGTGGCCCCCATCGATACATCACCATTCTGCAATTGGTTGCCGAAGAACACGCGGTAGAACAAGGTGCCCATGATATCGGCGGAAAAATTGGGCCCCGCCAGAGCGCCCTTCATAGCGTAGACGAGATCAAAGGCGTTGAAGTTGTTGACGAAGGTCAGCACCGACACGAGGCCAATCGTTGGCCATATCAGCGGCAGCTTGACGTAGACAAAGGCCTCGAATTGATTGAGGCCATCGACGGTTGCGGCGTCGATGAGTTCTTCAGGGATCGCCAGCAAGGCGGTGTAGATCAGGATCATGGGAATGCCCACGAATTGCCAGACAGAGATCAGCGCTACCGTGAGCAACGCCGTCGATTCCTCGCCGAGCCAGGGTCTGAACAGGAAACCCACGCCAAAGCTTTGCAGGAACATCTTGGCGATGCCCCAGAGCGGCGAGAGAATGAGTTGCCAGGCAAAACCAATGACGACCACAGACAGCATGGTGGGCATGAAGATCAAGGTGCGATAGGCCGTGCGAAAGCGCAGCACGGGCAGGCTGAGAAGTGCTGCCAGCACTAGCCCGATGGGGTTCTGCACCAGCATATGCACGGCAAAAAATTTGCAGTTGTTCCAGAAAGCGTTCCAGAACGGCAGGGACCAGGTGGGATCGGTTAGCAGGGTTCTGAAATTGGCAATGCCGTTAAAGAGAAAAGTGCCATTGTCCTGCTTGTCGTAGAAGGAATTCACGATGGTGGCGAGCAACGGATAGATGGAGAAGACACTGTAGATCAGCACAGCTGGCGTGAGGAAGAACACGAGTACCCGCAGATAGGCGGTGCTGGACATGCCGACGAGGCCGGATTGACTCATTGTACTCCCTCATCCCCCTTCGGGACCTTCTCCCGTTGGAAGAAACGGGAGAAGGCACATTGTGGTTGCCTTCTCCCGCTTCTTTGGGCGGGAGAAGGTGGCCGACAGGCCGGATGAGGGGGCAAACGCAATTGTCTTCGCGCTTGGTCCCACCTCATTTCTGCTGCGGTGCGTACCATTTCTTGAGGCCGTCCTCGAGCTGCGTTGTGGCGGCTTCTGGTGTCATGGTGCCGTTCAGCACCTGGGCTGAAACGTTCCACATTTCATTTTCAAGGTTTGGTGTTCCGCGGGACAGGATTTGATAACTGTTGCGGATCGTCGATTTGCAGGCGCCGCGCCAGTTCACGAATTCCTGGGCCACGTCATCCTTCAAGGTCACCTTGGCATTGGACAGCGGGAAGAAGCCTGGCAATGCATTTGCGTAGATATTGGCAAATTCGTCGGACCCGATCCAGTCGAGGAAGACCTTGGCGTCTGCTGCGTTTGGCGACTTGGCATTCATGCCGATGCCAATATCCGTATGATCGGAAATATAGCAGTCGGCACCTGCGGGAGGCGGTGCCTTGAAGGCGCCCATGTTGACGTTCTGGCCACGGAAAGTGGAGATATCCCAGGAGCCCGCAGCATAGATTGCGCCCTTGCCGAGGCCAAAGAGGTTCTGACTGTCGGGATAGGTCTGGGCCTTGTAGCCTTCACCCATATAAGGAGCCCATTTTGCCAGGGCCGCGAAGGTATCGACATAGGGTTTGTCGGTGAGTTTTGCGGTACCGGCGATCAGGCCCTTGCGGCCTTCTTCTCCTTTCCAGTAGTTGGGTCCGATGTTCTGGAAGCCCATGGTGGCCGCTTCCCATTGGTCATTGGTACCGAGAACCAGTGGCGTGTATTTTCCATTGGCCTTGATTTTTTCGAGCAGGCCCAGGAATTCTTCTTCGGTCTTTGGCGGTTCAACGCCAATTTCCTTGAAGATGTCCTTGTTGTAGATAAAGCCGTGGATCACCGAGGCCATGGGCACACAGAAGGTGGATTTTCCATCGTCGGTGGTCCAGGCGCTTTTGGCCACGTCCGAGAAGTTGGCCATCGACGGCAGATCGTTCAGCGCCACCAGATTACCCTTGGTGAAGAGTTCAAGCGATGCATCGAATGGGCGGCAGGTGATGAGGTCGCCTGCTGTGCCGCCTTCAAGCCGCGCGTTCAGTGCGGCGTTATATTCCTTGGGCGCCGTTGGCGTGAATTCGACCTGAATGTCTGGATGTTTGGCGTTGAAAGCGGGAATGATCTTGTCTTTCCAGATGGCGGCATCATCGTTGCGCCAGCTTTCAATGGTCAGTTTTCCAGCGGATGCTGCACTTGCCAATGCAGCCGTGGCCACAGCGGCCAAGAGCATGGTTTTGAGGGTTGTTTTCAACATGGTTTTCTCCTTTTCCTCCTGTTGTTGGTAGTGAGGCTACACCGATGCCGGAAGTTTCGACAAGGCCTGCCTGAGATTTCCTTTGTTGTCCGTCAGCAGCTTCTGGGCTGCGGCAAGATTTGAAACGCCCTTGCACAGAAGAATGGCTGGCTTGATGTTGTTGTGGGTGAGTTTAAGGGCGGCGTTCGCAGCATCTGCGTCGACAGATGCTATTTTCATGACGATGGTGCGCGACCTTGCCACAAGCTTGCTGTTGCCCGCCTGAACGTTCACCATCAAACCATCATGCACAGCACCAAGGCGCGTGAAGGCGAGGGATGAGATCAAGTTGAGTGTTGCCTTTTGTGCCGTGCCTGCAGCCAAGCGGGTTGAGCCGGAAATCACTTCGGGCCCTGTTTCAATCAGAACTTCAACATCAGCGGCTTTCGCGAGCGGCGCGTTTGAATTGTTGACGACCGCAATGACTGCGCAACCATTGGCGCGGGCCTGTTCTGCCGCAGCAATGGTATAAGGTGTGCGGCCTGAGGCTGCGATCGCAATGAGAACGTCCTGGGCCGCGCAAGCTTGCGCCGCTGACTGGCCCGCGTCCATGTCATCCTCGGCATCCGCCAGGGTTTCAAACATTGCTGCACGGCCACCCGCAATAAGATATTCGAGCTTGTCTTCCGGCAGGCCAAAGGTTGCTGGAAGCTCCGTTCCGTCCTGCACACCAACCCGAATAGATGTGCCGGCCCCGGCATAAAACAGGCGGCCACCTGTGCCCAGTCGATCCGCTACGAGGTTGGCGGCCCTCGCAATTGCAGGCACGGCGCGTTCAACTGCGTCGAGTGCGCGGCGCTGTCCGGCCAGCAAGGCCTGAAGGATCTTCAGATCACTCCACGTATCAAAACCCGTGAGGTCCGGCAGGCTGGATTCGGTTGTCGTTGGACTTGATGGCATGGTTAATTAATACCAAAATAAAACCACTTGTCGAGAGAGAATTTTGAGACCCTCGTTTTGATGTGGAATAAGTCAGTGTAAACAACATTTTAAATAGGGTTAAAAAGGACTTTGCAACATGGTATTGTTTTGGTATTGTCGCGGGCATGACCGCAACACCTGCATATTTCCTGGGAATTGACGGAGGGGGATCCAAATGCAGGGCCCGTATCCGCGATGGGACAGGCCGGCTTTTGGGTGAAGCCGTCGGTGGTGCGGCCAATATTTATCAGAACTTTGATGGCTCGATTGCAAGTATCATCAGCGCAGCGTCGGAAGCCGCTGCGCTTGCAGGTGTTGACGTGAAGACGCTGCATGCCGGACTGGGATTGGCTGGCATTGTGACATCGGTGGGAACCGAGAAAATTCAATCCGCGCGCTTGCCCTTTGCTTCAGTGACAGCCGACAATGATGCCTATGCGGCCTGCGTTGGCGCATTCAAAGGTGGTACTGGCGGAATTGTGATTGCGGGCACTGGCTCCATCGGTTTTGGTATTGTTGATGGCCAGCGGCATATGGTGGGCGGCTGGGGTTTTCAGTTGGGGGACCATGGTTCGGGGGCGTGGCTTGGACACCATGCGCTGCGCCGGGCGGCGCTTGCGCTGGATGGATTGTTGCAGCCCACAAACCTGATTGAAGCGGTGCTGCGGACGACGGGTCCGACACGGCAGGCACTGTCGCGCTGGTCGGAAACGGCAACGCCCAAGGACTATGCCACCTTTGCGCCGCTGGTGTTCGAACATGCAGGCAAGGCGGATGTGCAGGGCATGACGATTGTCATTGAGGGTGCAGCTGCGATTTCAAAGCTCGGCCATGCCTTGCTGGTGCGGGGTGCGAAACGGCTTTGTATTCTGGGCGGACTGTCAACAGTGTATCCACCCTATCTTGATGCAGATGTGAAGGCCGCATTGGTGCATCCACAGGCCGATGCCATGGATGGTGCCATCATGATGGCGCGGAAGGCGCAAGGTTTGCAGGAGTATTGGGCATGACGCTCGCACGCCGTGTTTTTGCCCAGCACCGTTTTGAGGCAAACGAGAGCGCACCGCTATATCTGCGCCTGAAGTTGCTGGTGCAGGATGCACTTGACGCAGGCGAATTGAAGCCCGGGGATTCTGTTCCAAGCGAAAGGGATGTGGCAGAATTGCTCGATGTGAGCCGCGTTACCGTGCGCAAGGCGTTCACAGAACTGGTGGATGAAGGTGTGCTGGTGCAGCGGCGGGGGTCAGGCACTTATGTGCGCGCGAGAGCAGGCCGCATTGAACAGCCGCTGTCGCGCCTCACCAGTTTTACCGAGGACATGCAACTGCGGGGCATCAAGACGGAGGCCGACTGGCTGGACCGTTCGTCGGGTCTCCCGACGCCGGAAGAGGCAATCAAACTATCGATCTCCCCCTCAGAACACGTGTGCCGGTTTCACCGCCTGCGCCGGGCCAATGGCGAGCCATTGGCCATTGAGCTTGCCGTGGTGCCGCATCGCTTTCTCAGTGATCCCGCAAGCGTCGGACAATCGCTCTATGATGCCTTGGGCGACAGGGGTTTTCGTCCCGTCCGTGCCTTGCAACGGCTGCATGCGACTGCTCTTAATGCTCAGGAAGCGGAGTGGCTGGACCAGCCCGATGGAAGTCCGGCTCTGTTCATCGAGCGTATTTCGTTTTTGCAGGATGGCCGCATCGTCGAATACACGCGCTCACACTATCGCGGAGACAGTTACGACTTTGTGGCTGAACTGACTCTAGCACCCGAGGCGCGGCCATGAGCTTCATGGAACAGGAAGCGCGGGAAGCGCCGGAAGCCGTGCAGCGATTTCTGGATCGCAATGCCAAGGCCTTGAATGAGATTGGCAAACGGCTTGCAGCATCACCGCCCCACGTGGTTCTGACATCGGCAAGGGGAAGTTCCGACCATGCGGCAGCCTATCTGAAATACATCACCGAAATCATGACGGGAACGCCGGTTGCATCCATCGGGGCATCGGTGGTCAGCGTCTACGGCGCGAAACTGCGGGCCGCAAACAGCCTAATGGTGACGGTTTCACAATCTGGAAAAAGTCCGGACATTGTGGCTTTGCAAAATGCTGCGAGAGTGGCAGGGGCATTTACTGTGGCACTGGTGAATGTCGCGGATTCGCCTGCTGCCCATGCCGCAGACATTTGCCTTCCCCTTCATGCGGGAACGGAAAAAAGCGTGGCTGCGACAAAATCCTTTATCGTGTCATTGGCCGCTGCTGCTGCGCTGGTGGCTGTGTGGAAACAGGATGATGTGCTCATGCAGGCAGTGAAACGGCTTCCGCAACAGTTGCATGAAGCAACACAGCTGTCATGGCCTTCGTTCAGTGATCGCTTGCGAAACACAGCGTCACTTTTTGTGTTGGGACGAGGACCTTCGCTTCCCATTGCGGCGGAAACGGCGTTGAAACTCAAGGAGACCTGCGCCATCCATGCGGAGGCCTATTCCACGGCGGAGGTGATGCATGGTCCGCTGGAGCTTGTCGAGAAAGGTTTTCCTGTTCTGGTCTACGCCCAGAATGATGCAGCGCGCGATGGCACGTTGCAGGCTGTTGATCGGCTGAGGAAAGCGGGGGCTGACGTTTTGGTGATGGGTGGTGAGGCGCTACCCACGATAGAAGGTGTTCATGCGCTGGTGGAGCCCATCGTTATGGTGCAAACGACGTACCTCGCAATTGAAAAACTTGCTACCGCCATGGGCCGGAATCCGGATGCGCCGCGCCTGTTGAAGAAAGTTACGGAGACCGTGTGATGGTTTTTGCGTTGGCAGGTGCGCGAATGTTTGACGGGACGACGTTTCACGACGGCATGGCGGTTATTGTTGACGGCAAACGTGTCAGTGATGTTGTGCCGGAAGCATCTGTTTCAGCTTCTATTCCAAGCAAGCAACTTGACGGCGGCGTGCTGGCGCCCGGTTTTATTGATGTGCAGGTCAATGGCGGTGGTGGTGCCTTGATGAATGATAATCCTACCGTCGATGTCGTCCAGCGTATTGCGAAGGCTCATCGGCATTTTGGGACTACGGGTCTTTTGCCAACGGTGATCACGGATGCAGCTGCCGTCACGACGGCTGCGATCAATGCCGTGCGTGAGGCGCGCGCAGGCGGTGTGCCAGGGGTGCTCGGCATACACGTTGAAGGGCCGTTTCTGGATGTGCAGCGGAAGGGCGCGCATGATGCCGCATTCATCCGTATACTGACAAATCAAGACATCCAGTTTCTCGCCGATGCAGACTGTGGGACGTTGATGTTAACGCTCGCTCCCAACCGGGTATCGCCTGCGCAAATCGCCGCGCTGGTCAATGCAGGCATTATCGTCAGTCTTGGTCATTCGGAGTCGAACTTCGAAACAGTGATGGCAGCACTTGCTGCGGGTGCTGCTGGCTTCACGCATTTGTTCAATGCCATGAGCCAGATGACAGGCCGCGAACCCGGCATGGTGGGGGCTGCCTTGTCTGACGCCGGGAGTCATATTGGTATTATCGCCGACGGCCATCATGTGCATGATATGTCACTCAAACTGGCCATGTTTGCGACGTCCCCTGATCGTTTCATGTTGATTACAGACGCCATGCCGTCGGCAGCAGGTGGGCCAGATCATTTTGAACTGCAGGGACGTGCTGTCACACGGGTGCAGGACCGGCTGGTTTTGGATGATGGAACTTTGGCGGGTTCCAACCTTACGATGGATGTGGCGCTACGTTATTGTGTCAACACGTTGGGTGTTGATTTGGGCACTGCCCTGCGCATGGCCTCAACAAACCCCGCGCGTTTTCTGGGCTTGCAGGATCAATTGGGCCGCATTGTTCCCGGTGCCTTGGCCAGCCTCGTGCATCTCGATAAGGATTTGAACGTCATGCAGACATGGATTGAAGGACTATGAACAAGGTCAGGGTTTTGGTTGTCGGACTCGGTAACATGGGCCTGTCCCATGCCAGGGCCTATGCTGCAAACTCAGGGTTTGAGATTGTTGGCCTGTGCAGCCGCGGCATTGACAGGCGCCGGGATTTGGAGTCAGAATTTCCCGGTATTCCGCTCTTCGGTGATTTTGTGCAGGCCTTGGCGGCCACCAAGACAGATGCGGTTTCCATCAACACCTGGCCGGACACCCATGCGGAATATGCCAAGCTGGCGCTGAACGCGGGTTGTCACCTGTTCATTGAAAAGCCCTTGGCGGCGACTGTTGCTGAAGCGCGGGACATCGCAGCGCTGGCGAAAAAACGGAATCGCAAAATTGTCATTGGATACATCCTGCGTGTGCACCCGTCCTGGATCAAGTTTATCGAAGTGGGCAAAACCCTGGGCAAGCCACTGGTGATGCGCATGAACCTGAACCAGCAATCCTCGGGCGCACAATGGGACGTACACAAGCAGCTGATGCAATCGATTTCACCGATCGTGGATTGCGGCGTGCATTACGTTGATGTGATGTGTCAGGTCACGGGTGCCAAGCCCAAGCGCGTGCACGCCATCGGTGTGCGGTTGACGGAGGAGGTGCATGCGCAGATGTATAATTACGGCCAGCTGCAAGTGACATTCGATGACGGTTCCGTGGGCTGGTACGAAGCAGGCTGGGGGCCAATGATGAGTGAAACGGCGTTTTTCGTGAAAGATATGATTGGTCCAAAGGGATCGGTTTCCATTGCCATGGACGAGACGAAAACTGACTCCTCCGACGTTGATGCCCACACAAAGACCTCAGCGCTGCGTGTGCACCATGCGGGTCTCAACGCTGATGGAACGTTTGCCCGCAGGGATGATCTCATTCAGATGCGCGATGAGCCGGGTCACCACGAGCTGTGCAACCGGGAACAGGCGCTGTTCCTTGATGCCATTATCAATGACCGCGACATGACGGACCATGTGGAGGAAGCGATCAATTCATTGCGGATCGTGCTTGCTGCGGATGAAAGTGTGCGTACAGGCAAGGTCATTGAGTTGTGAGGCTGGTCATCTGGCGGATGACAAGCCCAAGGTTGCTTCCTGCTTCCTCAATGAAATGTCGCTACGGCGGGCATGGCTTTGGCGGTTTGCTGGGTGGGTACTGTGCCGTTGAATACGAAAGTGCCTGCTTTCACTTCAACCTGCACATGATCACCATCCTTCACCCGGCCTGACAGAATTTCTTCGGCCAGTGGATCCTGGATGAATTTCTGGATGATGCGTTTCAGAGGCCTTGCGCCGTAGGCCGGGTCATAGCCCTTGTCCGCCAGAAGCTGCTTGGCTTCCGGGGACAGTTCCACCGTGATTTTTCGTTCACTGAGCAATCTTGCGAGACGACCCAGCTGGATGTCGACGATGGCGCCCATGTGCTGACGCATCAGGCGGTGGAACAGGATGATGTCGTCCACGCGGTTGAGGAATTCCGGACGGAAGGAGCGCTTCACCACGTCCATGACCTGGTCCTTGACCTCGTCCACGTCATGACCTTCTGCCAGGTTGACCAGATAGTCTGAGCCCATGTTGGAAGTCATGATAATCAGTGTGTTCTTGAAATCCACGGTGCGGCCCTGGCCATCGGTCAGGCGGCCATCATCAAGCACCTGCAACAGGATATTGAACACATCGGGGTGGGCTTTCTCGATCTCGTCGAAGAGCACGACTTGGTAGGGCCTGCGCCGCACAGCTTCCGTCAAGGCACCGCCTTCATCATAGCCGACATAGCCCGGTGGTGCACCGATGAGGCGGGAGACAGAATGCTTTTCCATATATTCCGACATGTCGATGCGGAGCAGGGCGTGTTCGTCATCAAACAGGAAGCTGGCCAGTGCCTTGGTCAATTCGGTCTTGCCTACGCCTGTGGGGCCGAGGAACATGAAGGAACCGATGGGGCGATTGGGATCCTGCAGGCCTGCACGGGCGCGGCGCACGGCGGTTGAAACAGCGATCACCGCGTCCTCCTGCCCGACGACACGCTTTTGCAATTCCGTTTCCATGGCGAGAAGTTTTTCCCGCTCACCTTCCAGCATCTTGTCAACGGGAATGCCGGTCCAGCGTGAAACGACCTGGGCCACATGGGAGGCGGTTACGGCTTCTTCCATCAGTTGTGAGCCGCCTGCCGCTTCGGCTGCGGTCAGCTTCTTTTCCAGTTCGGGAATGCTGCCATAGGTCAATTCACCTGCCTTGGCGAAATCGCCCTTGCGCTGCGCAATTTCAAGGTCGCGGCGGGCTGTTTCCAGTTCTTCCTTGAGCTTCGAGGCAGAGGCCAGTTTTTCTTTTTCGGCCTGCCAGTTGCGGGTCATCACGGCTGACTTCTCTTCCGTGTCGGCCAGTTCCTTTTCAAGTTTCAGGAGCCGGTCTTTCGACGCCGAGTCAGTTTCCTTCTTCAGCGCCTCGCGCTCGATCTGCAACTGCATGACGCGGCGGTCGAGTTCGTCCAGTTCTTCCGGTTTTGAATCGACCTGCATGCGCAGACGCGATCCGGCTTCGTCCATTAGGTCGATGGCCTTGTCGGGCAGGAAGCGGTCAGAGATGTAGCGGTTTGACAGGGTGGCAGCAGCGACAATGGCGGCATCGGTGATGCGCACACCATGGTGCAGTTCGTATTTTTCCTTGATGCCGCGCAGGATGGAAATGGTGTCCTCCACCGTCGGCTCATTGACAAAGATGGGCTGGAAACGGCGGGCGAGGGCCGCGTCTTTTTCGACGTGCTTGCGGAATTCATCAAGGGTGGTGGCACCGACGCAATGCAGTTCACCGCGTGCCAGTGCGGGTTTCAACAGGTTGGATGCGTCCATGGCGCCATCCGCCTTGCCAGCGCCGACGAGGGTATGCATTTCATCAATGAACAGGATGATGCCACCATCTGACGATGTGACTTCCGACAGCACAGCCTTCAGGCGCTCTTCAAATTCACCGCGAAATTTGGCACCTGCAATCAGCGCACCCATGTCGAGGGAGAGCAGTTTCTTGTCCTTGAGACTCTCGGGCACGTCACCCTTGATGATGCGCAGGGCAAGGCCCTCGGCAATTGCTGTCTTGCCCACACCGGGCTCGCCGATCAATACGGGATTGTTCTTGGTGCGGCGTGAGAGAACCTGAATGGTGCGGCGGATTTCTTCGTCGCGGCCAATGACGGGATCAAGCTTGCCTTCTTGTGCTGCTGCCGTGAGGTCGCGGGCGTATTTCTTCAGGGCATCATAGCCTTGTTCGGCAGAGGCTGAATCAGCCGTGCGGCCCTTGCGGAGATCATTGATGGCGCTGTTCAGCGTCTGCGGTGTGACGTTGGCGTTCTTAAGAGCGGTTGCAGCCTCGCTCTTTTCCATGGCCAGGGCCTGCAGCAGGCGTTCAGCCGTCACGAAACTGTCGCCGGATTTGGTTGCAAGTTTTTGTGCGGTTTCAAAGACGCGGGCGAGCTCAGGTGCAAGGTAAACCTGGCCTGCACCGCCGCCTGAGACCTTCGGAAGTTTACGCAGTGCCGCTTCGGTTTCCGAAAGCGCCAATTGCGGATTTCCACCTGCGGCCTTGATCAGGTTGGCCGCCAAACCTTCCTCGTCGTCGAGCAAGACTTTCAATACATGTTCTGCAGTGAAACGCTGGTGGCCTTCTCTCAATGCCAGCGACTGGGCGGCCTGTAAAAAACCACGGGCGCGTTCCGTATATTTCTCAAAATCCATATTCATCCCCTTCCGTGCACATTTGCATCAGGCCCCATGCGGGCACCCGGCAAACGCCATGACTTGCTGGATCAAGGCTCTCCCCGGAGGCGAAAGCTGAATCCTGCGTTCAAGCCAGATATGGGAGTGAAATTCAGCGGGACAAGAGGCAGTCCTATTCGCCCTGGGGTGCATCCTCTACCGGTGCAACGACCCGGGGTTTGCGGCCACGGCGGGGTGCGGGTGGGGCTTCACCCTCAACCGCAGCTTCAGCGTTCACAGGCACAGGGCGCGTCAGAAAAGACGGCGCTTCCCAATTGCTGTTGTCAACGGATTCAACGGCATGCTGGACTACAACCGGTTCTTCTGCCGGGCGTTCAAAACGTTCAGGCCGCTGCTCAGAACGTTCCTGGCGTTCGCCCTGCTCAGGCTGTGCGTCAGCCTGATTGCCATTGGGCTGGCCGTCTTGATTGTAGCGGTCATTGCGGCGCGGCCAGCGCTGGCGGAAATTGCGGTTGTTGCCGCCTTCGCGATTCTGGTTGTTGTTGTTGTTGTAGTTATTGTTGCGGTTGTTGTTCTGGCGCGGCTGGTAACCCTCGCCCTCGGGCTGGGATTCGCCTGCTTCAGCAAGGGGCGTATTCTCTCCTGCTTCTGCGGTTTCAGATGTTTCGTTTTCAGCAGTTTCAGTTTCGGCGACAATTTCATTGCCATCGTCGTCAAACTCATCCTCGGCGTTGCGGCGGGTAAACTGGATGGGTTGGCCCACGGGCTGGGCGGCCAGCCAGACGCGATAATAATGATCTCCGAACTGGTAATAACTTTCAGCGGCCACGCGGTCACCGGAGCTATTGGCGTCGCGCGCGAGCTGCATGTATTTTTCAGCAATGGTTTGCGCGGTGCCGCGCAGCTTCACGTCGGGACCGTTTGAATCATAGACCCGGTTGGCACCGCTGCCACCCGCCTGACCACCGCCACCCGTGTTGGGGCGGCGATTGCGGTTGCGATTGCGGTTTTTGTTATTGTTGTTGTTATTGTTGTAGGGTCCGGTTCTCATGGAAATCCACTGTCACTGTCAAGGCGCAACCACGCATTCGGCCACTTCATGTGCCGATCCGCCGTTGCGGTGTTAAAATCAAAAGCCGTGAAAAAGCTTGTTCAGTTTATCTGTCCTGGTTTCAGTCGCACCCTGCGGTGCCCCCGTTCCTGAGGGCGATGCCGTCTTCACCTTGCGTCACACGGTCTATCGATTGCTGCCGACGGCCACGAAAAATCACAAATTGCAGGGGTAACAATTCGTCATATAGCTGATCCCGGCGCGATTCCAAAGCGAAATTTTCACAGCTGTTTCGGCATTGTCCCAAACACCAGACAGCGGATATGCCCGCCAAGATCATGGTGTTCACTTTGTTTATGGAACCCATTTGCGGCGAAAATAGCGCTGACGTCAATGTTCTGACCAGCTCCGATTTCAACGGCCACAATGCCGTTCGGGGCGAGATGTGCTGAAGCTGACGATGCGATGGCGCGATAGGCGTGGAGGCCGTCATCGCCTCCGCTCAAAGCCAAATGGGGGTCATGGTTGCGGACTTCGATTTCAAGTTTGGGGATTTCGGTTGCAGGTATGTAGGGTGGGTTCGATACGATGAGATCAAAAACTCCGTCGACCTTTTCAAACCAGTTGCTTTCCACTAAGGCGACGCGACGCGTAAGGTTCCACAGGCCTGCGTTGTTGCGGGCAACAGCCAGTGCCTCTGGCGATACATCGGTTGCCAGTGCTCGTTTATGGGGGCGTTCGGCCAGCAGTGTGAGGGCCAGAATGCCGCTTCCCGTACCGAGATCAAGAATGGTCATTTGTTGGCCGGGTGGAAGATTGGCGAGGCAAGCATCAACCAGGGTTTCTGTATCTGGTCTTGGATCCAGAACCGCAGGCGAGGTGCTGAAGTTGCGGCCATAGAATTCACGTTCACCCAGAATGCGCGATACGGGTTCGCCTGCCAGACGACGGGCCAGCAGCTTCTGCAATTGCTCAACCTGTATGTCCGTGAGCTCACGATCCGATGCTGCGATCAGTTCAGCATGATCCATGTTGAGCGCATGTTGCGTCAGCAAGCGAGCGTCCAATGCGGGTGTTGGCACATCTGCCTTGATCAGGGCCAATCTGACGTTTGCCAGCGTGGCGTCAAGTTTCGGCATCTTGCTCCGCCATCAGACTGGCCTGATGTTCCGTCACCAGCGCTTGCACCACTTCTTCCAGGGCAGGGCCTTCGATAATGGCCGGCAGTTTGTAAAGCGTGAGGTTGATGCGGTGATCGGTCAAACGTCCTTGCGGGAAATTATAGGTGCGAATGCGCTCGGAGCGGTCACCTGAGCCGACCTGTCCCTTGCGCGTGGCCGAGCGTTCATTGTCGATGCGGGTGCGCTCCAGCTCATAGAGTCTGGCGCGCAACAGCTTCATGGCCGCATTCTTGTTTTTGAGTTGGGATTTTTCGGTTTGCTGGGCCACGGCGAGGCCGGTGGGCAAATGGGTGATCCGCACGGCCGAGTCTGTGGTGTTGACCGACTGCCCGCCCGGACCAGACGAGCGATAGACGTCAATGCGCAGATCCTTGTCCTCAATCTTGATATCCACTTCTTCTGCCTCTGGCAAAACCGCCACCGTTGCGGCGGAGGTGTGGATGCGGCCCTGGGTTTCCGTGGCGGGGACGCGCTGGACACGGTGTACGCCCGATTCGAACTTCATGTGGGCATAGGCGCCCGCACCAAAAATGTTGGCGATGACTTCCTTGTATCCACCGTGTTCCCCATCGCTGGTGGAGATGACTTCCACCCGCCAGTTCTTGGAGGCGGCGTAGCGCTGGTACATGCGGAACAGGTCGCCGGCAAAAATTGCAGCTTCGTCGCCGCCAGTGCCGGCACGGACTTCGAGGATGACGTTGCGCTCGTCGGCGGCATCCTTCGGCAGCAGCAGAATGCGCATGTGTTTTTCAAGGTCTTGGATTTTTTGTGCGAGCAGCGGTTTTTCGATCTCGGCCATGTCCGCCATCTCACCACCTGCCGCAAGCATTTCGGCAAGGCCTGCCTGTTCGGCATAGGCCGCTTTCAAGGCCATGGCGGTTTTGGCCGTGGGTTCCAGTTCGGCATAGTCTTTGGACAGGCGTACGAAGGTTTCGCCTCCGGCACCGGAGGCGAGCTCATGTTCGACCGAGGCAAAGCGTTCGAGAATGCGTTCAAGTTTTTCAGGATGGATGCCAGACATGGCCGGGCTTTAGAGGAGAGTGGGGCGCATGGCAAAGGGGTCGGCGTAAGTGGTTGAGAAACGGACCTCATCAGCCCTTCGGGCAGCTTCTCCACGGGAGAACCGACGGGATGGTAAACCTCCCCAAATGCTCAGTCACTTCGGGAGGTCTCGATGTCATTGCTTCTCCCCTGGAGAGGCTGTCGCAACGCGACTGATGAGGTCTCTTCCTCTCAGCTCTTGGCTTCGAGTTTCTTGATATCCAGTGACTCGGCAGCGAGCACGGCTCCGGGCTGGCCGAGCATGCCTTTTTCAACGCCATCAATCACGTAGGTAATGGCACCACCATCCTGCACGGTGGCGGCAAGTCCCGGGCTATTGGGCACACGAAATTCATCACCCTTGTTCAACAGTTGTGTGGCGACACGGTTGCCGCGGCTGTCTTCAATCAGCAGCCAGATATTGCGATTGGCTTTCAAGATGAGGCGCACCTTGGTATCGGGAGAGCCAAAGATGCGGCCCTGGATTTGAGCGGTTGCCACCTGTTGCGGGGCAGGAGCTTCAGTAACGCCTGCGACATTCTGCTGAATGAAGGCACCCAGTACGTCTTCATTCAAGATGGGGTCTTGTGCCACCACGGGCGGTTGCGATGGCTCAACCGTTGCGATGGGATCGCTGTCCATCGGCGTTTCGGAAACCTTGACGGTGGCATCCTCAACACCGGTGGAAGCTGTTGGCATAGGGTCGGCATCTTCAGCCGTTGCAATTTGCGGCGCCTCAGTCGGTGACTGCGAAGATGGTACAAGCATCCAGGTCGCACCTGAAAAAATCAGGAAGGCTGCCAGCACGGAGGCAACCACGCCGCCATTGCCCTGGGGCAGTTTCGGCATATTGGCGATGGAGGGCAGTTTGATGTTGATGGCGGGCAGCTTGACGAACTTTCCAAAGGTCAGAATCTTTGCGCTGGACAAGGGTGATGGGTTGGCCGGGTGGCGGCGCGGGGCCACCTGTGGGGCGGGCAGAAACGACACGTAGTGTTGCAACAGGGGTTCGGGTTCGAAGCCGAGATAGGCGGCATAGGCGGAAATCATTTCCAAGGCCTCAGCGCGGGACGGCATGTTGGTCATGTTGCCGAGCTCAATGGCCTCAAGGTGATAGGGGTGGATACCGACAATCTCACTCGCGTCATCAAGTGACATTCCGCGATCTTCGCGTTCGCGCATCAGGAACCAGCCTGCTTCGCCAGCAGGGTCCATCATGCCATCCGGCTTCTGGCGTGGGTTGTTGATGTTCAATTCAGACATGCGGGGCGGGATTCTGTTCTCGTTCATGACTCAACTCTACCTTCAAGCAGCGACGGCACGGCCGCTTAACCAATGACTAACCAAACCCCACAGTGACGCAGAATGGTTTATCTTGCCCTAACGCCCGAAGAATTTTGCTGATAAGATCGGGTTCATGAATCTTGCGGCCTTCAATGCATATTGTGAGTCACTTCCCCACAGCTTTCATGTGGTGCAATGGGGCGGTGTGCACGTGTGGAAGGTGGGCGGCGCCAAGGGCAAGATGTTTGCGTTGGCCTTCCCGGAATTGCAGAAGCAACTCGCCATCACCTTCAAGGTGTCGGGGATGAGTTACGATATTCTCAAGGAGCAAGTAGGCCTGCGGCCGGCACCCTATCTCGCGTCGCGGGGCATGACGTGGATACAAAGGATTTCAAACGAGAGCATGGATGATGCGGCGCTCGAGGACTATTTGCGCGAGAGTCACCGGTTGTGCGCACTCGCATTGCCGAGGCGTGCACAGAAAGAACTGGGGCTGATGGTGTAATTACTGCCCTGCGGATGCCAGCTGTGTTGACGATGGGGCTGATTGCATCATGGCCACGATCTTGGTCTTCAGCCCGCGGAAGTTTTGCAAGTCACGGCCGGCGAGTTGTTTGCCACCCGCAGCCCGGATCGAGAGCGGATTGACGGGACGGTCGGTGACGCGCACTTCGTAATGCAAGTGCGGACCCGTCGAGCGGCCGGTCGTTCCCACATAGCCAATGATCTGGCCCTGATTCACCCGGCTGCCCGCATGAATGCCCTCGGCCAGCCTGCTCATGTGGGCATAGAGCGTCTTGTATTTTTCGCCATGCTTCAGCACGATGGTGTTGCCATAGGTGCCGTGCCGACCCGCAAGATCCACCACGCCGTTGCCCGCAGCCCGAATGGGGGTGCCCGTTGGCGCACCAAAATCAACGCCTGTATGCATTTTTGAATAGCCGAGCAGGGGGTGACGCCGCATACCGAAACCAGATGTGATCTTCACGCCCGAGATCGGCGTTTTAAGAAGTGAGCGGGCTGCACTGAGGCCGTTTTCATCAAAATAATCGGTCAGACCGTCGGCGGTTGTAAAGCGGAAATACTGTTTCGACTTGCCGCCGAAATTCAACTGGGCGTAATGCAGCACCTTGCGTTTGGAAGATGATCCACTGAGGGGTTTGCCGAACAGAAGCTGAAAATCGTCGGATGCTGATATCTGGTTTTGGAAGTCAACATCATAGGAGAAGACGCGGGTGAATTCGGAGACAATGTAGTCCGGAATTTTATTGTCCTTGGCGGTGCCATAGAGGCTTGAACCAATCTTGGCCCGGGCGCGGTAATTATCGACCTGGGCGTATTGGGATTTGGCACCATCATCCTTGCCACTGACGCTGGCTTGGAAATTTCCATCTTCGTCCGCAGACACCAGAATGGTTTCTTTTGGGCCGGGTTTGAAGGACAGCTCCACCGGGAAAATCACTTCGCGGCCGTAGAAGTCAATCTGGCGATCAAAGGTCACATCAAACGACGTTCCGGGCTTGATCATTTTGGTCGGCAACACCGGCTCAATGGCGCGTACAAGTTCATCTGCGGCGTCATTCGATACACCGCGATCAATCAGGATCTGCTTGAGGTCTGTGCCCTTGGCCAGCTTGAAGGTTTCGTCAACCGGTTCTGGTGGTGGGGATTTTGAAATTTCGGTGATATTGTCGCGCTCGGATTCGACTGCGTTGATTTCCGCGTCGAGAACTGTTGTATCGGAGTCGCTGTAGGGCAACTCGCTCTGGGTGATTTCCGGATAGGCCCAGTTGCCTGCAAGTTCACGTTCAGGCAAAACTTCGGTCTTACCGTCTTTCGGTGCTGTGGCTGCGGTTAAACCTTTGCCCGTTGCTTTGGCAGTTTTGGGCATCTCGATCTCTGCATCGGCTTCGCGGCTGACGGCTGCGTTGGCCTGCAAGGGTGCCGCGTTATGGCCAAACAGGCCCAGCATGACGCCACCTACCACCAGCGTTGCGGCAGCTCCTGCCAGACAGGTTGTCAAAAGCCAGCGGTGGTGAACAGGTTCGTCGAGAAAGCTGGTTTCGAGTGCAATTGGCTTCACGTCGCGGGCAACGGGCGAGAGGCCAGACCGCATGGGTCTGGTCGGCAGCTTGCTGTTGTGTTGCCCCTTCAACGTCACATCACTCCCACACCGTTTTGCCTCAATAATGCCGCCCGATACAGGCGTCATTCCCCAAAGGCAAGTCCCCAACGTGATAAATCACGTGGCCGAATAAATCGCATCCCACTGGGACTTTGCCCCCGGCCTGCTTGATCTGTCAATCAAATAGCAGGGCTGAAAACAGGTTTGCGCGTCAAAAATACAGTTCAGCTGGATTTATGACGGTTTCCTTTTCACAACATATGATTTCCAATTCGTTAACCATGATCTTTGCAGGCAACACAGTATCAAATGGGGGATATCGTCGAATCTCCTGCGGCGGCACGCTAGCGATATTTACATCAGGCGGTCATGTTCCGGTCTTCTGTGGATTTTCTTCAGGCGTTTTCATGCAGCCGTCATGAAAATCTGCGTGCTGGCTTTGCAATACACCCAAATCAGGCCTGTGGAAAACAGAATTTTTCTATTAGATACAATCGATTACAAGAATCTTCAAAAATCTTGCGAATTTCGTTTGACAGTTTGATCATGTGGAACCTATACACCGCAGCACTGAGGGACGCCGGTGCGAACGCGCCGACGCCTCTGTGCGAAATCAAAGCGTGATCGGCTAAACCAGCCGGCAACCCCGAGAGGGGGAACCGGGAAGAGGTTTGTCTGTCGCGCAAATGCACCTCCAAAGGGTGTGACGCGCACGGAAATACCGGGATGCAAATCCCCCGCTGATTGACATTGTAAAAGAAAGAAAGAGAAACGCAGACGGCGTGTGTCCTTGCGGTTTCCGGGTGACCGGAGACGAAGAAACAAACGTCGATAGCGTTTTTAAAATACAAGGAAATAGACAGAATTTATCGCAAGATAAAAACTACTTTTCCTCGTCAATTTTTTGAAAGCTAAAGACCAGTCGATGATCGCAAGATCATCAGATAACCAGTTTCAAACTTGAGAGTTTGATCCTGGCTCAGAACGAACGCTGGCGGCAGG
>CAXTKL010000052.1:0-2125 GCA_964244825.1 uncultured Aestuariivirga sp.
AATTCTTCGAGGAGAACACCTGAATGTCCGCCGTCATCGACGCACTGCCCCGCAACCACCTCATCGCCGAATTCTCCATGTGGTCCGCCAATCTCATCAATCTGGAAGCTGACCTGAAACGCATCGAAGGCCATGCGGACATTTTGCATATCGATGTTGCCGACGGGCACTTTGCGCCAGCCTTCCTGTTCTTCCCGGACCAGGTCGCAGCCATGCGCAAGAAGTCAAAAATCCCAATCCACATCCACCTCATGGTGGCGGACCACGTCTTGATTTCACAGATCGACCAATTCGCTGAAGCAGGTTGCGACATCATCAGTGTTCACGCTGAAAACGCCGATGCCGCAGAAGCCATCTCGCGTATCAAACACCACAACATTGCGGCAGGCATGGTATTGAAAGTATCAACCGAAGTCTCAACCGCAAAGCCATTCCTGAAAGACCTCAGCTTCTTGACCCTCCTCGGCACCGCCATTGGCGTCAAAGGTCAAGGTCTCGACGCGAAAGCCTGTGACCGTCTGCGCGAAGCCAGCGCCATGATCGCGGCAGCGCAATTGCCCCAACGCATCATCCTCGCAGCCGATGGCGGCATTCGCGAACACACGGTTCCGGAATTGCGGAAAGCCACGGCCGAAACCGTCGTACTGGGGTCACTGGCCTTTGGTGCGGCAAATCTCGGTGAACGCATGACCTGGTTGAAGGCCCTCTGATATGCCCTTCGCCATCGCCCTTGATCTCGGCGGCACCCAAAGCCGCGCGGCTCTGGTTGATGCAGATGGCAACGTCACCAACCGCGTCACCTTGCCAACGCCTGCGCAAGCGGGAGGGGACGCTGTGGTGGCAACCCTCGTCGAAGCTGCCAACACAGCAGCAGAGGGTGCCGCAGACATCATCGGCGTTGGCCTCTCTTCACCGGGGCCGCTGGATACTCACAAGGGCATCACCATTGATCTCCCCACCATCACCGGCATGACCAGCTTTCCCATCCGGGCCAAGCTGGAAGAAAAACTTCAGCGCAAGGTCGTTCTTGAAAATGACGGCATTGCCGCTGCCATTGGCGAATGGAAACACGGTGCGGGCAAGGGCCTGAAGTCCATCGTCTATGTCACAGTTTCAACCGGTATTGGCGGTGGCGTGATTGTTGATGGCAATGTTCTGCGCGGCCGCATGGGCATGGCAGGCCACGTCGGCCATATGGCGATTTACCCGGATGGCCTGCGCTGTAGCTGCGGCAATTCTGGCTGCTGGGAAGCCTATGCGGCAGGTCCTGCCTTCGCCACACGCGCAAGCACGGCGCTCGGCAAAACTGTTCAGCCCACGGAGGTTTTCGCCAGGGCGCTTGACGGCAATGCCATTGCGCAAGCCCAGGTGGATGAGGAAGCCCGCCTCCTCGGCATCGGCATCACCAGCTTGCTGCATCTGTTCAGCCCCGAAGTGGTGATCATCGGCGGCGGCTTGTCCAACGCCTTCGCGCAGTTGCAGCCGGGCATCCACAGTTACATTCAGGCCAATGCCATTGCGTCATTCAAAGGTGTGCCCGTGGTCACAGCGGCGTTGGGTGGGAACTCAGGACTGATCGGGGCCGCGTCGATGGTGTTTGCGGCCTAGGTCCCTCTCCTCACATCTTGCCCGTCATCCAGCCCAGCAACTTGTCAAACCCGCCAAACGGATAGAGATGCGGTGCGGCGATCCCCAGTTCCGGCTTGTCGAAATGCAGTGTCGCCAACTGGTCGACAAATTCCGTCGGTTCCGATACGCTCAACAACCGCGTCACGTTCATCGCCTGCTTGCGAATAAACCGCGCCGAATTGCCCACACCACACATGGCCGCATATTTCACCAGCGTCTTGATCGTGGCAGGCCCCGGCACGCCCACGTGAATCGGCAGGTCAATCCCCGCTGCGCGCAATTCCGTTGCCCAATGGGCCACCGGAAGTGCATCAAACAAGAACTGCGTGGCAATGAAGCCCTGCACAGCATTTGCCTTCAGCCAGTCATTCTTCATCTTCAGCACCCGCAGCAACATGGCCTCACCATGCACCCTGGTGATATCAGGGTTGCCTTCCGGGTGTCCTGCAATACCGATGCGCGTGATCCCTGCCTCTTGGAACGCTCCGGTCTCCAG
>CAXTKL010000052.1:2225-18699 GCA_964244825.1 uncultured Aestuariivirga sp.
GTCCTGCAATACCGATGCGCGTGATCCCTGCCTCTTGGAACGCTCCGGTCTCCAGGATCTGGATGGCCGCATCATACTTGCCGATCGGCGTCGATGCTCCGCCCCCCAACACCAGCACATCCGTCACACCACCACGGGATACAAAGGCGTCCAGCCGCCGCTTCAGATCATCTTCGTCGCGCACGAAGCGCGCCGGAATATGCGGAATGGGATTATATCCTGCCCCCCGCAGTGCTGCCACGGCGTCAATCTGTAATGCAAGCTCGCCTGCATCAATCAGCGCCACAAATACCGTCGAACCTTTGGCAAATCCGGCGCGCAGCAATGGAATTTTTTCAATCTGCTTGCCGGTGATTTCAATTGATGCCTTGCGCAGATAAGCCCCCAGGGGATTGACCATTGTCGCAGTGGGCATGGGGGTGAAAGTTATGGGTGCGCTCATAAGGGCCTCAAGCAATTGAACAGCGACAGGATGCAGGCGGCCCGGAAACATGTCGAGGTTGTTTGCGACAGAACGCCCCCGATACCGACCAACCCGTCCCGTTAGCGTCGTTTTCCAACCGGCGATGGCGCATATGGACAATACGTCGGAAACAGCGCATCATGTCGCAAACGGAGCCTTTCATGTTCGGACAAAAGCCATCCAGCCTGCCCCAAAGCATTGCCCTGATACTGGTGCCGGAATTCACCATGATGCCCGTCACCTCTGCCATCGAACCCTTGCGACTGGCCAACCGCCTTGCTGGCAAACAGCTTTACAAATGGACCCTGCACGCTCTCGACGGTCAACCCGTGGCGGCCTCCAATGGCATTCTGACAATGGTCAACGGCGATCTCGAAACCGTGCCCCAGGATGCCGCCATCATCGTCTGCGGCGGCTTGAACATCCAGCACCACACCGACAAGCGCCTGCTCAGCTGGTTGCGCAAAACCTCACGGCGCGGTGTTGACATTGGGGCTGTGTGCACCGGCGCCCATGTGCTGGCGGAAGCGGGCCTGCTTGACGGCTATAAATGCACCATCCATTGGGAAAACCTGCCGGGCTTCACCGAAGCCTTCCCCGATATCGATGTCACCGGCGGCCTGTTTGAAATTGACGAAGACCGTTTCTCCAGTGCCGGTGGCACCACGGCCCTTGATCTTATGCTCTCCCTCATCACCAGCCAGCATGGGCCGGACATGGCAGCCCAGGTGGCCGAAAACATTTTGCACTCCCCCATCCGCCATCACAGCGAGAACCAGCGCCTGTCGCTTCCGGCCCGTATCGGTGCCCGGCATCCCAAGCTGGTGTCGATCATCGAGAAGATGGAGGACAATTTGGAGGATCCATTGTCTCCCAGCTTGCTGGCAAAGCAGGCCGGACTCTCCACGAGGCAACTGGAGCGTTTGTTCCGCCGTTATCTCGACCGTTCGCCCAAGCGCTATTACCTGGAGTTGCGCCTGAAAAAGGCGCGCTCCCTGCTGCTGCAAACGGGCATGTCGGTGATCAACGTGGCGCTGGCCTGCGGCTTCTCATCGCCATCACATTTTTCGAAGTGTTATCGCGCTTTTTACGGCCGCACACCCTATCGCGAGCGTGGCGTTCCCGTTGGCGTGGCTGCATAAAAGCGGGGAGCAGCTCCGTCGAGCCGCTCCCCTTTGGCAAGCCACCCGCGACCGGGGGCAGTAGACGGGCATTTGCTTACCAATTGGTCAAAAGACAATTTTTAGTTGTTGATTTGTCTTTGAAAACTATATCACAAAACCGTGAGCCGCAGACCCTGTCTTAAATTACGCTTTGAATTGAATCAAGTTGTCAGAGTAATTTCCACACATCTTTGCATGTCTATCGTCTTGAAGGCTTAAATACAGCCAAACGGCAGGACCACAATTTTAAGATGTTTAGCAAGGTTTCATTAACCACGGATGGCAGCCAAGACGTAAAACGTGGCTCTATGCAAAGCCCGGCATGACTAATTTCACGCGCAAACCACCCAGATCAGCCTTGTCGAGTTCGACTTTGCCACCATACATCGCCGTCGTTTCAGTGACGATGTTGAGGCCGAGGCCAGAACCAGGCTTGGCCTCATCCAGCCGCTGGCCACGTTTCAGGGCAATCGCCCGTTTATCTGGCGGAACGCCGGGGCCGTCATCATCCACTTCGATCAGCAGCCGTGGCCGCCCATCTTCGCCGGCCTGGGTGAGCAATGAACCTCGCACCTCCACCCGTCCCTTGCTCCACTTGCAGGCATTGTCCATCAGATTTCCCACGATTTCCTCAAGGTCCTGGCGCTCGCCCCGGAACTTCAAACCGGGCTGACACGACACGGCCACCACCACGCCCTTCTCCGTGTTGATGCGCTGCAAGGTGCGCGCCAGCGATTGCAACACCGGTTCCACTTCGGTGGCCGCCCCAATGGTCTGCGCCCGGGCGGCACGCCGTGCCCGGTCCAGATACAGGTTCACCTGGTCCCGCATCACGTTGATCTGCTCCTTCACCTTGTCGGCAAGACCACCAGGCGATTCCCGCGCCTCATTCGTCAGGACACTGATCGGAGTCTTAAGGGCATGGGCCAGATTGCCCACCTGCATGCGCGCCCGGTCAATGATTTCAAAATTTGACTGGATGAGCAGATTCATCTCATCGGCCACGGGCTGCATTTCCGTTGGAAAATTACCGTGCAGCATTTCAATCTTGCCGGCGCGGATATCTGTCAGCTTCTGCTGCATCTCCAGCATGGGCCGCATGGCATAGCGCACCTGAAAGAAGATAGCCCCCAACAGGCCCAGTCCCAACAGACCCAATGATGCATAGAGGCCGCTGGAAAAGGAAATGACTTCCTGCCGCAATTCGTCGAAGTTGCCTGTGACCAGAAACGAGTATTCGCCTTCAATGTCCTTGAAGGTGATGCGCTGCTCCAGGGCTCGCAGCTGCTGGTTTGCCGCGTTCTTGAAAGCAAAGGATGTGATCCTGTCCGCATCCCGCACGCCCAGCAATTTGGCATCCACAACGATCGGCTTGGCCAACAGTGACGGCGACAGCAAGGGTTTCTGTGTCGGCTTGGGCGGCAACACCTGCCAGTTCCAGCCCGACTCCGGCAGCGTAAAGCGTGAGTCCGTCATATTTCCCGTGAGTTGCGGCGAACCATCAGCACCCGGAAAAATATTAGCCGATAGACTCTCCAGCACCGCCCGCAGCCGCGCATCAAAATTCCGCTCCAGCGCCTGCTGGAACAATGAACTCAGCACAATCGACGCCAGCGCCAACAGCACCAGCGCAATCACGGCAGCCGACACAGTCAGCCGCAGCGACAGTGAGTTACTTCTCATCACCCTGCTCGGAGATGCAATAGCCCATGCCGCGGATGGTATGCAGCACGTCGACACCGAGCTTTTTCCGCAGCCGGCCCACGAACACTTCCACCGTGTTCGAGTCACGGTCAAAGTCCTGATCGTAGAGATGTTCCACCAGTTCCGTGCGCGACACCACCTTGCCCTTGTGGTGCATGAGATAGGCCAGCAACCGGAACTCAAGGGATGTCAGCTTGATCTGGAAACCGTTGACGGTGACCCGCGCACCAGCCGTATCCAATTGCACCGGACCGCATTCAATTTCACTGGTGGCATGGCCTGCCGTGCGGCGCACCAGCGCCCTGATCCGCGCCAGCACCTCTTCCATGTGAAAGGGCTTGGTCACATAATCATCCGCACCTGCGTCAAAGCCCGCCACCTTGTCGCTCCAGCGGTCCCGCGCCGTGAGAATGAGCACGGGCATTTTCTTGCCCGCCCGGCGCCATTTTTCGAGAACACTGACACCATCCAGCACCGGCAGGCCGAGATCAAGGATCACGGCATCATAGGGCTCCGTATCGCCCAGAAAGTGCCCCTCCTCGCCGTCCAGGGCCTTGTCGACAACATAGCCCGCGTCCCCCAGCGCCGACACGATCTGCCGGTTCAGGTCCGCATCATCTTCCACAACCAAAATGCGCATGCGTTCACCACCATCTCAGGAGTGGCAGTGTACCGCGCCTCAGCTGACTTCGCCAGACGTGGCGTCCACCAGCACTCGCGACACTTCTCCACCCTGCTTCAAGGTGACAGCATAAACGCCCGAGGGCAAGAGTTGAACGCGCAACACCTTGGACCCCGGCCATGTGCTCTTGGCAATGGACGCCGCCTGCGAAGGCGATACGGAATAACTGCCGCTTTCACTGCCATTGCCATAGCCTTGATTTTCGCCAGCATATTGCGCAATCTGGATGCGCTGGCAATTATGACCGAACCGCACCCGCCCCGCTTCGGCCGATCCGGCAAAAGCCAGACCCAAAACCAGAAACCCCGCGAAAAACGCCCCCGTTTTCTTCATGATATGAACTCCTTATGACCCCGCACATGTAGCAAAGCCGAACTGAACGGCGGATGAACAGATGCGACGCTCTTGCGCTGCACAACATGGTAAGTGATTGATTTATCCACCCAACCCAGCTTCACAGCGCAGGCGGTGACCCAACTTACTTTCGCAAAGCAGGTTATCAGTTTGAAAATCGCCAGCGCACCTCCACAAAACAAGGGTTCAACATATTTCGGTGACAGTGCATTTAATTACCGCTGCAATGGTTGCCACACGGTTCCAACCCCGCAAAACCGGCTATTTCCCTTTTCCCCGCACCTGCGCTAACCTCTCCCCCGTGGGGGGCCACAAACCTGTTCGGATTGATGCAGCACGGTGCCCGCCCCATGACCAAGGTTGTTCTGATTACCGGCGCCAGCGACGGCATTGGGCTGGAGATTGCCCGCCAGTCCGTGGCGCTGGGCTATTCTGTCTTCATGCTGGCGCGCAACCCTGACCGCCTGCGCCGTGCCGCTGAAACCGTTCCCGGCGAAAAGCGCCCGCGCTTTGTCTCGGTCGATCTCACCAACGAACGCGCCATCGATGAATTCTTCATCGGCATGGACGAGGCTGAGCTGGTGCCGGATATTCTTGTCAACAATGCGGGCATTGGTGCCACAGGGGCATTCGCCGATGAGCCTTGGGAAAAACTCGAGGCACTGATCAAACTCAACATGCTGGCCACGGCGCGCTTGAACCACTGGGCGGTGAAACGCATGATGAAGCGCGGGTCTGGTGCCATCGTCAACATGTCATCGGCCGTGGCCACGCGTCCCTCACCCTGGTTTGCAGCCTATGCCGCCAGCAAGGCCTTCATCAACAGCCTGAGCCAGGCGCTGCATGTGGAAGCTAAGCCCCATGGCGTATCAGTTTCCGTCATTCACCCGCCGGAAGTGCGCACCAGCACCATCGTCGGTCGCCAGAAACCGGATCTCGGCGGCACCCTCGCCTTGCGGCTGCTGCCGAGCATTTCGGAATATGCCGTTGCCAAGGCAGTGCTGAAAGCCGCCCACAGCGGCCAGCGCTCGGTATCGCCCGGTCTCGTCACCTGGGCCGCCATGGCCACGGCGGGCAAACTGCCGGAATGGCTGGATCTGATGCTGATGGCGATGCTGTTCAAACAGCGCCCCTGGCTGTCAAGGACGACGGTTTTGAGTCCGGTCAGGCAAAACGACGTGAAGTAGAGCGTCGGACGATCAACTGAAGTCGTTCAACACCCACTTACCGTCACCCCGGCGAAGGCCGGGGCCAAGCTTTCCTGCTGCGATATCAATGGCTAGCTGGATCCCGGCCTTCGCCGGGAAGACGGACTAGGGGGTAAATTTTAGTCTCAATTGGCCAGACGCCCGTACTGATTTGCAAAAAAGAAATGCAAGTCGATTCAGACCTTGGATTTCGCCCTGCGGCGGCGTGCCAAGCCACCGAGACTCAAAAGCCCCATGACCAGCAAGGGTGCTGCGGCTGGGAGCGGAACAGAAGAGACTGTCAGCTTCACGTTGTCGAGTACCGGGCCCTGGTTGTCACCGCCCAAAGCAGCAAAGTAAAGCTGCACATTGGCCTCATCCGACAAGGCCAGAAACGTAAATGTGTTCGAGAGCAATGTGGGGATTGATCCGGCCGCGATTGCCAGAGACGACGCGAAAGACCCAATGCCGAAGTTCAATGTTTCAGCATTGTTACCATTCTTGCCGTAGTCAAAACTGATGGTATATTTCTGTCCCGACGCCAGATTGAAGAATTGGTTTGTAACAATGGTACCAGCCTGCCCGGAAGAACCATCCATATCAAGATAGTTTCCATTGCCGGGATAAAAATCAAAGAATTGAACCGGATTAGACCCGATCACATCAACCGTGCCGTTGGTCACGCTCCAGTTCTGCAATGTGCCATTAAGGTGTAGCGCATCAGCATTGAAATCATCAGCAAACAGCGGCGCGGCTTGCGCTGCTGACGCAGCAGCGAACAAAAACACCCCGGCAAGCAAAGACTTTTTCAGCATATCCCCAAGCCCTTTCAAATTTCTGATTCGACCATAGTAAAACCTTCAATCGGCGTCAAGCCAACCCATGTCTCAACGTCGCAACTTCGGTGCAATCACCTGTCCCGCCACTTTTTCCAGTGTTCGGCCACCGATGTAGCCACCCACACCAATCGACAGGAAATCCCAGAATTGCGGTGGCAGTGCACTCCAGCGCGGATTGAAGGTGACCGGAGAGCCAAACACAAAATCCAGAAAGGGAATCACCAGCCCGACAAACACAATGAAGCCCATCAGCGTGAGCATGACGAGGGGCCGCCAGTTGCGCGTCAGCCAGTCTTCAGACTTGATTTCAGCCAGCACCACGGCCTGTTCCAGTTCCTCGGTCTTGCCGAGATGGTCCGTCAGCTTGCCCTGCAAATCCGCTTCCAGCTTGCGCCGCAATTCCTGGTCCTTGACGAAGGCGTCAAGCGCCTTGGAAATCGGGCCGCTCATCAGCCCCGTCACCAGATTGAAAATCAATGCTGCCGGCAATGCCATCACAACCCCTCCTGTTTGAGTTTTTTCACCCGTTCAAAAATAATCAGCGCCAGCCCCGCCGCCATCAGCAGCAACACCGCAAGGCCAACCAATTCGACAGACGCTGACAACCACGCCTGCACAACAGCCAGCAGCATGACGCAGGCCGCACTCCACACGGTCTTGCTCTGCTGCACGGGCTTGACCTGTGTCGGCTGCACCACAACTGTTGAAGCAGACGCAAACAGCGCCGCCTCCGCCGCCCGCCGCTTCACCAGTCCGGGCAGCACATGGCCCCCGGCCCTGGTCCACAATTGCAGCCGCCGCGGCACCGCCGCAAAGTCCCGTGCATTCACCGCCGTCAACACGCTGGATTTTTTCAAGGCCCCCAGACCCACATTATAGGCAAACGAAACCAGCGCCGAAAACTGCCCGTCAGACAGCGCAACGCGCACCAGCGCCCGCACACCCGTGGCAAACTTCTCCACATCCCGCGCCAGAATCTCGCCAGCCTCTGCTTCCGAAACCGCAAGCCCGGCAACAACCTCAGGCGCACCCGCCATTGATGTGTGGCCATAACCGATGGTCCATATGCCAACGGCATCGCGATAGGCTGCCCCACGAAACCCTTCGAACTGCTTGATCAGCTCAAGCCCGTCATCTGTCATTTGCATCACTGCCAACTCCTCACCAGCACGGATAGATATTCACGCGCAAAAGCGCCCGCCGCTGCTGCCATTGAGAGAGCTGCTGTCAAAACCAACCAGCCGCCTTTCACCGAAACCAAGGCGTCGCGAATTTCCCGCACGTCAGCGCGGATGCCCTGCAACTCCGTTTCCACTGTTTCCATGCGCGCCTCCAACCGGCCCACTTCCCGTTCAACATCCGTCATGTCACTCACCAGCTCACAATCACAATCAAACCATTGCCGCCGGAGCCGCCGCGCCCACCCGTAACACCTGCGCCACCGCCGCCGCCGCCACATCCAACACCGCCAAATCCCCCGTCACCACCTGACGCAGCATTGCTTGCACCGCCGCCGGTGCCGGGTGCCGCGACAAAATTTGTAGCAAGCCAAATCCCGCCGGGTGACATTTCAAAGCCATCCTGGCCACGCCCGCCGCCAGACGCACCGCCCGCGAGCGACGGCATCCAGAATCCACCCGTGAAGCCACCGCCTGCAAAATCAGCGGATGTGGTGCCACCGCCACCCGCCCCGCCGTGAACAAGCGACGATCCGGTCACAGCGCCGCCTGCCGCACCGGTCTGAACACCGCCCAGCGCACCAGCAACACCGGCCACGGCCTGGGGCGTACCGGCCAATGCCAACGGATTAAATCCGGCAACCGCACCAGCGCTGCCCGCAGCACCGGCGGCGGCGGCTGTTCCAGCCCCCCCACCGCCCGCCGCCGCACCGCCCGTGATCAACACACGGTTAAAAGCGCTGGTGGTTTCTGGGAAGGTATTGACAAAACTCAGGGCTCCGGTTGCACCCACAGCACCCGCAACACCACCAGCCCCTCCCTGGGCCACCAGGCAGTAGAGCAAATCCGGAATGGCTGTTGCAGGCACGATTGCGCGGGCAGAACCGCCGCTGCCGCCACCGCCACCGCCACCGCGCGCCGTGGCCGCTGCAGCCGAAAACCCACCGCCACCGCCGCCGCCTGAACCGATGGCCAGAATGGACACCATGCTTTTGCCACGCGGCTTGGTCCAGGTCTGCCATTGACCTGGCAAACGGAACACCTGGATGTCAGCGCCATTGGCAACATTTGGCAGATGTGATTGATCAATCATGGCTGTACCTCACTCCGTGTAAGACCCGCCAAAAACCGTGACGCTGAAGCCAGCGGCCACCGCCGTACCCAGCGTGCACAAGATCTTGTATCCGGCGGGCAGCGCCAGGTTCAGCGCCAGTTCATAGGGCGGTTGTGCGGTGGTTTCGCTCAAGGTCGTGGCGGGCAGAGTCATTTCGTTGACCAAGCTGTTATTGGCCGCAACGCTGTTGCTTGCGCCATTGTTTACAAACAGCCGAAGCACCGTGGCCACATTTGTGCCAAGCGCCCGCACCGTCAGTTTCTGCACAAAACTGCCGTCGGCCCCGGCAGTGAATGCCGTGGCGACGGTGCCCGTGCCGTCCTTTGCCGTATTGGCCGCTATTACCGCCGCAGGAGACCATTGAACATCTCCCTTCTTCGAAAAAATCGGTGTCGTATTGATTGCCATGTGGACTGTCCTTTCAGTTCAGAATGAGATGGCGGGCCAGAAGCGGCCCCAGATTGATCTGGCCTGTCAGATTGCTGCTGCGGCCCCGGTCCTGCACACGCAGGCGGTTGAGCGTGGCATCAAACCAGATCTGCCCGTTGACCGGGCTGACCGGCGTCGCCATGGCAGGCAAGGTGACACCCACCGGAAAATTCAGCCGCCCCGTCGCGGCATCCGCTACCAGCATGTCAACAAAGCCAGATCCCGTGTTGCTGACCTTCAGGTGAAACGCATCATCCCCCGTGGTGCCGATTTCGGCCCGGCCCGAAAAACCTGTCTGCCACAGCAATGACGCCGTATCCGCACCCGCATTCTTGTTGAGCTTGATTTGATGCCCATTGCCCGCATGGTTGAACAGTGCGGCCGCCGATGACACCACGAACTTGTTCGTCGCGTCCGCCGTGGCATTGATGCCAATCATCGCCATGTTCTGCAGCGACGTTGGTACCCCGCCGCCAATCCACGATGTGCCATCAAATGACAGCAGCACGTCCTCGTTGGCCACCCACAGGGTCCAGCCTTCACGCGGCGTGGCAAAAACCCAGGCACCTTCAAGCCGCAGGGCAAGTTTTCCGCTCTGCCCGGCCCAGACACCCGTGGCCGCAGCAGGCAGAAGATAACGGTCACCATCCACTGGCGTTGCAGGCGGCGTGGCCAGCACACGGGACAACACCGCCAGTTGCACCAGCGCATCCAGCCGCGACAGCGCCGCATTCACCGTCACATGTTTCTGCGCCTGTGCCGCCTCAAGATAAGTGACACCAAGATTAACCGAGTCAGACATTCACAACCCTTTCCAAAACCGTGCCCGCGCCAAAGGCTGCACTCACCTGCGCCACGCGCAGGGTGAGCAGCAAAGGTACTGCACCAAAATCCACGACCATCTGCGCGTCGCTGTAAAACTGCTGCGCCACGCTCACGTTGAATGTGCGTGCCACAGCCACACCATTCATCACCGTCAGCACATAGCTTTCAGACTCTTCACTCAGCGGCACCTCACCGAGTTCCCAGCCGTCACCGCCAGACCGCGTCTGCCGGATCCAACTGATGGTCACACCACCGCCACTGCGCACAGCGCGGATATGGGCAGGCCGCAAGGGGCGCAGTGCCTTCATTGTCGGCGACACATCAAGCGTCACATAGGCCGGATGCCCATGATCCAGTGATGCCGGTCCCACCCGCCAGCGCGACGGCAGGGTGGCGTCCTGCAGCGTTCCCGAAACCTGGGTCACAGCCCCGTTCAACAACACAAATCGTTGGCCTGCTGGCCGCGACGGCAACATTTCCGCCAGCGACCCCGCCTGTGCCCGCAACAAGCCTTCGAGCCGGTAGGTGTTCACACCCGTCAGAACAGCCTGCTCAAATTGCAGGATTTCAAATCCAGTTGCTGTGCTGCCCACGATTGCGCTGTTCGCTCCCGCCAGCAATTCTGCCCGGGACACCGAAGCCAGCGCACCAAAATCAAGTTGCACGTTCAAAATGACATTGCGATCGACCCGCCCCACCAACCCCGCAGGCAACACCGAAAGTGTCTCGCCCATGGTGGCCTGAGCACCCACAAGACTGTTGAAGGCGTAACTCACACCGCCCTGCTGTTTCAGCACATTCAAACGGCCTGGCCAGGGTTTTGCCTGGGCCGCAACCCAGGCCGCTGCGGGTTGCGCCGTCGTGGCCAAGGCCAGGTCCATCATCAAAACATCAGCCTGGCCGAACACATCCGCCAGCTTTGGCAATGCCACCCGTTCCACCAGCGACGGCGCGTCATAGACCGACGCATCATGCTGCACGGCTTCCACCAGCCGGGCCTCCGCATCCATGATGCGTGACAGGCGATAGGCTTTGCCATCAACCGCAATCACATCGCCGGGTTCCAGCCCGATCAGGCGTGGCGGCAAGGCAAAGTCTGCCGTGGCCCGCTGGCCCCAGCTTTCTGCCAGCGCCACATCCGCCCGTGCCTGGGCCAGGCTTTGCGGTACTGCTGCAGGCAGCTGCATGGCAATTTCACGCGCACTTGCCGTGTCGGGCTGTGATTGCTGAACCGCAGCAGAGCGATAATCCAATGACGATTCCACATAGCCCAACCGCACCAGTCGCGGCAGGTCGGTTTCCTGTGCCCGCGTCTCCTGCAACACGGCACCATTGCGCCCGTGTTCCACCAGCGCATCCCGTGTGAGATTTAAACTCACCCGCGCCGCCCGTGGCCTGACCTTCAACACACCATCACTCTCGATGGCATCCAGCGAAAACACCGCGAGCAGTGACTCCAATGCATCCCGGCCTGACATGGGCCGGTCCAGCACAAAGCCATCCACAAGCCCGGCAACGGCACTCACATCAACAGCGCCAAGCCCGAAGCGCAGCGCCAAACCCGCAATCAATTCGCCCAGATCTACCGCCGAAAGCCTGCCGTTCAGCCAGTGTCCGCGCGGATAATTGGCCCCGTCCGACCACACATCCGTGCGCGCCGGAAAGCTAGGGAAGGGCCGCGCATCCCATGCCCACCACGTGGTGCGCGCCGCATTCACCATCGACGATCCGTATACGGATGATATGGGATTCTGCGCACCCGCAGCTGACCAGTAATTTTCCACCACCTCCATGTAACGGTGCTGCATCAAGTCATCGCGCTGCCCTCCTGAATAATAGGGGAACTGACTTTCCGACGACTTTGCATCATAAAACGCATTGGGCTGGTTCGCCCCCTTGTCCACTGCCGGGCAGCCCACTTCCGTGAACCATATCGGTTTGGATTGCGGCACCCAGCTGGTGTTGCTCCCTGACTCGACACCGCCTGGCCGGTTGCGGTGCGCATTACTCCACCAATTCAGCAGGTCCTTGTAACGAAACACCCAGGGCTTGCCATAGGTGCCATCAGTAATCAGTGTACGGACTTGTGCATCGCGGTTTGCTGGCGTGGCGTAATACCAGTCATAGCCTTCACCTCCCGCCATTCGCGCCGACAAATAGTTGCGGTCATAAATCGACGCGGCACCGGCCACAGCATCCAGGTGCGACGCGCCATCGCGCCAGTCCGCCAGGGGCATATAACTGTCAATGCCAATGAAATCGATGGCTGCATTTGACCACAGCGTATCGAGATGAAAATACACGTCGCCCGATCCATCCTGTGGGCGATAGCCAAAATACTCAGTCCAGTCCGCCCCATAGGAAATCTTGACACCCGGCAAAATCGCCTTCACGTCCACAGCCAGGTCGCGCAGCAGATTGACCATATGAAAATTCGAAGCCGTGGAGCGCAGGGTTGTCAGCCCGCGCAATTCACTGCCAATCAGAAACGCATCCACGCCACCTGCCGCCGCGCAGAGTTTTGCGTAATGCAAAATCATCCGGCGATAGCTCCACTGCACGGGGCCGGAATAGATCACAGAGGTTCCCGTCACCGTAAATTGGGAAGGTGTGCAACTGCCCATGAAGGCACTGCCCTGGGTCGCCATGGCCGCCGTCTTGTCGGGCGTGCCCACCAAACCGGGTGCTGGATTGCACGTCAACCGCCCCCGCCAGGGGTAGGCCTGCTGTGCGGCCCCGCCATAGGGGTCCGGCAATGCATTGCCCGCCGGAATATCCATCAGCAGGAACGGATAGAACGTCACCTGCAAACCCCGTGTCCGCAAATCCTGGATCGCCCGCACAACCGTTTCATCGGAAGGTGTGCCGCCATAGGCAGGTGTTGCGCCGCTGGTGCTCACTGCAACCGCCGTGGCCCGGGTGTCACCTGAAACCGACCAGTTTGCCCCCGTTGTTACCTTGGTCAGACTGTCCACACGGGGCCGCACGCTGCATGTGCCACAGCGCAGATCGTCGCCAAACCACGCCACCACGAGTGACGCCGATTGCAGATTGGGGCACGCCCCCTGCAATTGGTCAACCGATAGAGTCCAATCTGTTTCTACGGCAGACGCATGGGCATTTTCACTCACCGTCAAACCCCGTGCATCATTGCGCGTCACCAATGCCGTGTCGTAGCCAAACTCGGTGGAACCGGGAATGATATTGACGGAACGCACCTTTTCACCCAGGCTTGACCCTCGGCGGAAAATTTCAAACGACAATTGCGGCAGGCGATTGCCAAACCGCTCCAGGGGCAAGCGCTCAAATACGATATAGGCCAAACCGCGATAGGCCGGTGCCGTGGTTTCCACCGCCGTGATCAAACTGTCAGGAGCTTGCGTCTCCGTTCCCGTGTAGAGTCTGGTGGTGAATGATCCAGAATCAACCACCTTGCCATCGGCCCACACCCGGCCAATGCCATCGATCACGCCCTCGCAAAGCCCTACCGCAAAATTGCCGAAATAGCTGTAGGTGGTGGTCGTCGATTTCGGTCCGCCTTTTGACGAGGCCTTCTGCGTCTCGGTCGACACCACCTCTTCCAGATTGGTGGCCCAGATCACCTGGCCCGCCACCCGCATGCGCCCCCACACCGCCGGAATGGCCGACCCCTCCTCCGAGGCCATGACGCGCAGATCATTCAGCCGCGGCCCTTCGGATTTCTGCTTTTTTCCAAACAGCCGCTGGTCCAGCGCATTGCCCGCAAGTCCGCCAATGGCACGCCCAAGGATTCCGCCAATGGGACCACCCACCAGCGTGCCAAGTGCCGCACCAGCATAAGAAAGAACAACAGTCGCCATGAGAAACTTTCAACCAAGTGAGCGAGGAAAGATTCCCTCTCCGTCGCGCTCCGCGCGACACCTCTCCCGCAAGCGGGCGAGGAAAAAATTATTATCCTCGCCCGCTTGCGGGAGAGGTGGCATCGCGCGAGCGATGACGGAGAGGGAGCTACCCCGGAAACCTGTAAACAAACGCCAGCCGCCGCAACCACCAGGGTGCGAGCACAATCTCAGTCACCGCCAAACCATCCTGCGCGTGAACCATAGTGGTCGGACCCGTCGCGATGCCCGCATGTTTCGCGGGCAAATGCGGCCTCCAGCGGAACAGCACCACATCACCCGCTTCAAATTTCAATCCGTCAACGCGAACGAGATGCCGGCCCGCCGCGTCGGCCAGCGTTTCCCCAGCGCTCGCCTCGGCCCAATCGGCAGAATAGGCAGGGGCTATTTCCGGCTCCACGCCCACGCAATCGCGCCACACGCCGCGCACCAGACCCAGACAGTCACAGCCCACACCGCGCAAACTCGCCTGGTGACGATAGGGCGTGCCAAGCCAGCCGCGTGCTGCGGTGACAACCTGCTCGGCCCGTGTCATGAGCGTCTGCCGCCGTCATTGTTGGGATCGCTTGAGGATGCAAAGGCCGCCACAAAATCCGTGCCGGGCATGTGCGGGAAGCCGCGAAAATTCACCCCGTTGGCGAACTTCGCCTTGCACGTCGAAAACTGCTTGTCACAGCCCACTGTCAACAACACGCTGTCACCCACATTTACCGTGAACGGCAGTGCCGCCCACAGGTCCACCCGTGTCAGCGCCCCCACATTGCGCTGCCGCTTCACGCCAACAGTTTTGCCATTCGCAATAAACTTCAATCGCCCCCGCGTGGCCCAATCATCCTGAAAAGCAATGCCGCTCAACACCAGGGCGGCCGGTTCCACTGCCGCCACAAGTCCAGCCTTGGCAAAGGCCACGTTGGCCAGATTCACGCCGCAGCGCCCATCCCCCAGTTCGGCATCACAACCAAACTGGTAGAGCCGGCCCTTCTGCTGTGACAGCAGATGCGACAAGCCCCGCACTTCGGCTTTGAATGCACTGTCACCGTAACTCACCTCACCGAGATGGCCCTTGCGCAGCAGAATGCGTTGCGACGCTTCCTGCCAGTTCACCCGCCACACCTCAATCTCCGCATGGTCAAAGTCACCCGCCTTCAGGCGCGCCTCGTCCAGATGCGCCGACTGCAACGCGCCCTCGGCCTCCATGTTGTCCACGGAAAGACCCAGTGACGATTCAATGCTGCTGCCGGTAAAACCTGCAGACGCCTCGAACACCGTGCCATCAAAATTCATGTCCACGTCATGGTCGGTAAAGCCAAGCTTCTCGCCATTCTTCAACGTCACGCGCCAGCAATGGCTCAGCGTCGTGCTTCCGCTGTCGAGATGCGCCTGAAAACCGGGAGGGAGAGTTCTCATGGCAACACCTCGAGCAGCGGAATCTCCGGAATCTCACCCGCCTCAAAGTGTTTGAGGTTCACGGTGATCTCATCCGTATCAAATCGCACCGGCACATCAAATTCATAACCCGCTGTCACCACTGCACCCGCCGCCGGAATGCTGCCGGCATTGAAGGTGATCACACCCGTCACGGCATTCAGTGTGAAGGCCACCGATGCCACGCCATTGACCGCCACCAGCACCGTGCCTGCAACCGGTGCCGTGATCGTGCGCACATAGTCTCGCGAGGGACCGCCATAGTGCTTCGCCAGTTGGAACGCCGCTTGTGCGCCGGTGCCGGTACCAAGAATTTGATCCGTACGCTGAGGAACGGCATTGGGCAGGCAAGACTTGTAGTCGGCGAAATCCTTGAAACGGAAACTGTGCAGCCTGCCCCGCCGCCCTTCAAAAAACTGAATCACATCATGCAATTGTGTCACGGTTTTCACGCCGAAGCCGAGGTTATATTTGCGCCTGGAATTGGCCCAGCGGCTGTTGCGTTCCTCGCGCCCCGACGCCGTGGTCACCACGTCGGTGCGCCGTTCCGGCCCGCCCGTCACTCCACGCGAAATTGCCGTGGGAAATCTCACATCATCAAACGCCATTTATAAGTTCCTCTGCCCACGCTCAACCGCTCGCGCCACCATCGCCGCCACTTGCCCCTGTGATTGCCGGAAGCCCTGCACATCAGGCGTCGAAATATTGATCGTGACATGCGACGCAGATCCACCACCCCGCACACCCAATTTGCCATCACTGCCACGCGCCAATGGCATGATCGCTTCGGGACCCGCTTCCCCCATCAACCCCGTGCCGTTCCGCATCGGAAACAGCATGGGGCTGTTGATCAATCCACCGCTTGCAAAAGGCGTCACAACATTTCCCTTGGCACTGGCAAACAAACCGCCCAGCAAGTTTCCCAAAGGTTTGATGGCCATGGACAACGCCTGGTTCGCCATTGACAAGGCAAGCCCGCGGAACACATCCGACAATTTCCGCCCGTGCACCACAGCCCCCGCAAGCGATGTCACCAGCTTCGAGCCAAACGAGTCCGCCAACCGCGACAAATCCTGCATGTCGGTTTTGAGGGCCGCTGTGTTCAGTGATATCTGTGTCTGTGAGTCCATTTTTTCTCCAATCCAAAGTCTACACTGTGCGTGCTTCGAGGCCCGCAAGAGGGACATCTCACAACTCCCTCATGCTGAGGTGCGAGCCCTTGCGAGCCTCGAA